>CAYXJG010000061.1:0-17791 GCA_964465285.1 uncultured bacterium
AAGGGGGGCAAGGGGGGATCTGAAGTAGCACTGAGGACTTCTCAAACATCCTCTTGAGACGAATCAATCAATGTGCAAAAGTTGGATGTTCAAGGTCGTTTTAGGCTGCCACGGGTGATAATGCTATCAAGAACATAACGGTTGTACGCTGTGAGGGAATTATGCCAGGTCAACGTACTACAGATTTGTACATCGTTCTAATTAGCGTGCATGGCTTAATTCGAGGACGAAACCTAGAACTGGGTCGAGATGCTGACACTGGTGGGCAAACGAAGTATGTAGTTGAGTTGGCCCGTGCCCTTGCCCGAATGCCTGATGTCGCTGCCGTAGACTTATTTACTCGCTTAGTCGCTGCCCCCGACGTTGATGAAGAGTACAGCAAAGAGATTGAACCCCTAGACGAAGGTGCACGTATTGTCCGAGTAGCAGCCGGGCCGCCGGAAGACTACATTCCTAAGGAATCTCTCTGGGATCATCTGGACAGCTTTGTGGACAATATGCTGGCTTTTTTTCGGGACTCGAATATGGTTCCCGACCTCATTCACAGCCACTATGCGGATGCAGGGTATGTAGGCAGTCGTCTATCCCATTTCTTAGAGGTTCCCCTTGTGCATACGGGGCACTCTTTGGGGCGGGTCAAGCGTCGTCGGCTGCTCGCCAGTGGCCTCTCCTCAGATGAAATCGATCGCCGCTACAACATGCTGCGCCGCATCGAAGCAGAGGAGATGACCCTCACTAGTGCTGATCGGGTCATCACCAGTACTCATCAGGAAATTGAAGAGCAGTACGAATTTTACGACTGCTACCAGCCCGAACGGATGCGCGTTATTCCTCCTGGAACAGATTTGACCCTGTTCTACCCGCCTGAAGGGAATGAATGGCAGACACCCATCGGCCACGAAATTCGGCGGTTTTTGCAAGAACCGGACAAGCCCATTATCCTGGCTCTGTCACGGCCCGATACCCGTAAAAACATTGGTGCGCTTGTGGATGCGTTTGGACAATCGGAACGCCTGCAAGACGTAGCGAACCTGGTTATCGTTGCGGGTAATCGAGATGATGTGAGTGACATGGATGAAGGGGCACGGCAGGTATTGACCGATTTATTTTTGGCGATCGACCGCCACGACCTTTACGGAAAAGTTGCTTATCCCAAACACCACAAATCTGATGAGGTGCCTGACATCTATCGTATTGCCGCCCTTTCAGGCGGTATTTTTGTGAATCCAGCTCTGACAGAACCCTTTGGACTCACACTCATCGAAGCGGCAGCCAGCGGCCTCCCTATTGTCGCCACAGAAGACGGTGGCCCACGGGATATTACCCGCAACTGCAACAACGGCATTCTCATTGACCCGTTGAACACAGAGGCGATCGCCACAGCCCTTCTATCGCTCTTAAACAATTCTGATGAGTGGCAGCGGTTGGCAAAGAATGGCTTCAGCGGCGTACGCCAGCATTATTCCTGGAATGCCCATGCCCAGGCGTATCTGGACACCATTCGCCCCCTTGTGGACAAAACCGAGGTGGTTCCGCGCGTTCCCCTTATCCGTCGGCAGATGCTGTACCACGACCGCGCCATTTTCAGCGACATCGATCAAAACCTCCTGGGCAATCCCGACCACCTTCCCCAGTTTATTGATTTGCTCCGAGAAAACCGCCGCTCAACCACCTTTGGCATCGCTACAGGCCGTCGTTTAGACACGGCTTTGAAAGCTTTGCGGCAATATAATATTCCGGAGCCTGATGTCCTCATTGCTAGCTGTGGCACAGCAATCTACTACAATCCTGATCTGATTGAAGATACCTGGTGGGCGCAACACATTGATCGCCGCTGGACAATGCTGGAGGTACGGCGCGTGCTGTCTGACCTGCCAGGACTGGAATTGCAGCCTCGGGAGCATCAGAGCCGCTTCAAAATTAGCTACTTCTACCACGGTGGTGTCGCTCCTCCGGTAGAAGAGATTAATAGCCTACTGCACCAGGAAGACCTAGCCGTCAATGTGATTCTGTCCTTTGGACAATACCTTGATGTTCTTCCCATTCGGGCGTCAAAGGGGATGGCATTGCGCTATGTTGCCGATCGCCGGGGCATTCCCCTGGAGAGAATTCTGGTGGCAGGCGGTTCTGGAGCGGATGAAGACATGATGCGGGGCAACACTCTGGCAGCAGTTGTGGCAAACCGCCACGATGAGGAGCTTTCTCACCTGATCGATGCGGAGCACATTTACTATGCGAAACAGTCCCACGCTCTGGGGATTATAGAAGCAATCGAGCATTTTAACTTCTTCCACACGATTGCTACACAAGGGTCAGAAACGGGTAAGTAGGGGGTCACAATTAGCTGTAAAACCCACTTCTGCGCTGCCCGCTAGGAGGACGACGCTGCCCCTTACCTGTGCTGCACTTAACGTCAATTCAGAATAAGCTCAAACCCGTTTAATATCAATGCTTGATTTTGGATTTTTGATTTTGGATTTTCGATTTTGGATTGGCAAACCTATCGTTAGCATAGGTTACAGGTTAGCTATCTGTAGTTCTACTTTCAAGAATTGGTATAACCCAAACCCAGGTTAACAGTAGCTACGCATGGCTGTCGTTGATATCTCGATGATGATGACTGTGGAATTCAATGAGCTGCTGAATTTGGCGTTTAATGCGCTGCATTTTTGGTGCTTCTGAGCTGCCTTCGAGAACCGGGACACGGGAGCCCATGGCGGCTGAAAACCACCACGGGATGGGGCGATATTCCCATCTACATCGGGGCGGAGCGGTAAACAACTTCCACTTGCTAGGTAAAAGAATACGAATAGTGCGGTTCTCAGTATCAGAGGAGGAGAGAATTACAAAATTATCAGAGAGATCGGCTTCGCCGATGACCAAGGCTAATTCAGGCCGCAGCCGCAGCCGCATGAGTGAGTACGGGAGCGATCGCCGCGGCTTAATGACCAGCTCAATTTCGTAGAGGATCATGCTGATTCCCCGATATCGATAGAGATCGACACTCTGCACGTCGTCGAACGAAAACTCTGAGGTCACGGTATGGGAACGAGTCTGTTGCTTGAGCGTGATTGTCCGTAAAGACCCGTTAAAACGGCAAATAGATTCTTGAACCGATGTTTGTCGAATACCCATCGCATTCTGCAATAGCCACTTAAATGGCTCAAAAATCAGCCCCCACCCTAAAAAGAACCTCAAAATCCAGCCTAAAACTGGGATATAAGCTGCAATCATCTCTACTACAAAAATAATGAGCAGAATCATGGAAACGGCATACCAGGTAAATAAGATAGCGCCAATCAGGCTGATCACAATGCCCAGCGTTACATTGCCGACTGCTTTGGGACTGCTCTTTAAGACGAGTTCCTGCTGAGTTTGCTTGATAATCGTGAAGTTAAATTCATTGGCAGACGTGGAGGACATGGTAGTGTACTTCCAGCAATAGACTCTACTCGACAGATGCCAGGAGTCAGCCATTACACAAAATTTTTGTAATTCTCACAGCTCGGCAAAGTTTACGAAGGAACGAGGGGTTTGCCAAGTCGTGTAATTCATTCTGTGTAAGCGCTTTTTTCCTGATTGCATTCGGTTTAAGAGTACCCACAAGCCGCTAGACACTATAACTGGAAGATATTCAGGACGATGTCAATAACTGAATAATCCGCTACTACACGATTCTGACGACGGTGGTGGCGAATCGTGAGCGCCAAGATGGCTTGGCGGTGGAGGTTTAAGGAGCCAAGTGGGACGTGGAAAAGTTGGCCTATCTGCAAGCCACGCACCAGGCTGACTGTGAGCAGATCGAGGCGGCCATAGCACGGCTCAGTGAACTGATTGCGTATCAGTTCACTGAGCCAAGCCCATCGCATGCGTGCCGAGCAGTTGATAGAAGTGGTGCAGCAAATCGACGTGGAAGGGCAGTTCCCGAATGCCAATTATGCCGTTGATATAGCGAAAGGCAGAAGGATGAAAGATGAAGGATGAATAGAATGCTTGCCATGCCAGAGGTTCTAGAACCGGAAGGATGCTGACCTAACGGCGGATTGCTATAGTGGCGTCTGTGCCGCAGAGAAGTACCTTGCGCGTGTTGGATGTCCTTATTACCTTAGTAAATAGTGGTCTCGCTCTGGCCCATGCCCATGGACAAATGACTCACTATGTCGTACTACGTCAGGTGTCCAACATTAATTCGTGACCCCACTGATGCACAGCATTACTGATGTACAACATTACTGATGCACAACATTAGAGAGGATATGCCTCACTTATTTACCAATAGGCCTCGACGATTTAACCTGCTCAGTAATGCATCACCCGGCCCCAAGCAGTTTCACTGGGAATCTGCACATGCAATTCTCTACCTCATTGGAGGCGTCATCTTCACGGTCGGGAGTGTCTTCTTCTTTCCAGAATATGAGTCCCATGCTGATATCGGTGCATGGAGCTTTTTTGCAGGCTCGATGACTTATCTGGTCGTCACAGGCTATGACCTCTTTGAGTCCGTTCGCTACGTGATCTCGACTCAAAACAAAGTCACAATTTGGAATCAGCTAGAGTGCTTTTCAGCGGTTCTGTATGTAAGTGGCACAGTGTTGTTTGCCTTAGGCAGCCTCTTCTTTCTGTCTAGCATTGGCTGGATTATTGCGGGAGCCTGGTGTTTTATTACGGGTAGCTTTTTATTTGTGATTGGGGCCTGTATCAGCGCTATGCAAGTTATTCAGGCAGGGGGCAAAATTACGCTCCAGCTGATGAACGCGACTGCTATCACGTTTATCATAGGGGCTGTTCTGTTTTTGGTCGCATCCATTCCATACCTATGGGAAATCTCCGACTCCAGCCTTAAGCAGACAATATTTTATTACGTCGCCTGGGAATATGTCGTTGGGAGCTTCCTGTTTTTTGCGGGGGGAGGGTTTAATTTCTGCCGCATGAGATATTCCGTGCCATATCATCACCAGCGGGTACAGCCACGACTTGGCAAAGTTCTCAAATTCACAAGAAAAAAATAGGGGTTTGAAACACGCTCCCCGCGCCCCAAATCCCTTTAATGTCGAAGCGATCGCCACCATCGGGGATCTGCGGGATAATCAAAGCCAAAGTGGCTACGCTATAACCCTTGACCTCAGTAAGCAGGAGAGGCAATCCAAGACACCACCACACCTAAGACCGATCCAGCGATCACTTGGACGGGAGTATGCCCCAGGAGTTCCTTCAAGCGGTCTTCGTTAAATTCAGGCTTCTCGCTGAACAGCTCATCGATAATTTGGTTAAGTAGCCGAGCCTGCTTGCCTGCGGCCTGCCGAACTCCGGCAGCATCGTACATAACAATGACAGCCACCACAAAGGCGATCGCAAACTCAGCACTTGACCATCCTCGCGTTTGCCCAACGCCCGTTGCCAGGGCGGCCACCAACGCTGAGTGAGAGCTAGGCATGCCACCCGTTTCAGTCAATACCCTCAAGTTAACCTTGCCGTGGTGCAGCAACTCAAATACCACTTTGAGCACCTGAGCAAATAGACACGCTAAAAGTGCCACGACGAGAATGTGGTTATCAAATATAGTGAGAAAATCCTGCATGGTTAGTGCTTTAGTGGGTGCGTGCCGTGATGTAGTCAGCGAGTGCAATCAGCGGTTGAGCTGTGCTGCCAAAGGGCAACAATTCATGTTTTGCGGCGTCTACCAATGCCTGAGCCTTTCGCCGCGATTCGTCCAGCCCCCACAGGCTAGGATACGTCACTTTCTGCGCGTTCAAGTCTTTTCCAGCGGTTTTTCCTAGTTCTGCCTGGGTCGCTGTGATGTCGAGAATGTCATCTACGATTTGAAAGGCGAGGCCAATGTCTTGGGCGTAGCGGGTAAGGCGCTGGATGTGATCATCCGTTGCGCCCGCCAACACGGCTCCACACACAACTGACGCTTCCAGCAGGGCTGCAGTTTTATGGCGGTGGATGAAGTCAAGGGTTTCAACAGACACGTCCGTTTTGCCTTCACACTCCAGGTCAACGGACTGCCCTCCCACAAGCCCTGCCGCTCCGACTGCTCTTCCTAGCCGGGCAATCACATTAACCAGGCGATCGGCAGGCACATTTGGGGTCTGAGTAGCGGTGAACTCAAAGGCGTAGGCCAGCAACCCATCTCCAGCAAGAATGGCGATCGCATCTCCGTAAATCTTGTGGTTGGTGAGTTTGCCGCGCCGATAGTCATCGTTGTCCATGGCGGGTAGGTCATCATGCACCAGAGACATGGTGTGGATCATCTCCAGGGCACAGGCCGTGGGCATCGCCATCTCCAGGGTGCCTCCAGTCATCTCGCAGGTTGCGAGGCAAAGAATAGGGCGTAACCGCTTCCCACCTGCCATGAGAGAGTAGCGCATCGATTCATAGATGGTTTCAGGGAAGACCACCTGAATAGACTGGTCTAGAGCTACTTCCACCGTTTCTTTACGCTCTGCGAGGTAGGCTGCAAGGTCAAAGGATGAAGTGGTGTCTGGGCGCTCATCAGTAAAGACCATCCCTGGATTGCTTAGACGTGTCATAAACTCACCGTTATTATGCGATTTAGTTATGTGTTGGAATGTTCTGAAAGTAGATGATTATCCTCTGGAGTGAGAGGGAGCGAGCACTGCTCGCCACTCTTTCACGGCTATACTGCCATAGGCTACAGCTTTAATTTTTGAATTGTGGGAATCCTGCGCTGCGCAGGATTCCCACAATTCAAAAACTAAGTTTATGACCTGGCAAGGTATAAATTGGATGTGGGCTGGATTGGTTATCAGTTAGTTATCAGTTGACTATCAGTTGACTATCAGTTGCATAGGGTACTCATCAATGTACTCACCTGGACATGCTACCTGGGGATATTCCGCATATGGGATATTCCGCATATGGGATATTCCGCATATGGAAAGAGTATTAGTTTCATTGTATCGGGCATCTCCTCCCTCAAAGCAGGTATCACAGCAATGAATGAACTCAGAGACCGCACGCTTAGGCAGCGGGGTGAGAGTATCGGTTTTGACTTCTTTCAACTCCTCTGTTCGACTCCTCTGGCCTAAACCAGTTTAAACCTGGAACCGTTGACGATAGCTCCGTACGGTGTTGTGCAATAGCATCGTCACTGTCATTGGGCCAATGCCGCCCGGCACAGGGGTAATCCAGTCTGCCACTGGGTCCACTGCAGAGAAATCGACGTCGCCCACCAGCCGAGTTTTTCCGGTCGGTTCAGTGATGCGGTTAATGCCCACATCAATAACCACGGCTCCAGGTTTTACTATGTCAGCCGTTACAAGATTCAAACGGCCCACTGCCGCAATGAGAATGTCGGCAGCGCGGGCGATCGCCCCCAGGTCTTTTGTGCGCGAGTGAGCGATGGTCACCGTCGCATTCCGCTGGAGCAGCATCAGTGCTAGGGGCTTTCCCACCAGGATGCTCCGCCCAATCACCAGCGCCTGCTTTCCCTCCAGGGAGATATCATAGGCATCCAGGAGCTTCATCGTGCCTGCCGGGGTGCAACTCTGCAATCCCGGTTCCCCCCGCAGCAATTTTCCCATGTTGTAAGGGTGGAGGCCATCAACGTCTTTGTCGGGGTCAATTTGCTGTAAGAGTGCAATGCTGTCGAGATGATTGGGCAGCGGCAGTTGAATTAAAATGCCATCCACTGCATCGTTGGCATTGAGTCCATCAATAATGGCTTCTAACTCTGCTTGAGAGGTTTCAGCAGGTAGGTGTTTTCCAAAAGAGGCAATCCCTAGACGGCCACAGGCTTTTTCCTTCCCCCGCACATAGGCCGCACTGGCTGGATTATCGCCAACCATGATGACGGCTAATCCGGGCGATCGCCCAACCGTTGAGGTGAGGGCTTGAACCTCCGCTGCCAACTCTGCCTGCAGTTGAGTGGCGAGTGCTTTACCATCAAGTAGACCAGCCATAGCGCATCCAATTCAGTAGTGTTAAGACATCCGCTGCTTTGTTCTTCCACAGTCTCTCAGATTTAGCTCATTCTGTGAGAGTTTGTGTCAGAAGGTGATACTTTCTGTCGCAATTCGCCCCAGCTCCCGGCACTGATCAGCCGCGAGAAAGCACGATGGATACAGCCACGCCTCCTCATCCAGCCATCAATCTGTCAACCACGCCCTTATGCATTCCACCTCTCACTCCAAGCTGCATGTTAATCCATCGCTACTGCCGATGAGCGCCTTATGCCGTGGTGCAACCTGGGGACTGCTGATAGCTCTTTTAATCAGTGCCACAGCATGTCAGTCCCTCGACCGTCCACTGCCGCTGAGACTAACCAGGCAAGTCCGTTCCATAGATGCTGTGCAAACGCAGATTGAAGTCGGCTCAACCGTCTATGTCCAGGGAACGGTGGGCGATCGCATTCCCCTAGTAGATGGTCAGGTCTATGCTCTAGAAGACACCACAGGATACATCTGGGTCGTCACCAGTGATGCCACCCTCACCACAGGGGAAGACGTGTTGATCAAAGGAACGCTCTCTTACCAGTCCACTCCTGAATTTGGAACCGATGCAGGGGAACGGTATCTCTGGGAATTGGGGCAAATCGAGCGATCGCCCTAAGACGTATACTCAAGCCAGTGCAGAGTTTCCTGGGTGTTTATCGTTCATCATGCCTACCTACACGACTTGGCAAGTTTCACGCAAAAAAGGGGTTTGGGGCGCGCTGAGCGCGCCCCAAACCCCTTTTTTGCGTTGTGAATTTGAGAACTTTGCCAGGTCGTGTATCCAAAAATAGCGCTCCATAATCTGCGAGCATCTACGACATCTGCAGACGACTTCCCCGGCTTCAAAACTTCCTGAGAACCCGGACTCACGTGTGGCAAAACCCCCACTAGGGATCTGCGGCTAAAAAAGATACCGGAAGAAAAGAGCAGCGGGCGCAGCCCGCTGCTCTTTTCCGGGTACTTTATTTTCTTGCAAGTCCCTAAGGTGAACGCTAAGAGGATGTTTGAGAAGTCCTCAGTGCTACTTCAGATCCCCCCTTGCCCCCTTGAAAAGGGGGGAATCACGTTCAAAGTCCCCCTTTTCAAGGGGGATTTAGGGGGATCAGTTAGGGATCTACGGCTAAAAAAGATACCGGAAGAAAAGAGCAGCGGGCTGCGCCCGCTGCTCTTTTCCGGGTACTTTATTTTCTTGCAAGTCCCTAAGCCCCTGTCAACCTCTTACGATAATGCTTATACCGTATTGACGATAAATCTATGCTCAATTCAAATAGCATTTCGACATCCGATAGCCGACCCCACGTGGCGATCGCCATTCTCCATCAAACTCAGCCGGATGGTAGCCTTCAGTTTCTGATGCAGCTCCGGGACAACATTGCAGGCATCGCCTATCCCGGATGCTGGGGCTTCTTTGGCGGGCATGTTGAGCCAGATGAGTCGCCCGATATTGCTGTTGTGCGAGAACTCCTCGAAGAAATTAACTACACTCCGCCCAGCATTTATCCCTTCAAGGTGTATGAAGGCGATCAAAGCATTCGCCATGTATACCATGCCCCGTTCGACACAACCCTTGATGCTCTCACCCTCACCGAAGGATGGGATATGGGACTGCACACGGTTGAGGATATACGCCGGGGCGATCGCTACTCTGCCATAGCAAAACAGGTGAGGCCCATTGGAGAACCTCACCAGATGATGTTGCTTGAGTTTTTAGAAACGCTGTAAACGCTTTACCAGAAGGGAATGCGGGACGGCCTCAACGATTCTGGTAGCTGCCACTTATGAGCTGAAGCCTGCAAGTACCAGGGCGACGCCTGCGACAAGGGCAAGAATTGCGAGAACCTTGCCGGCGTTAGGGCTTCCCTTCCAGGAGTAGTTTTGATCTTTCATCGTAGTTACCCTCTATAACGTGTTAGGAACGAAACGTGTTAGGAACGAAACGTGTTAGGAACAATACAGTGTTAGGAACGATACAGTGTCATAAACTATTGTGACATTTTTGTGGTGTTCTGTTGTCTAACAATCATAGTTTGCGCGATCGCAAAATGAATTCGGCGATCGCCAGATCCACAGGAGTCGTGACTTTCAGGTTTGTTTCCTCACCCTCAACAATATGAACAGGAATCTCGCATTTTTCAAGAAGTGCTGCATCATCGGTGACAGCCCAGCCCTCTTGCCGTCCCCTGTCGTGACACCGTTTCAGCAGCGCTACATCAAAGCCTTGAGGAGTTTGAGCCGCCCAGAGATGGGAACGATCGGGCGTGCTTTCAATGGCCTGGGTATTTGGCGACACCACTTTGATTGTGTCTTTGACCGGAATCGCTGCAATGAAACCAGACACCTCCTTCAGGGCATCTGCACAGCGATTAAACAGTTCTGGCGTAGCTAAACATCGCGCCCCGTCATGGATGAGGACGTGCTGAACATCGCCAGGAAGTGCCCGTAAGCCGTTATAGACAGACTCTTGCCGGGTGCTCCCTCCCTGGATGAATTCCACGGACTTCGTCAACTTCAGACTCACCAGAATATCCTTGAAGTCTTGCCAATCAGCAGGCTGGCCAATGATGCCAATCCACGAGATGCCCTCGGCTTGTTGGGCTGCTTTCAGCGTCCACGCCAAGATCGGTTCTCCAAGAATCTCAAGCAGAAGCTTGTTGCGCTGTTCTTTGCGGAGGCGCTGCCATTCCCCTGCCATCCGTTGGCCCTTTCCTGCGGCTGGAATTAATAAGTGCACCGTGTCTTTACTGCTTCGATAGGTTTGCGAATTCGGTTACGAGGAAATCACAAGTGCCCAGTTGGGGGAAGAGAGTGTGTGACCCTGTCAACCTTGTTAGGCAATTTTACCTTGAATGCCAGTCAAAGAATGCCAGTCAAACAACCGTCTATACCACCGTCTATAGCAACGAAAGAGTTCGTGAAACCAGAACCATTTTAGGGAACTCGCGCTGAGCGCGGGTTCCCTAAAATGGTTCTGTCCTAAACAACCCTTTGGTTGCTATATTCATCGTTGCCTGCTTGCGTATGTAATATTCGTCGCGTAGGTACTATTCCTACAGAGTGTATTCCCGTACAATGATGAGCGGATTTACAGTAGTGAGCTGTTATGCGGATAGTTGCCCTTGTGCCTGGCGGAATCGGTGATCAGATTCTGTTTTTTCCAACGTTAGCTGACCTCAAGAAAGCCTATCCCACGGCTGAAATAGATGTGGTAGTCGAGCCTCGTTCAAAGGCGGCTTACCGCGTTTGCCCGTCTGTTAGCAACGTGATTCTCTTTGATTTTAAAGACCGGAATAGCCCGGCGGATTGGGCAAATTTGTTGGGTGTGATCCGCGATCGCTACTACGACATTGCTATTTCTCTGGGAAGCAACTGGGGAGTGGGGCTGCTGCTGTGGCTCACGGGAACCCCCATTCGGGTGGGGTATCACAATAGCGTGGGCCATGTGTTTCTAACCGGCTCAGTACCGCTTATGCCAGATCAGTACGCAGCACATATGTATCATGACTTGCTGACTGGTCTGGGTATCACCACGCCCTGCCCTCCCCTGTCGGTTGTGCTGCCAAAGGGCGATATCGACTGGGCCGATGGTGAACGGGGTCGATTGGAACTGGGGGATGGGGGCTATGTCATGATTCATGCAGGGTGTAGCGAACTAGCTCGCCAAAAAGGAATCGATAAGCTGTATCCTGTGGCGAAATGGACGACTATTATCCAAGACTTTCAAAATCGCCAGCCGGGTCTGCCCATTGTAGTGGCGGAAGGAGAGGCAGATGCAGCCATTGTGTCAGAATTAACTCAAGCCTGCCCTGGCATCAAGGTGACTCGTCCAGGGGATATTGGAAAATTAGCTGCCATGATTGCAGGAGCAAACCTGATGCTGTGTACCGACAGCGCACCCATGCATCTTGCCGTTGCTCTCCAGGTATACACCCTGGCGCTTTTTGGCCCGACCGATCCGGCGAAGCTCTTACCCCCAGATGATAAATTTCAGGGCATCCAGGCACCCACAGGCATAATGGATGATCTCTCGCCGGATACGGTACTCAAAGTGGTATGGGGTAGCTGATACCCGGTCTCTGGTGTCAGGGGTATGAGTTCTTCGGACGGTTGTTATCACCGCATAACGTCGCCGTGGGAGACTTTTTGATTGCGGTTACGGGAGGTTGAATCGTGTCGAACGCAGACGGTAATCCAGCACTCTCTAATGTGTCAGCGGTGAATGCGCAAACGGTGTCACGGCGCGAGTTATGTGAATTGGTGCGATCGCAACTCCAGGCATTATTGGAGCAGCAAAACCTCCAGGGGGCCAAAGCACTCCTGGTGCCCGTTCAGCCTCCGGACATCGCCGAAGCCATTGAAGGTCTGCCTGAAACCATGCAGGTTATTGCCTTTCGTCTGCTGTCTAAGGGAGAAGCCATTGAGGTTTATGAGCATTTGGACAGCAAGGTCCAGCAGTCTCTCATTGAAAAATTCAAGCGACAGGATGTTCTGAATATCGTTGACAAGATGTCGCCCGATGACCGGGCCAAGCTGTTTGACGAGCTGCCTGCAAAGATTGTGTCGCAACTTCTGCCCCAAATGAGCACGGATGAGCGGCGCGCGACGGCTCTACTGCTGGGCTATGAGGCGAACACGGCAGGGCGCATCATGACGCCAGAATATGTGTCGCTGAAAGAAAACTGGACGGTTGCCCAGGCATTAGAGCGGATTCGCAGCCTTGCCCACGTGAGCGAAACAATCTATTCCCTTTATGTCACCGATGCCGCCCGTCGGTTAACGGGCATTTTGTCTCTGCGGGATTTGGTGATTGCCCAGCCTGAACAAACCATTGGGGATATCATGCTCCGGGAGTTAGTGTACGTGCAGACAGACACCGACCAGGAAGGAGTAGCGCGGATTATCCAGCGGTATGATTTTCTTGCGGTACCCGTTGTGGACAATGAACAGCGGCTGGTGGGCATTGTCACTGTAGACGACGTGCTCGACATTCTGGAAGAAGAGACGACGGAAGACATTTACACCCTGGGTGGCGTCCAGTCGGGTGCCGACAGCTATTTTCAGACCAATTTGTTTACGGTGGCTCGCCGTCGGGTGGTGTGGCTATTTGTACTATTAATTACCAGTGTGGCAACCAGCGCGGTGATTCGCAGCCAGGAAGATATCTTGGAGCGGTTTGTGGCACTCACGGCGTTTATTCCCTTGCTGATCAGTGCCGGAGGAAACGTAGGTGCTCAGTCCTCAACAGTGGTAATTCGCGGGTTGAACACCGATGAGATTGGCACCAGCAACTCGGCTCGTGTCATTCGTCGGGAGGCGATCGCCGGAGCCATCCTGGGCATCATTTTAGGAACGGTGGTGTTGTTCCTTGCCTTTGTCCTCCAGGGCAACTGGATGGTGTCCTTTGCAGTGGGCATTAGCCTCGTGGCGATCGCCATCCTCGCCTCCCTAGCTGGAGCCACCCTGCCCTTTATTTTCCAGACCGTGGGCTTTGACCCAGCACTGATGTCCGCCCCCTTCATCACCACTGCGGTAGATGTGCTCGGCGTCATGATCTACTTAAATGTGGCTAAAGCTATCTTGGACGCCGCGTAACAGTTCCCAGAGCAGTCGTGGCACCGTGCGCCATACTAGCGTTTTTTCTCAGGTTTTTCTGGAGAGGGCGCTAGCATTGGTTATGGATAGACCACTGCTATCAAACACGACTTGGCAAGTTTCACACAAAGATAGGGGTTTGGCGTGCGCTCCGTGCGCGCCAAACCCCCATCTTTGTGTTGTGAATTTGAGAACTTTGCCAAGTCGTGATCAAAATCGCTAAGCTGCTTTTGTTGATTCACATTGCTATATGGATGGAGACTTTTCTGGATTTCCCTTTGGACACCCCATTCAGAGCGGGTTTTGGGTTGCTCTTGTGATCGTTGCTGTGATGGTGTTAGGCGGTTTGCTAACCCTGATGGGGCAGTGGACGCTGAGGCAGTTGGCTCAGTTGGCAGACCTCTCAAGTTCCCAGCGGCGGGGCATTGGCGATCGCCCTACGCCTCCTAGCCCGACCCAAACTGTTCTTGCAGACGATGCCTTTCCAGATGCTGAGAATGGCAATAGCAGCCGGGGCAACTCTTGGGGTAGCACTCATAGCAACACCGACGACCACGATAACCACAGGAGCAGTAGGAACAGTAGGGACAGTGGGGATAATGGTGACAGTCGAGGCAGGGCGATCGCCCGAACCACTCCGTCTCCTAATGGCCTGCACCGGCGATCGCCCCAGCAACTGGATGCTCCCCAGACAATCAACCCCAGCAGCACCCATCCCCGACTCCATGAGGAAACCTCCTCCCGCAATGGCATCAGTGATTCAGGCAAGCTCACCGATATTTTTCTGAACTTTGTCAATAAACATCGGGTTCTGCTTATTGTTGCGTTTGTGCTCTTGGGCGTTGATTTAATCGTGCTCACAATTCCCCGCACAACTGCGCGACTTATTGTCGAAGTGCCCTTGAGTCTCGGGGCGGCGATCGCCCTGGCTTGGCTGAGTTCCCGGCTGTTCCGCGATATTTTTGACATCTACCTGCTAGATACAGCCCTTCGGGAAGGACGCAAGCTCAACAGCGAATTTCTCATCCTGGGTAAAATTGCTGCAAACGGAGCCATTATCCTGCTGGTGGTTTCAGTCTTTGCCCAGACCCACAACATCAATATTTTTGGGCTGGTTGCCAGTCTTGGCATCGGCGGATTAGCCGTTGCTTTTGCAGCCCAGAAAACTCTGGAGCAGCTATTGGGAGGAGTTGTGCTCTACCTCGATCGCCCCTTTATGGTGGACGACTATATCGGGCTGCCAGACGGTACATTTGGGCGCGTCGAATCCATTGGCCTACGTTCCACCAAGGTGCGCCTGTCTGGCAAGGGAACCATCATGATCGTACCTAACAGTGCCCTGACCCAGATGAACATTGAGAACTTCACCGGGGCAAAAAAAGTCATGGCCATTCTCTATCTGGATTTATATCAGTTGGTGTCCGATGATGAAATGGCGTTGATCCGCCAGGTCATTCTAGAAAGTACCTCAGATATTTTTGGAATTGACGCTCGCAGCACCGATGTCACGTTCCGCCTTATGCCCGGAAACGCCAAGCGAACTCAGGTTCAGGTTACCTTCTTCATTTTGGGATCGGGTGAAGTTTCCATGGAACTTCGGCGGCAGGTACTCGACCTAGCAAGCCAAAATATTACCCAACGGTTGACGGACTATGGGCTGCGCTTTGACATTGATGAACCCACGATTTACGTAGACGCACCGATTACAATCTAGCGGAGTCGTTCTGTGCATGACTCTCGATTTCTGTCCCGCTAAAACCGCCCGCCGTATTCATGGACGAATTGCTCAACACCCTTCAACTGGATCAGCTTGCTGAGGCTCCTGGCACCGTGCCTCGTCCGATTACTTTCATTCTGCTTGTCCTGGTATCTGTATTGATTGGGCGAGCCACGCCGGTGCTGCTGCGCCTCCTCGTGTCCCGCTTAATGCCCGACCCGTTCATGGATGCGTATCAAGAGTTAATTGAACCTGTGCAGGGTGCCTTGCGGCGGGCAGGCACGTTAATTCTGATCTCCCTGTCAATGGTCTGGTTGCAGGGAGACGGATTCAACCAACTGCATGCCTTTCTCAGACCATTCGTGGACTTGGCTGTCATCGTCAGCATCGCATGGCTGTGTTCCCGGCTCTTCCGGCAATTCGTGCGCTTATATGGTATCGACTTGATCCGCAGGCTTGGGCTGGAGGCTGATGAATTACTGCTTGTGTTTGAAACGACGGTCAATATCATCATCGGATTTATTGCCGCCCTGGCCTTTGCGCAAAGCCAGCAGTTTAACCTGATCGGGTTACTTGCCAGTTTGGGCATCGGCGGATTGGCGATCGCCTTTGCCGCCCAAACGATCCTGGAGCAGTTGTTGAGTACCATTGTGCTGTACCTCGATCGCCCTTTTATTCCAGGAGACTACATTCGCCTGTCCAATGGGCAGCTAGGGCGGGTGGAGTCCATCGGGCTGCGCTCTACAAAAATTCGGGCATCTGGCAAAAATACACTGTTCATCTTGCCCAACTCCACCCTAATCTCCATGGAGATTGAGAACATCACCCGCGCCAAGAAGGTAATGGTGTTGTTGTATCTGGACTTTACCCAGCGGCTGGATGAAGAATCCTGCGCCCTGGTGCGTCAGGTGGTGAGCGACAGCACAAATTCTGTCTACGGCATTGACCCAGGCAGCACTAATGTGTCCTTTATGTCGAATAATGGCAATAAGACAGACCGGGCACGGGTTACGTTTTTCATTATGGGATCAAATCAGAACTCGATTGACCTCAGGAAACGGCTACTAGAGTTGGCGAACCAGACAATTTCCGACAAGCTTGCCAGCTTTGGCATCCATTTTAAAACCCAGGAGCCAACCGTGTACGTGGAAGCTCCAGTCACGATTTAATGGGTCCGGTTCAAATGATTTATGGAAGGGTGATGATTATGCAAGAGGGTATGGAACGGCTGGGTTTACGTTGGAGGGCGATCGCCCGTCTGTGCTGCGTTGCGCTATGGGTCGGGCTGATGGTGATGGGTTGGGGAGGGAGTTGGGCGATCGCCAGTCCTGACACGATGCCCGATTCCATGCCCGATTCCATGCCCGACTCTATGCATCGATCGATGCACGGCGAGCCGATGCACAACTCTACAGGGGGTATGGATCAAGCAATGCCAGACAATCAGCCCCCGATGGAGTGCTGCAACCAGGCCAACCGCCGTCGAATGAATGACAGTCCAGAAAATAGTCTGCAAACCTCCGCTCAGAAAAATCTTGCCGTACCCACGGAATCGAATTCAGCTAATTCTGAGGTGGTGAATTCTGAAGTGACTTCGTTTACCTCAGAGGTTGATTCAACCTCCGACTCTGATGTTCAGCCCCTCAAGACCTATTCGTTGACGCTGATTCCCGACAGTCCTCGACAGCAAATCACCATTGACCCGCCTGCAATCCGCCTCAACGTGGCAATGGAGTTGGGCACGTCAGCCGTGCGGGTGGGCGATCGCCTGGACTCCTATCGCGTGTTGCCGGGTAAACCCATTACCATTGAGCGCGAGTCCGACGCTGCCATCACCCAGCTATGGGTACAGAACTCTGGAGGCGGCGATGCACGGCTCCGCATTGAGGCATTGGAAGTTCTCCAACCGTCATCCCCGTTACTCACCCTCACGATTCAAGATGATAGACAGGGATTTAACCCGACTTCGAATGCTACCGGATTTGGACTGCACAGTATGCGCGAACGCACCCCAGCTTTAGGCGGCTCCTTTGCCCTGACGAGCCAACCCAATCAGGGGTCCCACATTCGCATCACCCTTCCAATATCCGTCCAAAATCTAAAATCCAAAATCTAAAATCCAAAATTATCTCATCTAACCTTCAGAAACCCCCCATGATTAACACAACCTGGCAAAGTTCTCAAATTCACAACGCAAAACTAGGGGGTTGGGGCGCGCTGAGCGCGCCCCAACCCCCTAGTTTTGCGTGAAACTTGCCAAGTCGTGATGCTATTCGTTCAGTTCACAAAGGCTATACCCATTTGGGGCCAGGAAGGTTTGAAAAGGCGATCGCTCCATCCTCCGCCTCCACTTCCCCGGAACCTCCCTCCGAACTCGACCAACTCACCCCACGGGAACAGGAAGTGCTCGATCTCATCGCCCAGGGACGCAGTAATCGGGAAATTGCTCAAATTCTCTACATCTCAGAGCGTACCGTCAAGAACCACGTCAACAGCATCCTCAGCCGCCTCATAGATTTGAGAACTC
>CAYXJG010000062.1:0-17406 GCA_964465285.1 uncultured bacterium
AGGCGACCTTTTTGCTCCCTAAATTTGTACCCGTGAGCGCCTGTAGAGCGCGAAGCTTCCTAAAATGAGAATTGCTGTTCTCTACTCTGAATCATGGACGACTGAGGTGAAATCACCTAAAATCCCTGAAGAGTATGGAAAGGTTCTGACAACTCGCAGATTTTAAAGTCTACTGCATGGCTATCTCAATTCATCTTGATACCGACACTATCCATCGTCTGGACTTTGGCCCGGCGCATCAGTCCATCGAGTCGTGGCTGGCAGACGGGGCGATCGCTGACCCTGCCCGACAGATGCAGTTTGATGTTGACTATCCCCGCGAACCCTCTGACCCCCGTGAGCTATCTGAAGTGCCGGAGGTGAGGCTTTGGTTTATTGGCTTAGATGCTCAGTATCCCTGGCTTCCTTACATTCTAGATTGGGAATACGGCGAGCTATCGCGCTACACTGCTATGCTGGTGCCTCACCAGTTCAGCCGAACAGAGGGAATTCAGTATAATCCTGAAGCTCTGGAAATTTTTGTGATGCAGAAAGTGTTTATTCTTGCGAACTGGATGCAGGAGAATGCGATCGCCGGACGCAACCGCCTCAAGCTTATGACTAAGACTCTAGGCTACGAACTTGATGATGGATTTTTTGACCTGATTGGATTTCAGTCGTAATTGCGCCAGCCATCATGCTGGGATGCGTGAGCACAGTCCACACGCCTACAGATGAAGAATCCACTCTTTTCCTCTCGTCACCTCTCTGAATCCTGCTCTTTCCGCACTCATATTGCCTATGGCTAGATTACGCTCGGCCAAACGGAAACGGCCATCAAAATCATCCTCGTCAAAGTCATCCCCACCGGAACCGCTGCCGACTGAAATCAATGGCTATAAAGTTCGCCAGAGCCGCCGTGCAAAGCGTTTGTCGATTAAAGTATCGAATTGGGGCGAGGTAGAAGTGGTGGTGCCTCCTGGCATGGCGGCGAGCCGAGTGGCTCAGTTTCTCAAAAGCCGTGAAGTCTGGATTCAGAGCACCCAGGCCAAAGTGCAGGCAGAGAGGCGGGCGATCGCTCACGAAACTGCGATTAGCCGCCCTTCTGAGATTGTCCTCCGGGCTCTGGATGAGATTTGGGCTGTGTCTTACAAGTCTTCCGATGCCCAGAATGTGGCCGTCGATGTCGATTCTGCTCAGCATCGGCTTTACGTAACTGGACAAATTGACCAGATAGCGCTGTGCCATCAACTCCTTGGGCGATGGATACGAGATTATGCCTATTCCCATTTAAGTCCCTGGCTGGAGCAGGTCAGCAAGCAGACCCAACTCCCGTTTAAGCGCCTTACAGTTAGACGGCAGAAGACTCGGTGGGGAAGCTGTTCTAGTCAGAAAAACATCAACCTGAATGACAAGCTCTTATTTGTGCCTAGAGACCTGGTTCACTACGTTTTGGTGCATGAGCTTTGCCACACGATTCATCTCAACCATTCCCCCAAATTTTGGGCACTGGTTGAAGAAAAGGAACCCAACTATCACCTGCTTGACAAAGAACTCCGTACGGCTTGGCGCTACGTTCCCCGCTGGCTTACGGAATAATCAAAAAGTGGCGATCGCCCTACACCATCCACTGGTGTATTGAGGGGCTTCATCAATCTAGATTCTCCAGAAACATGACTTGGCAAGTTTCACGCAAAAATAGGGGTTTGGGGCGCGCTCCCCGCGCCCCAAACCCCTATTTTTGCGTTGTGAATTTGAGAACTTTGCCAAGTCGTGCAGAAATCCAGACTAATTCAGGCTCAGGTGGATTCCAGCGTAGACCAGACCTCTAATTTCGTTTTGACTTTGCGAATCACCTCATCAGTAAAGTCAGACGTGCTCATCTGTCCGCCCAAGTCAGGAGTTGCCTTACCTTCGTAAATCGCCTCGAACACTGACTCATAAATTGAGCGAGAAGCCCGGTCAGCCGTAGAAGTTTTCACATAGGTTAACAACGCTGCCCCCGCCAGAATCATCGCCATCGGGTTAGCAATGTTTTTACCACAGAGGGCAGGAGCCGTACCATGGGGGGCTTCAGCCATGACTGTTTTTACCTGAAATGTTGCTGGGTCAAACCCCATCACCAAACTTTCCGACCCTGCGATGCTCCCATACATCTGGAGCACCATATCAGACAGCAAATCCCCATCTCGGTTTAGGGCAGGAATCACCAGGGCTTCTCCGCTACTTTGCAGCAGCAGGGCAAATGTCGCATCAATGAGCAGGGGTTGGTAGGCAACCTCAGGATAGCGTTGGGCTGCAGCGTCGAGTTCTTCTTTGAACATGCCCTCGTAGGTGGCGCTCACTGTAAACTTTGGCCCACCAAAGACCTTCGCTCCGGTGCGTTTTGCATGGGCAAAGGTAAATTCTGAAACAGTGCGGCAGATGGAGCGGCTAATCTTTGACGTTCGCCACGCAATTTCATCCCCTGTATTGGTGGGTTCTCGCCATTCCTTGGCACCATAGGCATCATCCACCGCCATCCGCACAACGGTAATGGGGGCATAGACGCCGCCTATAGGACGAATCTGAGGAATGCGCCGCCCGGTTCTCAAAATGACAGAAGCCCCCAGAGCTTCCCGCAGAATAGCATTAGGACTACCCACATCCCCAGCAATTTCGGGAGTAATGGTGGCAGCCTTCAAAGCCAGTCCCGTTTTGCAGGCAGCTTCTGCCGCATCCCAAACCACCTGGTTCTGACTGGCCTGACGATTTTCAAGGCTCAAGTCGTAGTCAACGAATTGCAGGGCTTGGCGAACGACAGCGGGTTGTAGCACCCGTAGCGCCTCGGCTAAGAGTTCTTCTCCAGTTTGATCGCCATGCATGACGACAATGGTTGGGACAGGTTGCTGAATTTGCATTGTGAACTATGAACTCCTGAGGGTATGTGCTCCCGAATTTTGGGTGGAGAGTGATTGTAGAAACTGTAAAAATGCGAACAGAACGTTGTGTCTGGAACATCTCAATTATCATGGCCAAACGCTGCATGAGGTCATCGTTCGCTCAGGTTAAATAAAATCCAGTTTTAGTCACGACTTGGCAAGTTTCACGCAAAAGTAGGGGTTTGGGGCGCCCTTCGCGCGCCCCAAACCCCTACTTTTGCGTTGTGAATTTGAGTACTTTGCCAGATCGTGTCTAGTGGCGCGGCGCGGCATTGCCCGCTGTGCAAGCGCGTTAAGTACGGTTGCTATGTGGCGATGCGTCGCGCCGCCACACAGTAAATCTTAGGTATTCTTCATCAATGTGCGCACCGCTATATCGTGAGAGGGGATTCAGTCTGCGTTACGAAGGTCTTTGTTGCTGAGTAATTCAAGAACCTTTTGCCGAGCAAACTCGGCGTTGTTTCGATAAAGGACGGTGCGATCGCGAGCAACTGGAAACTGATCGTCGGTTTGAGGGACAATTGCCATCAGTGCCGACGCTTGCTGCCACTGCTCTGCAATGCGCGACCACTCTTCGGGAGTGTTTGCTGCTTCCCCAGCAGCTACAGCTTCCTGGGCAATGCGCACGGCCTCTGTGAAGGGATCTTGCACCTCAGGGGCAAGCTCTGGTGTGGCTTCGTTGGTCGCCTGGTCAGGAGATAACCGGGGGTCAGTGTCCGTTGTCCCAGGGTCAGTCACGGGCGGTATATCGTCCTCCTCATCCGGTAGAGCCTCCAGGCTAGGGGTGTCCGAGTCAGGTTCTACGGCCTCAGGTTCAGGATTCTCAATGACAGAGTTAGGAGGGGGCAATGGTTCGCCGGTAAATCTTTGGTATAAGCTCCATCCCAGTGCGCCGAAGATAGCAACAATGCCCAGCCCCATTAGTGTTTTTGCCATGGCTGAAAGGCTGTCGGAATGCACTGTGGCAGTGGATATTTTGGGACTAGAAGGGGGTGCTTCTGGTTTCGAGGTTGGTCTAGGTCTGCCGCTCAGCCATGACCGGCGCGTGGAAGACGTGGGAGCGGTTCTCTGCCGGGGGGTCGATCGGCTACGGTTGAGACCACCTGACTGAGCAGTGGCTGGCTGACCTTCCGTAGACCTGTAGGCTGAGAAATGGGAAGACGCCGATTGCGATGAACGGGGCGCAGGCTGGGACGAATCAGTAGCGTCATATTGCCAACCCTGAACACTACCCCGAACCCTAGCACGTTGATGTGATTCTGCGGGTGAGTCGTCCAGCGAGGCGTCCTGCACGGGATATTCTTCATCCAGCCCATCCTCGCCTAGAGGACTGTCCATGGACTCCTGTTGAACAGGTATGGCTTGACCTAATGGTTCATCAACGTTGTCATTATCCGTAACATCCATTGGATAACGCAGGCTCGTTGCTTCACCCTCAGCGGCTTCATGGTCGGGGGAGGCATAAAATGCCTGGTATTGGGTATTGACATCTGAGGCAGTATCGTCCTCAGATGCAGATTGGTCGAGGCGAAAATCGCAAGGGTTTCGCGCTCCCAGATTTGCATCCCCAGTAGAAGGGGGGGATGGCACTGAGGAATAAGATGAGGAGAACGGATAATCCCCTGGGGACGTTATGTTTGACCGGGTGCTAGCTGGGGTCATCGCACTGCCCGCGACAGCGCCTTGTGCAGAGCCGTGCTTGGGGTAGTAACGATAGTAGCGATAGTAGCCATATACTCGTGTCGTGTACGACTTGATGCCATTCGCGATTAATCCCAGGATGCTTACCGGGGAGAGCTTCACTTCATCAATGGCGCGATCGATGGCGGAACGCTCTGTTTTACCGAGGCCAACCACCATGATCATGCCATCAGTGTGAGCAGCAACTAGGTTACTGTCGGCAAAACCAATGATGGGTGGCATATCATACACGACAAAATCGTACTCCTGCTGGAACTGCTCCATGAGAGACTGCATCCGGCGGGAGGAAAGGAGTTTTACCGGGTCGGGAGGGATGGGGCCTGCCGTGACGACGGATAGATTTTCGTCGAGGGGTGATCGCTGCACCACATCCTGTACCCGAAGAGATTCAGAAACTAAATTGCTGACACCACGAATATTTGGCAAACCCAGGCGGATATGATGTTTGGGCGATCGCAAATCAGCATCCACGAGCAGCACCCGCTGACCCATCACCGCTGCCGCCCGCGCCAGGTAGAGAGCAGTGGTGGATTTCCCTTCGCTAGGAATGGCAGAGCTGATCACCAGGGACCGTATGGGCGTATCTGACCCCAAGAACCGGATATTAGTGTAAAGGGATCGAAATGCCTCATAGAACATTGAGGATTGGAACGTGGTGCGGCGTTTACCTGCTGATGCTTTTGGCGGCGGTGTAGCTTGCTGGGCTGGATCGTGATGAGCCGCTGCACCATTTTGATAAGCGTTTTCGTCCTGATGAGCTGTCTCTTGCCGTTCTTGGAGGTTGGGATGGAAGGGAATAATACCCAACAGGGGGAGACGGGTGGAATGCTTGAGTTCATCAGGGGAATGATAAACCTGATCAAGCTTTTCAATCAGCAGCGCTGCTGTGCCGCCCAGTAATAATCCTGCCAGAATACCCAGCATGAGATTTCGCGGAATATTGGGTGAAATGGGGATGCGAGAGGTTCTGGGTTCTGCAATGAGTTGCCAGGGAATAGATTTTTGGGCTGCGTCAATCTGGAGGGTTTCCCGCGTCGTCAAGAATCGGTTTAGGCTTTCTGTTGCAATCTCTAGCTCTCGCTGCAAATCCGTGTATTGCCTCGCCAGGGAAGGCACCAGGGCAAATTCTTGCTTCAGGCTTTGTTCCACTTGCGCTAGAGTCTGGCTTCTAGCCTGGAGCATCTGCACATTATTGGCAGCGTTGATGAGTTGTCGCCCCAAGTCTATGGCGGTGGGTGTCAGGTTGCCATCTACTCGCCCACCAGGGCCGACAGCAAAGCGATCGCCCAAGATATCTGCTGCCTCAGCCTCCAATACAGGCATCAGGTTGTCACGTCTCTCTCGCAGAGATGCCAATTGGGGACTATCAGGCTGATATTTAGCAGACTCCACGGCAACTTGTGCTTCCAGCTCTTGAATCTGGTTGAGCAATGCTTGATAGCGGGGCGACTCGCTCAGGGCAGCCGCAGCGAGGGCCTCTTCCGGAGACACACTCAACTGCCCTTGCAAACTACGGTAGAGCGATCGCGCCTGAGACAGTTCCGTTTGCAGCTGCTGGCGCTCTTCTTCCACCTGGCTAATCAGTTCAGATAAATCATCGCCTCGGTTTTCTGGATTGAGCAGGCTGTACTGCTGACGGAAGCGTTCAAGACGCACCTCTAAGTTGTTAACTCGTTCCCGCAGGTCAGGCAACTGGTCATCCACAAACTGGATACCCTGATTCAAGCTAGCCTGACGCTGTTCAAAACTGTACTCCAAATACTGCTGTGCCACTTCGTCCAAGATATCTTGAATCTGCTGGGGTTCCGATCCCCGATAACTGACCTCTAGTACTTTCGTTTCCCGTAGACGGTTGATGGAAAGCCCCTCAGCAATTTGGTCAGTCGTCAGGTTGGGATATTTTTCCTGAAGTCCCTGGCTGATAGGTTGCAGTAAGACGGAGCTGAGCAGGACTTCAATTTGGGTGTCATAATCCACCGTTAATGCCAGGGAGCCTTGCCCATTCCCCAAGAGTTCCTGGGAGGCATTGTTTTCATCCACAGATTCGATTAGCACCCGGAAACTGCCCTGATAGATCGGCGTCCGCGTCAACGTCCATGCCCAGAATACTGACGCCACCGTAATGGCAACCCCTGTAATAATGAGGCTGCGCCGCCGTAAAATTTGAAGCAACTGCGCCAGGTCGAGGTCATCATCGTCTCTCTGGACCCAGGGTGGAATCGGTTGCTGGCTCGGCTGCACCGATGGATAGATTCCTGGTTGAGTGGGTGGTTCGTTAATCTGTGTTGGCATCTTAACCCCTGAAAAATCAGCCATTAGGAGCCGAGCATCGCGTTCGGCATACTCTAACGCTAAGACTGGCTCTCATACTCTATTCAGGGGTTTATAGACAAACCCGCACGGTTAATGTCAATTTTGGTTTTTAGATGGGTGGCCATGGGTAGGGCGAAACTCTGGGAGAGCGCGGTGTAGCATCGTCCACCGCCCTGCTAAAAACCCCACACGAATACCAAATCCCCATCCATATACCCTCGAACCTATAGCGGTGTGCAAGGTGATTAAGCACGTGTGAGGGGCGGCGCGGCGCGCCGCTCCTCACACGTGCTGCAGACGACTTGGCAAGTTTTACGAAAAAATTAGGGATTTAGGGCGCGCTCTGCGCGCCCTAAATCCCTAATTTTTTCGTTGTGAATTTGAGAACTTTGCCAAGTCGTGTGCTGTACTTAATGCGCTTGCAAAGCGCTGTAAAACCGAACATGACTTGGCAAGTTTCAAGCAAAAATAGGGGTTTGGGGCAGCTGCTTGGTGAGCAGGTGAAAGTTTAGCGGGTAAGCTGCCAGATTTGAATATCGTTGCTGCCTTTGCCGCCCGCAATAACCTGCCAGGTGGGGCCTTCGTATTTGATGGCGATCGCATCAATAAAGGTACCGGACCAAGGGATGTGTGCTTCGATGTCGCCTGTGGACTGGTCCCAGATTTTGATGGTCTGGTCAGCGCTGCTACTCACGAGATTACGTCCATCAGGGGTGAAGATGAGTTCGTTAACGTAGCTGTTATGGGCGTCGAGGCTACGGATTTCGGTACCCGTGTTGATGTTCCAAATCTTAATTTTGGTGTCTGCGCTGGCACTACCGACCCGCTGACCATCGGGGCTAATGGCGATCGCATTGACAAAGGACGTGTGCCCAAGCAGTTCTCCCTTTTCCTCTGCGGTTTCCATGTCCCAGAGCTTAATGGCAGTGTCGGTGCCGCCGCTGACCAAGGTTCTACCGTCAGGGCTGAGGGCGATCGCATTGACAAAGCCCCGATGTCCACTCAACGTCATCAGCACCTCCCCCGACGGCCAGTCCCACACCTTGATGGTTTCGTCGGCGCTGGCACTGATCAGCCGATTCCCGTCAGAACTAAAGGCAAGATCGTTCACGGATTTTGAGTGTCCGTCCAGGGTTTGAACAGCTTCTCCGGTTTCCGTGTCCCAAATGGTGATGTACAAATCATCGCCACCACTCGCCAGATAACGGCTGTTTGGGGTAAACGCTAGAGCATTCATGGGATTTTGATGGCCTTCAAGAATAAAACCTAGTTGCCGATCGACCATGTCCCACAGCACTACCGTGGTGTCATCGCTGCCGCTTGCCAGGGTTTGTTGATCTGGGCTAAGGGCAAGCACAGAAACGCTTTCAGAATGGTTGGATAAAGTGTCTGCCAGGGTATACGGTTCGGCACTGTCTGCTTCAACGGGAGCAGGGGGCGGCAATAGCCGAGAAATGCCCCAGACGCCGATGCCTCCTGCTGCGATGAGAGCCACAGCAATGCCCCCTGTCCAAAGCCGACGCTGTTTGCGCTTAGCCGCTTGCAGGGTGGTGGGTGGTGCCTGGGTGAGCGTGCCGTCTGGGACGGGAAGGGTGTTGGGCGGAGCACCTCCAGTCTGGGAGGGAGGCTGGGGCACAGCGCTGCCGCCAGGCTGCAAACTGCCCGGAGGAATTCTGTTGGATGCCGCAACACTGGAAGGGCTGCTGGCGCTAGAACGACTCACGTTCGCCCCGTATTGTCCTGCCGGAGAGTGCTCTCCATTGGGCATGGCGCTGTGCGATTGAACATTGGGAGTGGCATGACTAGGGCGAGATTCGATGATTTGGGCGATCGCCATCACCTGATCGAGTAAATCTTCAGTGGACTGGGGCCGTTCCGATGCCCGTGCTGAGGTCATGCAGTCAATGAAGTCAGACAGTTCTGGGGAAATTTGGGGGGCAAGGTGCCGCCACTGAAATTCGTTGTTGAGGGAATCGTAGATGGACGGGTCAGTTGGCGTTTTGCCCGTTAGCAGAAACAGAAACGTGCAGCCCAGGGCATAGAAATCGGATTGGGGAACCGCCTGGCCCCGCTCCTGCTCTGGGGGCGTATAGCCCGCCGAACTAACTTTTGTGATACCTCCAGTAGCACCCAACTGTTCATAGTAGGTGTAAGTCATTTCCCGTGCAGCACCAAAATCCACCAGCACCAATTGTCCACTAGAGCGCAGCATGATGTTCTCAGGCTTGATGTCCCGATGGAAGAAGTTCTCTTGATGTACTAGGTTGAGAATTTTGGCAAGCTGCTGCAGCCAGTTCACTGCCTGCTTCTCCCCAATGGGATTTCCCCCCTGCTGGCGCATCCACTCGCTCAGGTTTAGCCCGTCAATTTTCTCCATGATGATGCAGTGGAGTGGCTCACTGTCTTCGGTCGGCTTGAGCTGAAAGCATCCGTCCTCCTCTACCATTGGAATGCCGGGATGGCGCAATCGACTGAGCACCAAAGCTTCCTGCTCAAATAACTCCACCGCCTTGGGGTTATCGTTGTGGCGTTCTTTTAGGACTTTCAAAAGCTTTGGAGTATTGCGTTCATAGGCTTCATACACGCGCCCAAAGCCACTTTTGTCGCTCAGCAACCGCATTACCCGGTATCGATTCTGCAACACCAGACCGGCCCCGCAACTTTGGCAAAATCGGCTGGCATCGTTGCCGGGATGGTTGGGTTGGCTACAACGTGGATTGATGCAAAGGCTCATGGCGCTATTCCTATGGCATACCCCAGGCGACGGCTTCGCCTCCATTACGAGTATCGATCGCAGATCGGTGAAAGACTAGTATTTTTGAAGGGGACTGTAATGTTTGTTGATAAGCAAGAACGGTATGACTGCGAATTCTTCATTTCAGGATGATAGCCTAGGCTGGCAGCTTCAAAAGCTGGCCCAGCAGGTTCAAGAGTGGGTTGCGTTTCAACTCCAGTCGCTGAACATTACGCCGCCTGATGCCGCTCCGTGGGCTTTGCCAGACTGGGTGGGGCAGACCTTTTTCTGGGCGTTGATGGTTGGACTAATGGGCTGGCTAGTGTGGCAACTCTATCAGATACTCCGTCCCTATGCGGCGAATTGGCGATCGCCCCTTTCTCCCTCGCACCCAACTCCATCCCGTCAATATCAGCGGCGACCGCCCCAGGACTGGTGGCAGGTGGCGCAGGACTTGCGACAGCAGGGCTGCTATCGGGAGGCGTGTTTGGCGCTTTACCGAGGCATGGTGCAGCAGTTTCACGACACAGGGCAGCTTCCCCAAAAAGAAAGCTACACCGATGGAGAATATTGGCAACTGATGCGGCATGATACCAGAGCTGAGGACTACAAGGTGCTGCTGGATGCCCATGAGCAAATGGTCTTCGGCAATACCTATGCTTCAGATGCCTTAGTCAGTCGTTGTCAAGAAGCATACCGCAACATCACCCCATCTCGCCATCGTCGCGGAGCACCATCATGAAGCAATGGCAAACCTTGGGACAGAAACGGCTGTGGGTAATTGGGGCGATCGCCTTTGTCGCACTCATTTTGCTGGCAATGGTAATGCCTTCAGGAGGGGATGCCCGGTTGAGCGGGTCGAGCTATGGTCGAGCTCCGGATGGGTATGGAGCCTGGTATCGCTATATGGGCGATCGCGGCACGCCCCTGGAACGGTGGCAGCAGCCCTTCGAGAATCTGGCAGAGGCTCAGGGCGTCACCCTGGTGCAGGTGGAAGGGATGGCATATCAAAATGCACTGTTCCTAGAGGAAGAGGAGTGGGTTGCCCGGGGAAATCGTTTGGTGCAGATTGGCGTTCCGGGTCGGGTTACAGAGGCAGACTTCAGCAGCCAGATTCCCAGCGATGCGGGATTGATTAGGATTCAAACGCGCCGCCGTTCTATCGGACAGAACGTGTCAACCCAGGGAACATCGACGCCCCTACTTCAGGATCAGCATGGCGTCCTCATCTGGTCAACTAGGCTAGGGGAGGGTGATGTTATTTCGGTGGTACCCCCTGATTTTGCGGCAAATGCGTATCAGGATGTGCCCGGTAACTACGAGTTTTTGGCAGAGGCTGTCGTGAGGGAGGGCGATCGCCTTCTGATCGATGAATATATTCATGGCTTCAAAGACACAGAAACCATTACTGAAGAAGTGGCGACCAACTGGGCCGATTACCTGGCGCAAACCCCGCTGATGATGCTGTTCATCCAGGGCACTGTAATGATTATTGTTCTGGTGTGGGCAATGAATCAGCGATCGCGTCCGCCCCGCCCCCTGGATTCCCCCGAAACCAACAATAGCAAAGCCTACATCGAAGCCCTGGCAGGGGTGTTGCAAAAGGCAGGAAACTCAGATTTTGTGGTGTCCATGATTGGACGAGAAGAACAGCTCCAGATCCAGCGCCGCATGGGGTTGGGGAGCGAACCTGTAGAAGCTGACCAGCTTTTGCAGTCGTGGCAGCGACAAACGGGACGCCCCGCTTCGGAGTTGAATAGGGTGCTGCGCCCCTATTGGACGCAGCAATCCCTGAGCGCCCCTGCCCTCATGGAGTGGATTAAAGCCATCGAATCTGTTCACCGCACGCTAGACATGGGAGAAGCGCCTTAGCGATACATCAATGCGCCCAAGGATGACAGAGAGACAGGGCGATCGCCAAACAGCGCCAACCAGATGGGGATTGTCACCAGTAGCAGCACGCTGCTCAACACAATGCTCCCGGTGATGAGTTCCCGGTCTAGCTCGTATTCTTCTGCCAAAATCAGTCCTGCAAAGGCGGTGGGCATTCCCGCCATGATCACTAGCGCCAGTCGGGGTTCTGGCGACAGGCCAATCACCATCGCCACCGCGCCCACCAGTAGCGGCACCACCATTGACTTGAGCGCTGCTGGAATCAGCCCCAGCTTCAGACTGTTCCACCCGCGAATCTGGCTGAGGCGCATTCCCATAAGCATCAACGCACAGGGGATCACCACGGCGACTGACCCACGTAACCCATTTTCAATGGCAATAGGAAACGAAATCGATCGGGAGACTGTTCCTGCCAGAAATGCCCAAAGGGAGGGCACGGTCAGCACATCCCGGAGCTGTGTCCAGCGGTTGGCAGCATCCTGCGATCGCCCATAATAGCTCGCCAGAAACACGCCAATGCCGTAGGTGCCAACCACGTTATGGGTGACGCTGTAGAACACAATCCAGCCCAAATAATCATCACTGACAAAAAGAGGGGCGATCGCTAGCCCCACAAACCCCGTATTGCCAATCACCGATGACAGAATGAAGCTGCCCCGACAGGCGGGATTCTGCCACCGAGATTCAGACGATGCTTCAGAAGATTCCTTGAGAAAATCTGGAAGGCGAGCCCTATTAGGTGCGATCGCAGCACTCTCAGACCCAGGGGAAGCGATGTCACTCTCCACACGGATCGGGGTATTGATCTCGCTGGTCATGTGGAGTTTTCGGACGATGATCCAAGCCATGGGAATGCTCCCCAGGAGGGCACCGATGGTAAATACTGGAGCAAGGCCAGCGTCCTGACTGATGGGCGTTTGACGGGCTAATGCAAAAATTTCCAAGGGGATACCGACCCAGTAGAGCGATCGCCCCACCAACCGAGGAAAGGTGTCTGGTAAAGCGAGCAGCAATAAAAACCCAAGGCTGGGCCACATCAAAAGAGGCACGTAGGCATTAAATAATGAGTTAGTCATTAATCAATGACTTGTACGGAGCTAATTTTCCACAATCCGTCACGGCGGACAACTTGATAACGCACGTTCAGATTGCTGTCATAGGTTTCAGCCATGCTGAGCTGTCCATTAAGATAATATTGCCCTACTTCTTGTACGTTTGCCCCAATGGTTGCCTGGTCAGGCTGATCCTCAGACCACTCCACAGCGGTAACGTCCAGGGTGGGGTGTTCGTATTCCCAGTACCAGTTCCCGCTCTCTGCCGCTTGCACTTGACCCTGCAATCGGCTCAGCATGGCGTCAACCAAAATGGTATCCAGGACTGAAACATCGTAATTTTCACCCATTGCTTCTGATTTGGCAGACAACCAACGCTCAAGCACCTGTTCCGCAATCTCTGGCGTCAGTTCCCCTGTCGATTCTGCAGCCTCTTCTGCCTCCGCAACTGCTGCCGGGTCAGGAATAGTCATCACGGGTTCGGTGAGGTTAATGGCTAACTGCTCGCCTTCAAGCTGGGGGCCTGAAAAACTCTCGCCCAGCCAGCTAAAGACTCGGCTGAGCACCATCCAGAGAATGAGAATGCCAATCAACCCTGTCGCCGCTAAAAACACGATGCGATCGAGGCGTGGTCCCGCTTGCTTAGGACGGCGGCGGGCGGTGTGGCCAGTGGTGGTGGTGGTGCCATAGGCCGTAGAAGCTGCAGCCGAGAGTGTCGAGGGACGACGGCGGGGCGATCGCCCAAACATCCCCAGCCACCTGTTCCGCCGGGAAGACGGACGCCCCCCCCTCGCCTTTCTGGTCGCCACCTGAGTATCGCCCCCCTTTGTCGAGACTCGCTCTGCTGTGGGGGGTGCTCCTGGATGGCCTGAGCCATAGCGTCCTGCTGCATCAACAGGGGCATCCAGAGCTGCCGTAGCCGTTACCCCTTGCGATTGCCCAGAGGCATGGGGCATGGCCGTGCTACCCACCTGGGCATAGCTGTAGCGCGTACCGTTGGAGTAGCTGTGGGCATGACCATTTGTTGCCTGGGTTGACCACGCAGAATAGCCTGCCGACACCCACGGGCTTTCAGTATCCGGTTCGTTAGCCAGCGCTTCTAGATAGGCCTGCACATGCTCATCGGCAAAGAAGTCTTTGAGGGAGACCTGAACTTGCGCCAGATCCCGGAAGTGAGGAAAAACCTCATTCTGCAACCAGCGTTCGGCATAGAGGCACAGCCCTGGCAATACGTCAGGGGAACCCTTAGAGTGATCCCGAATAAATGCTAGAGCACTGTATTCGTTGCTCTGCTCTAGGGCTGTCGCCGCTTCTTCTGTTTGTCCAAGCAATAAAACGCAGATGGCCCGCTCAAGGGCAACATCTTGCCGATTCCAGAGCCGCTGTAAAAACAACTTGGCCTGTCGCAGTAGGGCAGGAAGCCGATAGGCAAACCCCCGGGCAATCAGGGCATAGACTGCTAGATAAGTGGCCACCGCTGAAGGCCGCTGAGCTTCTGACTCAAATAGATGAAGCTGTTCCTCTGATGTGAGATAGGAGCGCAGTTGCTGAATAAAGCGCAAGAAGTCATCAGTGCTCAAACCGGATTGGTCGTTTCCTGCACCGTCAATGCCACCCCGCTCGTTAAGCATGTCCTGGAGGAGTTGAAGCCCCTGATACCGGGCAGACTGCTCCTCATCCGGCAGGGCAAGTCGCTCTAAAATTCGGTAAGGGCGGAGCTTGAACAGATCGGCCTGAATATCGCCTCGAATGCCCACAAACACCCCTTCCCGCAGCAATAGCTCTTGCCCGGTTTCTAGGGATTCTGCTGCGTTCTCATAGAGTCCTTGTTGCCACTGCTCACGACCCAATTCTAAACAGGCAAGAGCGACCGTAAGAACAATATCGGCTCCGATGACTTCAGGGTCGCCATACTGTCCGCTGCTTAGACTCATGGCTCCCGTCGTTAGAAATGGACGCCCTAATCTGAGGACTAATTCGTATTCACCCAGTTCGAGCAGGATAAGGAGCGCTCCAACAAACTGGTCATTGTCGATTTCAATACTTGAAATAGGAGCTCCAGGATGGCGGTCAAGGGTGGCAAGACCCGTGTCTCGTGGAGCAGGAGCACCTTGCTCGCCTGACGTTCCCGAAGCCCACAAATCCTGTGGGTTCTCAGCTTGATGAGGCATCGAGATATCGCGATCGCTCCCTTGGGTGTCATAGGACTTCGCCAAAAACCGTGCATCATAGGCTTGTCGCTGGGACAGATCAGACAAGACTGCGTAAGCTTCATCAATCAGGCTGCGGCGAGCACTGATTGCTGCCTCTGAATACTCACGGCGTGGCAGTTGCAACGTGCGATCGCGATGGGCATGGAAAAGCTGCTCATCGGTGGCCTGAATGGGCAAACCAAGAATTCGGTAATAGTCTAAAGGGATTTGCACGGTTGATTTCCCCAATGGTGAGCAAGATTAAGAGATCAAATTGAATGCTTGGACGATAGCCGTATGCTCCCTGAGATTCCCTATGGTAGTAATACTACGCAAGTCACCCGTACTTGGATGTTACGTTACGTAATCTGCTCAGGGGACCGAAACGAACGGCACCCAAGTAGCCGTTGCTCCTGAAGCAGTTCCGCTCATTATTATCCTCATCATTTTCTTTGACAAGAAAGTTAACAATTTTCTAGCGGATCAGTTTGTCTATCCTATCGGAACGTTGGGCGATCGCTGAAGACTGACATTACCCAGGGTTAACATCCTATGTTCAGGAGCGAATGTTTACAAGGCCCATAGCGTACCAAACAAGAAGATGGCACGGTGTAGACATTGCCTCCCCAGCGGATGGGATTGCCATCGACTCACCCAGGAGCGAAGAAACGCTAAATGTGGCTATCTATCCTCCGAAAATATAGCTTAAGCACTAGATATTTGCACTTCTACGACATTCAGTAGACTGTTCAGTGCATCATTCTCCAGGCCATAACAGGGTATGAATGGGTAGACGACATAGATTTCAATACCGAGAAACCCCGATGGATGAAGCCCTTACGAGGCTTTTGCGGAAGATGGTTTGCATGTAGAAAAAACAATATGGCTTAATGTGAAATAATATGATGGCAGGATGTCCGCGATTCCTTCATCTCTAGTGCAAGTTTGTGATGGTCAGATTAGCATGCCGTCACCTACAGCACTGCTTAAGCCTTGGTGGACTATTCTAGTTCACTAGGAATGATTCGCTAGAAAAGTAAAAATTAATGCTTCAAGAAAGAGTACTCCCGGTATTTTCAACTTCAGCTGTGACCCTGACGCAGGACGAGGGACTGGTTTTGTACGAAGACATGGTGCTGGGGCGTTTGTTTGAAGACAAATGTGCAGAAATGTACTACCGGGGAAAGATGTTCGGCTTCGTCCACCTTTACAACGGGCAGGAAGCTGTTTCAACCGGGGTAATCAAGTCCATGCGGTCTGACGACTATGTGTGCAGTACCTACCGGGATCACGTCCATGCCCTGAGTGCGGGGGTTCCGGCTCGGCAGGTACTGGCGGAACTGTTTGGCAAAGAGACGGGATGCAGCAAAGGCCGAGGCGGCTCCATGCACCTGTTTTCATCCAGACATAATCTGTTAGGAGGCTTCGCGTTCGTTGCGGAGGGCATTCCGGTAGGAACAGGAGCAGCTTTCCAGTCTAAGTATCGGCGGGAGGTCATGGGTGATGAGTCGGCAGACCAGGTAACCGCGTGCTTCTTTGGAGATGGAGCATCTAATAATGGTCAGTTCTTCGAATGCTTGAATATGGCAGCATTGTGGAAACTGCCAGTTCTCTATGTGGTTGAGAATAACAAGTGGGCAATTGGCATGGCGCACGACCGCGCAACCTCCCAGCCAGAAATTTTTAAAAAAGCCAACGCTTTTGGCATGGCAGGGGTCGAGGTCGATGGCATGGATGTGCTGGCTGTACGTGCTGCTGCACAGGAGGCGATCGCCCGTGCCCGTGCAGGAGAAGGGCCGACTCTGATTGAGGCGTTGACTTATCGCTTCCGGGGGCATTCCCTCGCCGACCCTGACGAGATGCGAGCAAAAGCTGAGAAGGATGCTTGGTTTTCCCGTGATCCCGTCAAGCGTTTCGCAAACTATCTCATTGAAAAAAATTTGGCATCCCAGGACGAGTTAACAGATATTGACAAACGCATCCAGGGCGTCATTAACGACGCCGTTGAGTTTGCAGAATCTAGTCCCGAACCGAAGCCTGAAGACCTCTATCGCTTTGTCTTTGCTGAAGACGAATAATGCTCTGTTAGTTCTGAAACATTTCTATGGCTCAGTTCTGCAACGGAACGGACGACCTCGTACAGCCCAAGCCGTACCCTAGTGATGAAGCAGGTTTAAGGAAATATCAGAGTGCACCTTTCGAGGAAGCTGCATTCATGTAGAAGATTTGCGTAAGCCCTGCATTTACCGTTTTGAAATTCACCGTCTTTAAACAGCACCATGGCAGATCCACGCCTCTACGAACAAAATGCATTTGTCTTTCTCGAAGCTGGAAAACACGAAGAACTGCTGTCAGCAAACGAGTTAAAGGCGAAGCTGGGAGACTTGCTGAGGGTACATGCTGCTGATATTCCGGCTGATGTAACCGGCTGTGGAGACATTGGTCAGCAAGTTCAGTATTTAATAGATTCTTACTGCGAGTTGACTATTGGGGGAGACCAGTACGTTCAGTGGTTTGCAGTACGCTTGGAAAAAGATTGAGATGCAAAAAGAAGAAAAAGCCATTGGGAGAATGTTTGAAAAGTATTTGATAACACGCTGGAACAATACTGATCCCCCTAA
>CAYXJG010000063.1:0-17046 GCA_964465285.1 uncultured bacterium
CTGCGCCCGCTGCTCTTTTCTTCCGGTATCTTTTTTAGCCGCAGATCCCTAAGTAGTTGAGCAAAATTATTTACACATTTTCCCAGGGGCACACCCCGACGGGGTGTGCCCCTGGGAAACTTGTTTGTAATTAATTCTGCATAGGTACTTACCATAGGGCAACTGTTATTTAGGAACGAGAATTAAATAGTTTGGACCAAATTTTGGTGAAGCGGTGCAGCGATGCCGCACCGCTTCACCAAAATTGGATTTTATTTAATCCTGGCTCCTTAGAATGTTTTTCTGATTTGCCCGTCAGCTTGCGAACCACTCTGTAGAGTTCGGGCAGGCGATTATAAACGGCAGCGGCTTTGAGCCAGAGCTTATTGGGAATGGCGGGGTAGCCTGAGACAATTTCGCCCGATGGCACGTCTTTGTGAATCCCTGTTTGGGCGGTGGCGATCGCCCCATCGCCCACGGTGACCCCATCCGAAATGCCCACCTGTCCGGCTAAGACCACCCGTTTCCCCAGACTGACCTTCCCCGCTAACCCTGTCTGAGCTGCCAAAACAGAGTGTTCATCAATGATACAGCCGTGGGCAATGTGAACCAGGTTGTCAATCTTCGTACCCTGGCGGATGCGGGGCTCTCCTACCGCAGGACGGTCGATGGTGGTATTGCAGCCCACTTCGACAGCATCTTCTAGCACCACACAGCCAGACTGCGGCATTTTTACCCACCCGTCGGGTACAGGCACAAAGCCAAACCCTTCTGAGCCGATTACCGCGCCGCAGTGAATCACACCATCGGCTCCCACCTGGGCGCGCTCATGGATGACGCAGTTGGCATGGAGTACAGTGCGATCGCCCACCACAGCCTGGGGATACACCACCCCGTTGGGATGAATGCAGACATCATCCCCAACAATCGCATCTGCCTGGATCGCCACATGGGCACCAATGGACACATTTGACCCCACCTGGGCAGACGCGTCAATGACAGCCGTAGGATGAATTCCTGGAAGGGGAGTGAACGGTTGATAGAAATGGGCGATCGCCCCGGCAAAGGTGAGGCGGGGATGGGACGACTCAACCCAGGCAATTCCCCGCTGGACGGCTTGGGTTTGCAGGGTGCCATTGGCAGGCAAAATCAAGGCACTGGCGGACGTGGTGGAGAGGTGGGACGCATAGCGATCGCCCTCCACGTAGCTCAGCGCCCCCGGTGATGCCCCGTCAATCGCTGCCACGCTAACAATGTCTGGATTGATACCAGGATGGGGGCTCAAGCTGTGGCCCTGCACCAATGGCAGCTTAGGAATCAAATCGCTAAATTTCATGGCTCTTTCATCAGTGAAATGGGGGAATAAAGCGGGTAGAAGGCATCACCCCTGCTCGGTTTCCTGATGGTGTGCCTGGGACGCTTGCATCACCTGGATTTGCTGCTGCAAATCGTTTACCTGCTTTTGTAAATTCTGGAGAGTGTGCGCCAGTTCCGGCAGGCGAGCCTGGTACGCTGAGGTCTTAAGCCACTGGCGATGGGGTACAGTGGGGTGTCCCGACACGACACTATTGGGGGAAATATCGCTGATGATGCCTGCCCGCGCTGTAGCCGTACTGCGATCGCCCACGGTCACCCGGTTGGCAATGCCCACCTGCCCTGCTAGGATGACGCGGTCGCCCAGAACCGCCCCCCCCGCCATGCCTGCCTGGGAGGCGATCGCACAGGCGGTACCGACCCGGCAGTTGTGGCCGATTTGCACCAAATTGTCGATCTTGGTGTTGCATTGAATCCTGGTTTCCCCGACCGCAGGACGATCAATGGTGGTGTTACACCCGACTTCGACGCCATCCTCCAGCACAGTGATGCCCGACTGCTCCATCTTCGCCCACCCCTCCCCCGTGGGCACAAACCCAAAGCCCTCGGAGCCGATCACTGCACCACTGTGAATAACGCACTCGGCTCCGATCTGAGTGCGCTCATGGATGACACAGTTGGCATGGAGAACCGTGCGATCGCCAATGCGTACCTGGGGATATACCACCGCTCCTGGATAAACGCACACCCCTTCGCCCACCACGGTTTCGGCTTGAATCACCGCATAGGGGCCAACGGATACCCCGCTCCCCAAGGTAGCAGTGGGATGAATGATGGCGGTGGGATGGATGCCTGGTTCAAGTGGATAAGGATGATAGAAGAGGGCGATCGCCCGAGCAAAGATAAGGCGAGGTTGAGCAGAAGACACCCAGGCAATGCCGCGCCGAGATGCTTCTGCCTGGAGGGTCTCATCAGGGGCAAGGATAAGGGCACTAGCCTGGGTCTGCTGAAGCTGTGCGAGGAATTTACGCCCTTCCACATAGCTAAGGGATTGAGGCGTAGCGGTTTCAATGTCCGCCACGCTGAGGATATCTGGATTGCTGATCGGGTCATGCTCCAGGCTGGACCCCATATTCCCGCCCTCGTGGTCGATGCCTAATTTTTCGATAACCTCGCTAAATTTCATCCCGCACCCGCTTGCCCACACTGCGACAACGCTACTCTATCAAAGCTGCGACAATCGTACCCCATAGGGGGGTAGAGAAATCCAACACGACTTGGCAAAGTTCTCAAGTTCACAACGCAAAAGTAGGGGTTTGGGGCGCGCTCCGCACGCTTGGCACGTTTCTTAGCGGAGATGTTGATCAAAAAACTCAAGGGTGCGTTTCCAGGCAAGCTCAGCTGCATCCTCGTTGTAGCGAGTGCCAGAGGGATTCGCGAAGGCGTGGTCGGCGCTAGCATAGAGGTAGATTTCCGCTTCTTTGCCCAAGGAGTCCAGGGTGGATTCAAATTCGCGGACGGTTTCGGGGGAGGGGCGCGTGTCCAGGGTTCCAAAGTGTCCCTGAATAGGCATTTCCAGAGTTTGGAGGCGATCGCCCTCCGTGGTAATCTGCCCGCCATAGTAGATCACTGCAGCATCAAGTTCCGTAGGCAAGGCCAGGGCAGTGTTCAACGACCAAGTGCCGCCAAAGCACCAGCCAATGCTGCCGACAGTGGGCGCATTCAACTCATCGGTCAAGTAATTATAAGCGGCAACCAGGTGTTGCTCTAGCCGTTCAGAATTTTCCAGGGCGGCTTGAACCAGTGTTTGCGCCTCATCGCGAGTCTCAGCAACAGACCCGTCATACAAATCCACGGCAAGGGCAGCGTAACCCTCAGCAGCAAGATGGTCAGTCATGGCTTTGATGTTGTCATTCAACCCCCACCACTCCTGGATAACAATGAGGCCAGGAAGAAGTTCTTTGGTTTCCGTAGGCTGAGCCAGATACCCGGTGAACGGAGGCTCTGCATCGCCGTAGGTCACAGAGTCGGTTGTGACATCCTGGGAAGGGGCTTGCGCTACGGCAGGGGACGGCAGGGGAACATCCCCCCGGTGAAGTTCCGCCATCTGCTGGCCGTATTGTTGAGCCATCGATTGTTGAGCCGTCAATTGTTGGGGGATTGAAGGCTGGGGGATTGAAGGCTGGGGGATTGAAGGCTGGGGGATTGAAGGCTGAGAAGCAGCGGGTTTAACGGTGGTGTAGCCAATTACCAGCAGAACGGTTAACAGAGCAAGGCCAATTAGTTTTCGCATGATTTCTGTTCCAAAATCTATCATCACGACTCTGCGGGTATTCTACAGCGCAAATCCAGACGGGTGGAGTGTTGAGGTGATTGCTGGAGATGAATCCATCCCCCAGGGCTGATTCGTGGCCGAGGATAAAAAAATCAAGGGGCCATCTGCCTAACACGACTTGGCAAGTTTCACGCAAGGATAGGGGTTTGGGGGGCGCGACGCGCGCCCCAAACCCCTATCCTTGCGTTGTGAATTCGAGAGCTTTGCCAAGTCGTATGCCTAATGCGTCTGATGACACTGATTGAAGACTTCCCTGGTACACCGTCCTGAATCTACCCATCACAGTAGATGAAAGTATCAAGGTAAAAAGACGACCGAGCGCTAGAACTCAAGCAAGGGATCTGCGGCTAAAAAAAAATACCGGAAGAAAAGAGCAGCGGGCTGCGCCCGCTGCTCTTTTCCGGGCACTTTATTTTCTTGCAAGTCCCTTACTCTCTCACTCTCTGCCTCACCATCGGTACCACCGTCTCCACCAGTTGCGTACTCAACAGCCCCAACGCACCCACCCCAGCCCCCAGGCTCAAAATAGTCACTTCAGGACTCAGCCAAACAATGTCTGGTTGGAACAAGCCGACCAATAGTGTCAGCACTGACGCCGTACTCCCCAGGACAAGTGAGATGCGGACACTGATGACTGAAAAGGCAATCCGCTGGGTCTGCTCTAGCAAATAGGCGGTGAATGGAACGACAACAGCAGCCAAGTATGCCGCATAGAAACACACGATCAGCCCGACAATTTCGCCGCCTTTGAAGGCAATCCCCAAGGCAAGTAGAGCATTGGCCCCGGCAAACATCGTGCGGTTGAGAACAGTATCCCTAATTCCCACAACATCTAGGCTGGTTTTCGTTTGAATGCGGAGGACATTGCTCCCCAACCCTAAGGCAGGTAGTGCCAGCACTGAAATAAAGAGAATACCCAGAGGTTTGTGAACACCGCCCCCTAGCCAACCCAAAATGAAGGGGATAGCGGCTTTGCTGTCGATGCCGTCTAGAAGTCCGACAGCTTGCGCTGCCATGACGACTGCGGCTGGAAGAAATGCCAGGACAATGAAAATCAGCCCTGCCGCCATACAGCTTCGGTAGGCGATCGCCGCGCTTTTCGATCGCACTACAAACTGCTGACATTTCATGTCGATGAGAACCAGCAGAATGGTTGGTAACGCGACACTCACGGTCTGCGGCAGTTCAAGCTGGCGAACAGAGGGCAAAAAGTCTAGCGCGACAGTTGCATAGATACCCCCCTGATGAAGCTGCCACAGCACCGCCCCCAACACCACAATATTGAGTAATAGCAAGCCTCGGAAAATCCGACTGGCTCGCTCCACAGGCAGCAGAGACAGCAGACAAAACAATGCTGTTAGGCTCACCATTGTAGGAATAGCGGGCACCCCCACACTGACAAGAATGGCAGTGGCGGCAATAATCTGCACAGCTTCAATGCCGATGAGCGACATCCAGGACATGACCCCAATGCCAATTTTGACGAACGTGCCGTAGCGATCGCCCATCAGCGTCCAGATCGGGTCTATTTGCTTCCAGTAAAACCGAGCCAATACCGATAGCAACATCATCCCGATGCCGACCGCCACAGCATACAAACTTCCTGATGCACCACCAAGAATGGATTGCTCTGCTGTCCCTAAGATGAATCCCAGTCCATAATGGGCAGACACCAGTAACGTCGTGAGAGAAATAAACCCTAAATTTCTCTCCGACCTCTCTAATACATAGCTCTCCGACGAGACAGTCATCGCGGACTCCTGCATAAACAATCTGAAAATGCGGTTGGACGATTGATTGTGGTGTGCAAACTGGTCAGGCACATTCAAGGGGTTCTCTACAGCGGCACTCTGCGCTGCGATAGAACAATCTGTAGCTGAATGCGCTTAAACAGCACTGTAGGTCTACAGCGGTGTGCAGGTGCATTAAGAACATGCAAAATTCTTTGGGCGGCGACGCGGACGACGACCAAAAAGCTGTACTTATAGCGCTGTGCCAGCGCTTTAAGTACAGTGTGTTGAGTGGCGGCGCAGAGCGCCGCCACTCAACACATTTGGGTGTGCTGAACCAATTGCACACTGCCATAACGCACCTGCACAGCACTATAAGATGACTGATTAAGATCATAGTCCCTACACAAAAAAGGAAGCGCTCGCACTGTGAGCGTTTCCTTTTTCTTAAGATAGCGATCGCAACAAAAGCACCCCCCGTCGAAAGATCACTGGGAACAATTCGCTACCCTTCTGGGATTGCCACAAAAGTTAAGTAGGCGTGCCAGATGCTTGCAGCCTCGCCCGTGCCCGCTTCAGTGCTTGATTAGCCTGAATTTGCTCCTGGCGGTTGTCCCCTCTCCGAGCCTCTTCCACCCGCTTTTCGGCATCCCGAAATACCTGCTTCGCATCCTCTGGACTAATGGCGTCTCCCCGCTCAGCCCCGTTGACCAGGATGGTAACCTCGTCGTTTTCAACCTCGGCAAACCCACCCATCAGGGCGATCGCCACCCAGTCTTTCGCTTCTCGAACGCGCATTACCCCAGTGTCTAGGGCGGTCAGAAGCGGTGCGTGCCCAGAAAGAATACCGAGTTGCCCTGTGGTGCTGGGAAGAATAACTTCTTCTGCCCCTGAATCCCAAACCGTTTTGTCGGGCGCAATAACTCTAACCGTGAGTGCCATAAGAATTAACTCAGATGTTTTACAGAGTAATCGTTCTGCTTTAAGAACGAAGATTAAATAAAATCCCTTTTTATTAGGGCGGCGCGGCGATGCCGCGCCGCCCTAATAAAAATTTGGTTCACGTTATTTAATTCTCGGTCCTTAAGACGCTTTGAGCCACTTTGAGCCACATTAGCTCTACGCATCAACCCTCTCAGCTCTCCCTTACAAACGTTAAAAATTCTATGCTTCCCCGTTGCAAGGGAGAGTGAGAAGAGATTCATACAGACGAAAGCCCATCCAGTGCATAACATAAATGGGCTTTGCCCTAGAGGACTGGCCTTATGCCTCTGCCTTCATTTTCTCAGCCGTTTCAATCACCTGATCAATGCCACCCTTCAGGTAAAAAGCCTGCTCAGGGATGTCATCCAGCTTACCGCTGAGGATCATGTTAAATCCTCGGATACTCTCTTCCAGGGTTACATACTGTCCTGCCAAGCCTGTGAAGACCTCAGCCACGAAAAAGGGCTGAGACAGGAAGCGCTCAATCTTACGAGCACGAGTCACCGTCAAGCGGTCATCTTCAGACAATTCATCAAGGCCAAGGATGGCGATAATGTCCTGCAATTCTTTGTAACGCTGGAGAGTTGACTGCACCGCACGAGCCGTCTTGTAGTGCTCTTCTCCAACGATGGAGGGCTGGAGCATGGTTGACGTAGAGTTGAGCGGGTCAACCGCAGGATAAATCCCTTTTGATGCCAGCGCACGGGAGAGAACAGTAGTAGCATCCAGGTGAGCAAAGGTTGTTGCTGGAGCGGGGTCAGTCAAATCGTCCGCAGGGACATAAACTGCCTGAATGGAGGTAATCGACCCCTCCGTGGTGGACGTAATCCGCTCTTGGAGGTCGCCCATGTCCGTACCCAGGGTGGGCTGGTATCCCACCGCAGAGGGCATCCGTCCCAGGAGTGCAGACACCTCAGAACCCGCCTGAACGAAACGGAAGATGTTATCAATGAACAGCAGCACGTCTTGCTTGTTGACATCGCGGAAATATTCCGCCATCGTCAACGCAGACAGGCCCACGCGCATCCGGGCACCGGGGGGTTCGTTCATCTGACCGTAGACCAGTGCTACTTTCGACTCGCTCAGGTTCTCTTCGTTAATTACCTTAGAGTCGATAAATTCGTTGTATAAATCGTTTCCTTCTCTGGTGCGCTCACCCACCCCGCCAAACACAGATACACCCCCGTGCTCCAGGGCGATGTTGTTAATCAATTCCTGAATCAAGACGGTTTTGCCGACTCCAGCACCACCAAACAGACCAACTTTTCCTCCGCGTCGGTAGGGCGCAAGTAGGTCAATAACCTTAATTCCGGTTTCAAACACAGAAGGAGTAGTTTCCAGATCAGTCAGCTTAGGCGATTCTCGGTGAATGGGAGAGATGGCATCTCTTGAAACGCTCCCTTTCTCGTCAATGGGTTCACCCAGGACATTGAAAATTCGACCTAGAGTCGGTGTCCCAACGGGGACGCTAATCGCTTCACCCGTGTTCACGACCTCCATCCCGCGAACCAATCCATCAGTCGAACTCATGGCAACCGCCCGAACTTCTTTGTCACCAAGAAGTTGCTGAACTTCGCAGGTCACAGATATATTATTACCTGCAGGGTTCGTGCCATTGATTGTCAGTGCGTTGTAGATGTCCGGCAGGTTCCCATCTGGAAACTTGACATCCACAACGGGGCCAATAATTTGCGATAAATAACCAACGCTTGTTTTTTCTACTGTAGTGACCATGCTTACGCCTATTGTGTGATCAGCTTTTCGAGGAAATATATGTTTTCTCAACAAATTTGCCACCTTAAAGCCTATCACTGAATGTAAATGTTTTAGCGGACAAGTTTTGGATTCTCCGGCAAGTTAGGCGATCGCACAGAAAATGAAGGGAATCACGCCATCGCACTTGTTCAGATTATGTAAATCCTGTTCTTCAAAATATCGTTAGAGATCTGCCGCTAAGTAAAGATACCGGAAAAGAGCAGCGGGCTGCGCCCGCTGCTCTTTTCCGGGTACTTTATTTTCTTGCAAGTCCGTTAGCGGAATGTAAGCACGAATGAAAACTCTGACGCAGCGTTTCAACAATCGGTGCCACCCCCAGGCCGTATCTATTTGATGGTGGCGATTCTCATCTTCGGTCACGACTTGGCAAGCTTCACGAAAAATAGGGGTTTAAGGCGCGCTCCGCGCGCCTTAAACCCCTATTTTTCATTGTGAATTTGAGTTGTGAATTTGAGAACTTTGCCAAGTCGTAATCAAACCTGTAGTCGCCAACAGGTCTTTAATCCTATAATCATTAACCTGATGTAAAAAATTGACACAAATAGTCATTACGCTATGAGCACTTGCACCCCGTTCCGCCGCTATCACATCACCACCTTCGGCTGTCAGATGAACAAAGCTGACTCCGAGCGAATGGCTGGCATCTTAGAAGACATGGGGTTTGGCTGGGTAGACACCCCCGATGAGGCGGACGTGGTTCTCTACAACACCTGCACCATTCGGGACAATGCCGAGCAGAAGGTCTACTCTTACCTGGGTAGGCAGGCAAAGCGCAAGCATAACCAACCCAACCTAACGCTGATCGTTGCGGGATGCGTGGCTCAGCAGGAGGGGGAACTTCTCCTGCGGCGTGTGCCAGAGGTGGATTTAGTCATGGGGCCGCAGCACGCCAACCGCCTGAACGATTTGCTCGAACAGGTTTTCAACGGCAACCAGGTAGTTGCTACCGAGCCTGTCCATATTTTTGAAGACATCACCAAACCTCGCCGCGACAGCACCGTCACCGCATGGGTGAACGTCATCTACGGCTGCAACGAGCGCTGTACCTACTGCGTGGTGCCTAATGTGCGCGGCGTTGAACAGTCCCGCACGCCAGAGGCAATTCGGGCTGAAATGGAGGAATTGGGGCACCAGGGCTATAAAGAGGTGACGCTGCTAGGGCAAAACATTGACGCCTACGGACGGGACTTACCAGGGACAACGCCTGAAGGCCGCCACCGACATACCCTGACCGATTTGCTCTACTGCGTCCACGAGGTGCCGGGTATCGAGCGCATTCGCTTTGCCACGAGCCATCCTCGCTACTTCACCGAACGATTAATTCGCGCCTGTGCGGAACTGCCCAAGGTGTGTGAACACTTCCACATTCCGTTTCAGTCGGGGGACAATACTGTACTCAAGGCAATGGCGCGGGGCTACACCCACGAACGCTATCGCCGCATCATCGACACCATCCGCACCTATCTGCCCGATGCTGCCATCAGTGCTGATGCTATCGTCGGTTTTCCCGGCGAAACCAAAGAGCAGTTTCAGAACACCCTGAAGCTGGTTGATGACATTGGCTTTGACCAACTCAACACCGCCGCCTATTCCCCCCGACCTAACACTCCGGCGGCAGTCTGGGAGCATCAATTGTCCGAAGAAGAAAAGAGCGATCGCCTCCAGCAGCTCAATCATCTGGTGGCGACAAAGGCAGCAGAGCGATCGCAGCGCTACAGGGGACGCATTGAGCAAGTCCTCGTCGAAGACCAAAATCCCAAAGATCCCAACCAAGTCATGGGACGTACCCGCAGTAACCGCCTCACCTTCTTTCCCGGTTCTATTGAGCAACTAAAGGGACAGCTCGTGAATGTTCACATCACCGAGATCCGCGCCTTCAGCCTCACTGGAACTGTCGTCAATGCCCCCGTCAATGTCCCCGTCAATGTCCCCGAACCTGCACGCATCTAGGGCACATCCAAAATCCAAAATCGGCTTAGCTCATTTGCTGGGTGGGGCGTACCAAAATATCATGCACTTGCACATAATCCGGCTGCGACACTGCAAACCATACCGCTTCGGCGATGTCCTTCGGTTGCAGCATAGGATACCGACTATAGATTTCTTTCGCCTTCTCGGTACTGCGGTTGTACTTCTCGGCAAACTCAGTCTCCACGAAGCCAGGGCTAATAGACGATACACGAATTCCGGATTCAGCAGTTCGCAACTCCTGCCGTAGCCCCTCAGTGAGCGATCGCACCGCAAACTTCGTCGCCGAATACACCCCGCTCCCCGTCGGCACCCGATGGGCAGACATGGAACTGAGATGCACGATATGCCCCTGATCGCCCTTCTTCTGCATGTCTTGAACGGCCTCACGGGTACAGATGCAGAGGGCGAGAACATTCACCTCCAGCATCTCGCGCCATGCTTCGGTGCTGCCACTCATCAACGACTCTTTGTGCCCAAGTCCAGCATTGTTAATCAACACATCGACCCCGCCCCAATCAGCCCGGATGGCATCAAAGAGCTTGAGAATGTCGCGTTCTTGGCGCAGGTCGGTTTGATACGCAGTCGCGATCGCCCCCGTCTGCTCCAGTTCCCGGACAAGGACGGTCATCGGCTCTAGGCGGCGGGCACAGATGGCGACACGATAGCCGCCCAATGCCAACCGCTCGGCGATCGCCCGCCCGATGCCGCTGGATGCACCTGTGACCAGTGCAACCTGGCTATTTCCGTGATGCGTCACAAACTCTCTCCTAAGCTTCTACGGGTTCAGGAGCAGCCTTTTCATCCAGGTGAATGGTCATGTAGCGAATCACTTCATCGCTTAATCGCATAACCCGCTCCATGGGGGCGATCGCCGTCCCAGGAGCACGATAGTTCATTTGGATGTATACCCCTTCGCGGCAGTTATCAATTTCGTAGGCGAGGCGTCGCTTGCCGCGATGTTGGGTTTCCAGGTCTGTGGCCTCTTGCTCCCGTAAAAGGGACTGATATTTTTCAATGGCCTTTTCGGTTAATTCTTCACCGAGGTCGGGGCGAAGAATATACATGGTTTCGTAAGATGGCATAGTGGTAACTGATATCTCCTTGTGGACAATGGCTTCATTCGTGGCCCTGGGTTGATGAGGGAACTCTGTAGAGCACTCCCCTTAGGGCCAACAGCAAGAAGCAAGGATCTAACATGATATGTCAGCGCCCCTTATTTTGACCAGTCACCCAACTAAGCAACAGCAATTCTCATTTTGGGAAACTTCTTTTGGGAAACTTCGCGCCCTACAGGCGCTCACTTGTCTATGTTTAAGGGGCAAAAAGGTCGCCTAAGGCGACCTTTTTGCCCCATTAAATCCCAAGATGAGAATTGCTGACTAAGCAACAGCAATTCTCATTTTGGGAAACTTCGCGCCCTACAGGCGCTCACTTGTACAAATGAAGTTAAGGTAAATCCCTCCGGGATTTATCCTAAATTTTTAATTTTGACGCTGCACTAGTACTCGGCGGCGTCAATAGCCCCACTGTTTTTGATAGGCAGAACTCTTGGCACATAAAGAATCCCCACTCTGCCTTTATCCTTCTGCCTTCCGATGCTATGGCGGTATGCAATTGGTTCAGCACACCCAAATGTATTGAGTGGCGGCGCAGAGCGCCACCACTCAATACACTGTACTTAATGCGCTTGCACAACACTATAGATGGCCTCCATTGGATGAGATGGCCTCCATTGGATGAATCGGCCTTACAATCAGCGTGTAACCACACGACTTGGCAAAGTTCTCAAATTCAAAGTTCTCAAATTCACAATGCAAGAATAAGGGCTTGGGGCGCGCTCCGCGCCCCCCAAGCCCTTATTCTTGCGTGAAACTTGCTCAGTCGTATAACCAGACAGATAATCGACGACATGGGCCGCCCGGTTGGGGCAACGTGGCAACCAGGCGATCGCTGGCTCTGCGTCCGACGCTGGCGAAATAATGAAGCGGTGTTGATCTTGATGAACTGGAACCAACGGGCGATCGCAGTTCCCAATGTTCCAACTAGTCCTCAAGGCACCTGGCAGAAATGCTTGGATTCTGCTAGTCCCTGCTGGCAGGGAGCAGGATGCACGGCTCCTGACCAAGCCCAAGGGGGGCACCTCTCTTCAACTTCAACCGCTGAGCGCTGTCGTCTATGGTCGTCTATGTTAGAGAGGCCATCGGGAAATAGAAATTTTCCCGTTGTAGAGATGGAGAGGAGCGAGAATTAAATGAATTGAGTCCAATGGAGTTAGGGGTAGCGCAGAATCACCCTGCCACTCCAACACTGTTGGCTGATATTTAATCCTTGATCCTTTACGACTGGGCAAAATTCTCAAATCCATAACGAAGGAATGAAGGTTTTGGGCATGCGGTGCGCGCCCAAAACCTTCATTCCTTCATAAACTTTGCCCAGTCGTGATCCTTAATTCTTCGCACGAGAGGCTAAGACATTTATGAAGCGACTTATTGTTTGCTGCGATGGAACCTGGAACGATCGCCACCGTTCCAAGTTTTCGACCAATCCCGCTAAAATTCTCGAAGCCCTACTCCCCCACGATCACAATGGTATTGAGCAGCGCCATGAATATATCCGAGGCATTGGCACCGACCATTGGCTGGAATGGCTACCCGGCGGTGCGTTTGGCTGGGGCATTGATGACGACATCCTACACGGCTATTCTTTCATCAGCCAGAACTATACCCCTGGTGATGAAATTTACCTGTTTGGCTTCAGTCGGGGAGCCTATACGGTGCGCAGCCTTGCGGGGTTCATCTACTGCTCAGGACTGCTGAAGCCAGCCAAGCTGGACGCCTTGAAAAAAGAAGCCTATCAACTATATCGTTCCCAAGAGATTAAACCCAGCCATCCGAAAGCTGTGGCGTTTCGGCAAGAGCATGGCGATCGCATTCCCATCACGCTCTTAGGTTGTTGGGATACGGTAGGTTCCCTGGGGGTTCCAGATGTGGTACCCCTGTTGCCCTTCAACGGCTGGATTAACGAAAAGTACCGCTTTCACGACACGGAGTTGAGCGCCATCATTCAAACGGCGTACCACGCGGTCGCCATTGATGAACGGCTCCGGGCACTCGACATCACGCCGATGATGAAAAGTAAAAATTCTGCGGGACAAGACCAGGTAGTCAAGCAAATCTGGTTTCCAGGGGTGCATGGCTGCATCGGTGGCGGCAAGCGGGTTAATCGGGGATTATCGGATGCGGCTCTGCTGTGGATGATTGAAGAGGCCAGTCAGTTGGGGCTTGCCTTAGACCCCAATCGCATTAAAGATGGGGTCAAACCGGATCATACTGCCAGGTTTAACTATAATGCAGGAATCTTACAGTTTTCGGGGTTAATTGACCGCGATATCCAGAAGCACGAGGGGCGGTTTGAAGACCTGCACCACTCCACCAAAAATCGCTGGCGAGATGCCCCCGACTATCGTCCCTATTGGCTTCGAAGACTCTTTGAACAGTTGCTGAATGACTACGCATCCCAATCCCAATAATGTCAGAGTCGGCGCTCTCCCCAACATCTGGTTTGCAGAATTGCAAGACCTGATCAAGGGAGCATCGGGAGGGTTTCTTTTTGGCATTCCACTGCTTTACACCGTGGAAATCTGGTCGATCGGGTCGTCAGCCTCAGCCTCCATGCTGCTTGCGGTGCTCAGCACAACCTTTGTGGTGGTGTGGGTCATTACTCAAACCGAAGGCTTCCGCCGCACCCTCACCCTGCATCCCATCGAAGCCGTAATGGAGAGTATCGAAGCCCTGAGTTTGGGGCTGGTCTGTGCGGCGATCGCCTTGATTATCCTCCGCCGCATTACCCTGGACACTCCGTTAACCGAAGCCCTGGGAAAACTGGTGTTTGAAGGAGTGCCGTTTTCCCTGGGCGTGACCCTGGCTCGCTCGACTCTGAATCGCGATCGCAGCCGTACTGGCGATCGCCGCCGGGTCACCCTCCCCAGTGGCTTCTCATCACCCAACCTGCCCAACCTGCGCGACACCCTCATTGATCTGGACGCCACCCTTCTGGGTGCCATTATCATCGCCTTCAGCATCGCCCCCACAGAGGAAATTCCCCTCATCGCTTCCTCCATGCCCCCGCTATGGCTGCTGCTGATTATGGCCGTATCCTTGGTGCTGTCCTACGGCATTGTCTTTGCCTCCGGCTTTACGAACCGCAAGGAACGGGATCAGCGAGGATTGCTACTCAGTCCTGCCACGGAAACCTTAGTCGCTTATCTGGTCGCACTGATGGCGTCAATGGTGATGCTCGTTTTTTTCCAGCAGTTAGGAGGCCACGATCCCTGGCAGGAATGGCTAAGCGATACGATTGTGTTGGGTCTTCCCGCTACCATTGGAGGAGCCGCTGGCCGAATTTTAATCTAAGCTCCCCCACTCCCTTGTCCCCCACTCCCCGCCTCCAATGCCCGACAGCAACAACTCCCCTGAAAACCTAACCACTAGCTCCTCAAACGCATTTTCCCAAGCATCCAAGCATAGTGGAACCTTTTCAGAGCAGGCACGGCGATCGCTCACAGAGTGGATCACGTTCATCATTGCCAGCCTCATTCTTTTGGTTTTAGTCTGCCTGATTCTCTACGACTGGCACATCACCCAATCCCGCCCCCCCGCCTTTCACGTCACGGTATCGGAAACGGCTCGCATCACCGACCATCGCTACTACGTGCCCTTTGAAATCCACAACACCGGGGGTCGCATTGCCCGCACGGTACAGATCACCGCCGAGCTGCACATCGCCGGGGAAGCCGACGAGGCAGGAGAACAGCAGATTGATTTCCTGTCGAGCAATGAACGAAAGCAGGGCAGTTTCGTCTTCACCCACGACCCACAGGACGGAGAACTCGTGATTCGGGTGGCAAGCTATCGGCTCCCATGAGTCTTCAGACTCTTATAGCGGTGTGCAAGCTGACGCTGGGCATGAGACATCAACCACACTGCTTCAAGGTTAAACGGCTAAGGGAGCTGTAGTTCAGTACCCGCTCACTGGTGACGGTGTGTCGATCGGGCGAGAACATTTGGACGGTCTGGCAAACTCGCCGATGGTTATCTATCCCGTCTAGGAAGACACGGCTGAGCACATCATCGATTGCATCGCCCTCAGCAGTAACAATAAGTGAACCGCCCGTCCCACGTTCCAAGATTCTTTAACAAATTGTTCCACTGAGTCATGATGCGATCGCTGGATACCAAGGAAGGCATACTTCTGACTTTTGATAGAAAAAACTAATCAAATACTCGTACATCTGAGTGAAACCATATCCCAGGAAAATCCGTATAATCAATTACCATTATCAACAGCAAATTAAATCTGCCAATAATTTTTTACTTAATGATGACTTTTTTAAAGTTTGTGTGTGTGAGCTCGTGTATCGGTAGCTTAATTCCATTAGTTGCGCTAAGTGATTTAGTTGAGCTAAACGATTCACTTTCCCTGGGGGCACGCGATGCTTCCCTGGCAGAGGACTGGGCAGCACATCCCAGCCATCAGGAAACTCACCTATTCGGGGATAACCTCGTTTCCCCAAAGTATAAGAGCAAGATTATGATTCATGCGTTTCCGGCATATCGCTTCAGTGCCTGGACTATAAATGCGTTTCGTGACGTGACTCATTCCATCCATCACTCAGCAGTGCCACCGTCTGTATCGTCATTATCTACATCGTCATTGGATGAGGGTAGGCTGACTTGGGATACGTCGAGGGGGCATAGGGTAGAGGAGACGAGCTGGATGCCGCCCGCAATGGTGGACGAGACATCTCAGAATCCCTCATTCACCCTCCTTAGCGAAGCTCGTAACAATGAAGACCTGGCGATTCAGGTGTCGCTTCATTCACCAGAGTCATTGGTTGCTATCAAATCGCTCAAAGGGCCAGCGGACATAGCCGTAGACGTAGAGCTGACCTCCCCTGACCATGCTGGCGCATCTCTCGACCATACCCTGTTTGCTCTCAATCGTCCTGGCAAAGAATCCTATAGCCCTTCCAGCCTGGAATTCTGTGGTCTTGCTGCGGCCCATAGCAAAGAGGCAGCGGCAAACTCTGAAAATCTGGGGGAGGATGATGGAAACGACGAGCCTGCTGATTCCATCGCCAATCAGAGGGCGATCGCCCAGGTCAAGGTCAACGGCTACGTGGTGGCAGAATTTCCCCATCAAGGGCAGGCCCATCACTTTGCAGAATCCATTAAAGACATAGTGGCCTCCAATGACTTTCGCCCTAGCACTCTTATGCCCTATATGCAGGGTGATACAGCCATAATTGACTCTGAGGGTGGGCAGCTTTTAATTCCTGCTTCTGCAGGTGGCATTGCGGGTCACGGGTTAGACCTCCTGGCGATCGCCTGGACAAATAACCTGCGGGTCACCTTGGGCGTTAAGCCGCTGTCCATGGGAGAGGCCCAGGCTCACCTCCAATCTCTAGAAGCAAACGGACGGGCGGTCAAAGGCATTGCCTCCTGGTACGGCCCCTATTTTCACGGGCGCTTAACAGCATCCGGTGAGAGGTTTAACCAAAATGAGCTAACGGCTGCCCATCCATCATTGCCCTTTGGCACCTATCTCAACGTTACAAACCTGGAGAATGGTCGTTCAGTTGTGATTCGCATCAATGACCGAGGCCCCTACATGGGTCGTCGCAGCCTCGACCTGTCTCGGGGTGCGGCACGATGCCTAGACAGCGAAGAATCTGGGGTTGTGCCCTACGTGGCGACTTTTTTGGAAAAAGACTCCACGATGATTGCCGCCTGGTAGCACTCTGACCCAACTTAAGAGCCTATCTGTCCTCGCATCTAGCGTGGGATATCTCTTCATACGACTTAGCAAGTTTCACGCAAGAGTAAAGGTTTGGGGCGCGCTCCGCGCGCCCCAAACCTTTACTCTTGCGTTGTGAATTTGAGAACTTTGCCAAGTCGT
>CAYXJG010000064.1:0-78 GCA_964465285.1 uncultured bacterium
TAGTTGGCATAGGCTACAGGTTAGCTATCTGTCGTGCTACTTTCGCGATCCTATGTGATTTCTAGAGGTAGGGGCGGG
>CAYXJG010000064.1:88-7745 GCA_964465285.1 uncultured bacterium
CAGCCCGCCCCCACCTCTAGAAATATTTTCAGGAATCAAATAGGATTCCTATTTCAAGAATTTGTATTTACGACTTGGCAGGTTTCACGCCAAACCCCTGGTTTTGCGGTGTGAATTTGAGAACTTGGCCAAGTCATGTGTATTCATTCCCGTTCTTTTCTCAGCAATTCTCATTTTGGAAATTTAGGGGGCAAAAAGGTTGCCTCAGGCGACCTTTTTGCCCCCTAAACCGATAAAAGCGATCGCCGACAGGGCGCGAAGTTTTCCAAAATGAGAATTGCTGTTCTCTTCTAGAAGACAAATCTTCTGATACCCTAGTTATGGTAAAATATGCAACAATTGTGAGCTTGGTTCTGGAGAGGTTGATTGACGAATGGAAGCTGCATTGCTGTTTGCTAAATTGCCTGAAGCCTACTCGATTTTTGATCCCCTGGTGGATGTCCTGCCGATTATTCCTGTCTTTTTTCTGCTCCTAGCATTTGTTTGGCAGGCTGCCGTAGGCTTCAAATAAACGTCACGCACGACGTTAGAGAAGAATTAAATAATTTGTAATTCTCTACTTTGCTAGGTCATAGACCCAGGATTTGAGCTGGGGAAGTTCTGCGCGCTGCGCAGGATCTCCCCAATTCAATAATTGAAATTGTAGCCTGTGGCCGTATCGTTCCTGATACGCTTAAGAAGTGCATCTAATATGATTGCAACACTTTCTTGAGTGAGAGCAGACATCTGTTCGCCAAAGTTAAAATCTTCGGTCGGAACGGTCACAAGATACGCGTCAGGTGAAGCATTGTATAGGGATTTTGCCATAGCTAAGAGGGCATAGGGATTCAGACCGTGCCCTAGGTTAATGGTGCTTTCTGGATGGTCGGGGCAAATAGGGGTGAGGGTGATGTCGTCTTGTGTTAACGAATTGGGAAGCCCCGCATCTACAAAAAATACGGTGTCGGCTTTTGAGATGTCGTCGGCGAGTTCCGGGGTGAGTTGGTGGCAGGGGAGCGATCGCACATTCTCCAGTCCCCACTCTGCAATCTTTTCAGCAATGCGATAGCCTGCACCATCATCACTGCGGAGGGTGTTGCCATAGCCAATGATGAGGGATGTCATAATGCTACGCTCACGATGCTAACAGTATTCGAGAGTGACTTCCTTTTGTGCCGCCACAAATGACCTTTCGCCCTTCAAAACTTAATAGCCGATCAACATCATATTTATCCATATCTTCATCCAGTGGCGGCTCCGTAAAAATATCATGGGGTTGCGCTTCTGTACATAGATACCCACAAAGGTTGCATCATCTCCAATCGCCCCCTGGTAGAGAGAATAGGTTTTTTCAAGCACATCATGGACAATCGTTCGAGCAGTATGAGCCTTTTGCATCAGCACATTTTCCACGTGCTGAGCAATGTTATTCCATCCCCAGTCAAAGTTAAGTGCTACTCCCATCCCAGCATAGAGAACGCCATCGCTCACAGCACCTAGGAAATCTCCTCGATCAAGATATCCCTCAGCAATTTTGATGTTCCAATTAAGAATTTCTTCGGTTTGACCTTCTAGCTTTTCTCGTGAAGCTTGCCAAGTCGTGTAAAGATTATGTTCAGCATATTTTCGGGTTTTGCGGCGAAGGACGATATTTTTTCCCCAGACATATTCAAAGTCAGAGGTATCTTCTAAAATCACAGATTTTAAGGGGATGGATTGCAGAAAAATTACAAGTGTAAGGGCATGACATTGTCATGCCCTTACAGAGGCTTGGAGACTACTGGCGATACACTTCGTTAAGGATAGAACCGTCGGGGGCAACGAATTCAATATGCAGGGGCATCTGTCCAGCAGCGTGGGTAGAACAGGAGAGGCAGGGATCGAAACAGCGAATCCCGGCTTCCACTCGATTTAGAAAGCCTTCAGGCACTTCATCGCCGTTCACGCCATGAATATAGTGCTTGGCAATTTGCGTGATTGCCTTATTCATCGCCAGGTTGTTTTGCCCGGTGGCGATGATGAGGTTGACTTTCTCAATAAGACCGTTCTCGTCTACGTTGTAATGGTGGAACAGAGTGCCGCGAGGAGCTTCGCTGACGCCGATGCCTTCTAGTTCGTTGACGCCCCCTGTGGATCGGACGCGATCGCTCACCACATCAGAATCATCAATGAGGTCCTGAATTTTCTCCAGTGCTGCTAGAATCTCAATCAGCCGGGCGTAGTGGTAGAAGAAGGAGGAGGTAGGCAACCCGTTCGCCCGCTGGCGCATTTCGGTGAGTTCCGCGTCTGCCCGCTCGGTGCCGATGCGATCGCAAATGTTCAATCGTGCCAACGGCCCAACTCGATAGATGCCATCAGGATAGCCGAGGGGTTTGTAGTAGGGAAATTTCAGGTAAGACCAGGGTTCAACGGCTTCCCCGATGAAGTCCTGATAATCATCTTCGCTGAGGTTGTCGGCAACGATGTTCCCGTCGCTGTCCTTGAACCGCAGATGGCCGCCGTAGTGCTCCCACTCGCTATTCTTACCCACGAGTCCCATGAATAGAGAGGGGAACTTGCCAAAGATGTTGACTTCATCCTTAAGCTGGTCGTCAATCAGGTTTTTGAAGATGTTAAGGGCAAGGGTGATAGTTTCAAAGGATTCCGGGAGCCGCTCCCGAATCCAGGTACGGTTTTCTTCGGTGAGGGGCGATCGCACGCCTCCGGGCACTGCCCAGGCTGCATGAATCTTGCGGGCACCCAGCTTTTCAATCACCGTTTGACCAAACTGACGCAGACGAATCCCTGCTTTTGCCAGGTCAGGATCAGCAGCAATTAGTCCAAATACGTTGCGTTTGGCGGGGTCGCTGTCCCAACCCAGGAGCCAGTCGGGGCTGCTAAGATGGAAGAAAGATAAGGCATGGGACTGGGTGATTTGTCCCAAATTCATCAAACGGCGCAGTTTCTCACCTGCAGAAGGCACCTTCACGGCCAAAATCTTATCTCCTGTTTTCGCCGCAGCCAGGAGGTGGCTGACCGGACAGATGCCGCAAATGCGGGCAGTAATGCCCGCCATCTCTGTAAAGGGACGGCCTTCGCAGAATTTTTCAAAGCCCCGGTACTCGACCACATGGAAGCGGGCATCGTCTACATCTCCAGCATCATTGAGGAATAGGGAGATTTTAGCGTGCCCTTCAATGCGAGTAATCGGGTCGATAACAATGGTTTTTGACATGGTGGCTCATTTCCCTTTCTTATCCAAACTTAATCATTTCGCGCCCTTCCATGACCGGCTGTTTCCCTTGCACTAAAGCTTCTAGGGTGGCACGGATGCGATCAGCAGGGGGCGGGCATCCCGGCATGAAGATGTCTACAGGAATGACCTCATGAAGGGGCACCACCCGATCTAGCAGTTCTGGGACGATACCGGGTTCATGGGGCAGTTGACGGCTGTCGTCGGCGAGCTCCAGGTAGCCTCGCTTTAGGACAGTATCAGCCTTACCCATCATGTTCCGCATGGCAGGGACGTTGGCGGTCACAGCACAGTCTCCAAAGGAGATGACAGTCTTTGTTTGCCGCCGGAGTTTGTAGGCGAGTTCAAGGTTTTCGTCGTTGGCGATCGCTCCTTCCACTAAACACACATCGACATCTTCAGGATAATCTTTTAAGTCAGACCCCACCGGACTAAACACCACATCGACATATTGCGCCAGGTCAATCAGCCATTCGTCCATGTCCAGAAAAGACATGTGGCATCCTGAACACCCTGCCAACCAAACCGTCGCAAACCGAATTTTCTCAGCCATTTACTTTACCTCTCTCCTCATCGCTGATAGGGGCACACGGCTGTGCGCCTCTGCAATAACATTGTCAATTAGCGTGTCCACTGGTGTTCTTGCCGCGCTGTCATCAGGAACTCCAGCTTTTCGCGATCGCCGATTTTCTCACCTGACGTTTCACCCTTATGAAAGATAGCCCCAGTAGGACAGGCATCGACGCACTTCCCACAGGAGGTACAGGCATCAACGGTTCCCCAGGGCTGGTTTAGACCAGAAACGATATAGCAGGCTGCGCCTCGGTCAGCGACATCCCAGACGTGCGCCCCTTCAATCTCGTCACAGACTCGCACGCAGCGGGTACAGAGAATGCAGCGGTTGTGGTCAATAGCAAATTGCGGGTGAGATAGATCAATGCCCCGATTTGGGAAGCGATAGGCGAACCGAGTATGATCCATGCCCACTTGAACAGCAACGTTTTGAAGCTCACAGTTGCCATTCGCCACACAGATGGAACAAACGTGGTTGCCTTCCGAGAAGAGGAGTTCCACCGTCATCCGGCGATATTCTTGCAGTTTTTCGGTGTTAGTGTGAACCGCCATGCCCTCTGCCACTTCGGTGACGCAGGCGGGAAGGAGTTTGCGCCCCCCCTCAAGTTCGACTAAACACAGTCGGCACGCCCCGATGTCGGAAACACCCTCTAAATGGCACAGGGTCGGAATCGGAACTCCGGCTTCTTTGGCGGCGTCTAGAATCGTCGCCCCTTCTTCAATGGCGACATCCACGCCATCAATGCTTAATGTTTTTACAGACATCGGTGCGTTACCTCGCTTCAATAGAATACGATTTTGGGGTTGCTACGTAGGTGAGCACAATCAATGATAAAACTCGTAAACTCTGTGCCGCCCTCTGCGCGAGCGGCGCAGGGTTTTATATCTGGTTTTTAATTGTGCTAAGTTACTTATCATCACAAGGAAATGTATTCGGAATTGGTGTGATGATGCGGCTTGGCTGGGCGATTCCAGGTATCGGTGTAGTAAGGATATTCGGGGATAGACGAAAAATATGTCGAAATACATAACCACCGCACGGGGCACGCACGGTGGTTATGCATCGGGACTTAAACGTTGACCTCCTGTTCAGATTGCTCTGTGTCGGATTCGACGTGTCCATTACCGTGAATAACTGGAATCGCGCCGTTGATTTCCGGGATATTGAAGGGGCGGTTTCCTTCAAACGCCTGGATGTAGAGCTGCTTCAGATCTTCGATCAGCGGATAGCGAGGGTTGGTGCCCGTACATTGATCATCGAAGGCTTGCTCAGACATCTCCTGCACCACCTGATAGAAGTCTGCTGTCTTGGATGGAATCACGTCGCGGATCGTCTTAGGAATATCCACCGTTGCTTTTAGGTCTTCGATGGCGTGAATTAAGAGATCCACTTTTTCATCCTCATTCTCACCGCCTAGCCGCAGATAGTCCGCAATGCGGGCATAGCGCCACTTGGCATTGGGATACTTGTACTGTGGAAAGATGGCCTGCTTAAAAGGCGAATCCGTTGCGTTATAGCGGATGACATGAGAGATCATCAGCGCGTTTGATAAGCCGTGGGGAATGTGGAAGGTTGATCCCAGCTTGTGGGCCAGAGAGTGGCAGATACCAAGGAAGCCATTGGCGAACGCCATTCCCGCCATCGTCGCTGCATAGTGAACCTTCTCCCGCGCCTTGGGATCATTTGCGCCGTTCTTGTAAGCACTGGGCAGGTACTTGAACAACAAACGAATCGCTTCCAGGGCTTCACCATTGGTGAACTCAGAGGCACAGACCGATACGTAAGCTTCTAGGGCGTGAGTGAGGGCGTCAACGCCGCCGAAAGCAGTTAGGGACTTGGGCATATTCATCACCAACTGGGGATCGACGATCGCCATGTTGGGGGTAAGGGCGTAGTCCGCGATGGGATACTTGATGCCTGTCCGATTATCGGTTACCACGGCAAAGGGCGTAACTTCTGATCCGGTGCCTGATGTGGTTGGAATGGCAACCATGATGGCTTTCTCGCCCAAGGTCGTGGGGAACTCGTACACTCGCTTGCGGATGTCCATAAACCGCATCGCCATGCCTTCAAACTCGATGTCGGGCTGCTCGTACATGAGCCACATGACCTTGGCCGCATCCATCGGTGATCCACCCCCCAGAGCGATAATCACGTCAGGATTAAAGCGGTTCATCAGCGCCAATCCCCGATTGATCGTATCCAGGGAGGGATCTGGTTCCACATCGTAGAAGATATCGTACTTGACGCCAATATCATCCAGCACTGCTTCAACGTTACGGGTCATGCCCAGTTCGTACAGAGGCTTGTCGGTGACAATAATTGCCCGCTGCTTACCGACAAGATCTTTGAGGGCAACAGGCAAACAGCCGTACTTGAAGTAAATCTTGGGGGGAACCCGGAACCACAGCATGTTTTCCCGACGCTCGGACACGCTCTTGAGGTTGAGCAGGTGCTTTGGCCCGACGTTTTCGCTGACGGAGTTGCCGCCCCATGTGCCGCAGCCCAGCGTCAGGGAGGGATCAAGGCGGAAGTTGTACAGATCCCCGATCGCTCCTTGGGAGGACGGCGTGTTGATCAGCACTCGCGCTGTTTGCACCGACTGTTCAAACCGATCAATGCGGTTGTGGTTTGCTGGAGAGGTATAGAGGGCAGAGGTATGGCCTCGACCGCCCAGATCAACCAGTTTCTGGGCTTTGTCTACGGCATCGTCGAAGGACTTGGCACGATACATCGCCAAGATAGGTGACAGCTTTTCACAGGCAAAGGGTTCACTGTGGTCGATGATATCCGTTTCACCAATGAGCACCTTGGCATTATCCGGAATGGTAATCCCCGCCAGCCTTGCAATTGAGGAAACAGACTGACCGACGATTCCTGCATTCAGCCGACCGTTAACCATGATATGCTGGGCGACCTTCTCCTTCTCCTCTGGGCTGAGGATGTAGGCACCGCGATCGCCCATTTCCTGTCGTACCTCATCGTAGACATCCTCTACCACCACAACGGACTGCTCTGAGGCACAAATCATGCCGTGGTCAAAGGTCTTACTCAAAAGAATGGAGGACACCGCCATCTTCAGGTGCGCCGTTTCGTCGATGACGGCAGGGGTATTGCCTGCACCCACGCCGAGGGCAGGGTGCCCTGAGGAATACGCTGCCTTCACCATGCCGGGGCCACCTGTTGCCAAAATCAGCTTCACCTGGGGATGCTGCATCAATGCCTGGGAGAATTCTATGGTCGGCTCATCTATCCAGGCAATGATATTTTCCGGCGCGCCTGCTTCTACCGCAGCATCACGTACGATGCGAGCCGCCTCAGCCGTACACTGGCGAGCGCGGGGGTGAGGAGAAAAGATAATCGCGTTCCGGGTTTTGAGAGTCAGCAACGATTTGAACAACGCCGTTGATGTCGGGTTGGTCACTGGAATGATCCCTGCCAACACGCCAATGGGTTCGGCAATTTTCTGAAAGCCATAGGTGTTATCAGTTTCGACAATGCCGCAGGTCTTCTCGTTTTTGTACTTGTTATAGATGTACTCAGAAGCAAAGTGGTTTTTGATCACCTTATCTTCGACGATGCCCATCTGGGTTTCAATCACGGCAAGTTTCGCCAGGGCAATGCGGGCATCATTGGCTTTAAGTGCCGCCCGCTTGAAAATCTGATCAACCTGGCCTTGAGTAAAACTGGCGTATTGACCTTGAGCCGCGTGAACTTGAGCAATGAGTGCGTTGAGGTCGTCAATAGTGTTGACTTTCATAGGCTAAATAAGATTCCGTCTTACAGCAATGGCGTTCTTGAAAACGCTGGATATATCGAATGCGAGAGTCAAAAGCGAACTATCAGGCGCAAACTATCAGGCGCAAACTATC
>CAYXJG010000064.1:7845-16843 GCA_964465285.1 uncultured bacterium
AACTATCAGGCGCAAACTATCAGGCGCAAACTATCGAATACGGATGCGTTGAACGCGGTTAGTCAGAACTTGGGAATCCTAAACCAACGGAGCGGAACCCTTGAATATAGGTTATTGAGGCAATCTCCGAGAAGAGTTCTCAATTCCTACAGAGGTCTGCGTTGATGAACTAATCAAAACATAAATGAGTATCAATGAAATGGTACAAACGATACACGAGCGTTAGCTAAAAGCGAATGGTCAATTCCCCCCAGTTTCTCAAGTCCTTGATGGTCACGCTGTTGGGGTCGAATCATTCAACCCCTGTCCAGTTAGGTCACAATCACGTCACAGAAACGGGAGCTGAACCAGGGGACTGACCGTTGTGCTCAGTGCTCAGGTAAGCGGGCGATCGCAACAATGCTTTATATTCTTCTGGGAAGAACCGCAGGGTACTCAACACCGGATTCGGAGCGGTCATCCCCAATCCACACAGGCTGGTTTCTTTCACCATGTGGCAGAGGGCTTCCATGTTCTCCAACTCTGCCTCAGTAAACTCTCCATTCACCAGCTTAGTTAACATTGAGTAAAGCTGCACAGTACCTGTGCGGCAGGGAATGCACTTGCCACAGGTTTCACCCCGGCAGAATTCCATGTAGAACCGGGCAATTTCCACCATGCTGGTATCTTCGTCCATCACCACCATGCCGCCCGATCCCATCATGGAACCGACTTTCGTAAGGGACTCGTAATCAACCGACGTATCTAGCATCGAAGCCGGAATGCAGCCGCCGGATGGCCCTCCGGTTTGTACCGCTTTCACATTGCCATCGGGAACGCCGCCGCCCATGTCTTCCACAATCTCCCGCAGGGAAATCCCCATGGGAACTTCAATCAGGCCGTTGTTGCAAATCTTACCTGTGAGGGCAAAGATTTTGGTTCCCTTACTTTTCTCAGTGCCGATGCTGGCGTACCAGTCTGCCCCTTCTCGAATGATATGGGCGATGTTCGCAAAGGTTTCCACGTTGTTGATCAGAGTTGGGCATTCATACAGCCCTGACTGAGCCGGGTAGGGAGGGCGAGGGCGAGGGTTGCCCCGCTTTCCTTCGATAGAGTGGATGAGTCCCGTTTCTTCCCCACAGACAAAGGCTCCTGCCCCAATGCGGATATCAACCTTAAAATCAAAGGGAGAGTCGAAGATTTGACTGCCCATCAGTCCATATTTCTTCGCTTGCTGAATGGCTTTCTGCAACCGCTTGATGGCAAGGGGATATTCTGCCCGCACGTAGATGTAGCCGTGATTGGCACCAATGGCATAGGCGGCGATCGCCATTCCTTCTATCACCAAATGGGGATCGCTCTCCAATACACTGCGATCCATAAAGGCACCAGGATCGCCCTCATCCCCGTTACAGATAATGTACTTTTGTTCACCGGGCATCTTCGCCACTGTCGCCCATTTCAGCCCTGTGGGATAGCCACCGCCACCCCGGCCTCGCAGGCCACTGTCGGCGATCTCCGTAACTACATCCTCCGGGGACATGTCATACAGCGCCTTGTAAAGGGACTCGTACCCCCCTACGGCGATGTACTCCTCAATGCGTTCGGGATCGACCGTACCGCTGTGCTTTCGCACGATCTTCGTCTGTCGGGAAAAGAAAGGATGCTGCGAGTCGCCCTTGATGGGCTGAGCCTCACCACCATTTAACGCATAGATGATGCTTGCTGCTTCCTCCGGCACGACTTCTTCATACAGATCATCGGAGGGATCAATTTGCACCAATGGCCCCCGTCCACAGAAGCCCATGCAGCCCACACCAATAACCTCGACGCGATCGCCCATGTCATGCTCTGTGACCGCCGCCTGCATATTTGCCATCACCTCTGTCGCTTGCGCCGCTCGGCATCCGGTGGATGTACAGCAATACACACGGGTTGACTTTTGACGCTCTTTTTCCGCTGCCGCAACTTCTTTCAATTCTGTTAAGTCCATGTTTAGGCTCTCCTCTCGACCTGCAATATGTTTTGATGGGCGGGTATCAGGGTGGACAGGGTCATGAGTGAAGTGCTCAACCTACTCTCTTACCCTCACTCCTCACTCGTTTTCCCACTCCTTCACCTTCGCCAGCACTTCATCGGTATCTAGCTTTCCGGCGATGGTTCCGTCAAATACGAAAGCGGGAGCGATACCGCAGGCTCCCAGGCAGCGGGCGGCAAGCAGGGATACTTTACCGTCTTCAGTAGTTTCTCCGGCTTCGACGTTTAACTCTTTCTGCAATGCGTCCATGATTTCCCCAGCACCTTTGACATAGCAGGCCGTTCCCATGCACACGACGCAGGTGTGGGCACCGCTGGGCTTGAGAGAGAACAGGTGGTAAAAGGTGGCGACGCCGTAGACTTTGCTGAGGGGGAGCTTGAGTCCACGAGCGACATACGTCAGCACGTCTTCTTCGAGATAGCCAAAGGCTTCCTGAGCGGCATGGAGGACTTCGATGAGCGCGTCACCACGAAATTGATTCCGTTTCATGGTGATGTCAAGTCGCTTAAAGCGCTTATCTCCACTGGGATGTTCGGCTTTTTTTTGCTTTTGAGCGGGGTTTGATGATGCTTGCGTCTGGGCAGGAGCCGGCTGCATAATTACTCTCCTGGTCTTACAAAGCCCACAGGCAGATGGGCGGCTAAGTGAAGGGAAAACGTAACACGATTTAAAGAAACTTGAACCGAGGATCGCCTCTTCTAGATATCTCCTCAGTGGACATATCAGTAGACATATCCTCAACAAAAGTACAAGAACGGGGGCATCCCAACCTCTAGGCAATTGATCATCAATGGATGGATCTAAGGATAGATCTGAATCAGTTTGATGCGGCTGGGATGCACTCTCAAGGGTCTATCCGAAAACTCTGGGGAATTTTTGAAGCAAAAATTTCTAGCCAGGATTTTCAGACGGGTTCTAATGAAAAGGGTCTAATGAAAAAGGGGTTGAAGATACAAAGGTTTACAGAGGTGTTCATGAAACGTATTCACAAACATGGAAGATAGGGCGATCGCCCGAAACTGAATAGCTACTGAACAGTTGCTGAATGGCTATGGAGGTATAAACGTCTTTTGATGCTTCGCTTTGATTGTGCCAAAGATACAGACATTCACGGCATTTCTTAATGCAAGCTTTAGCTCATAGGTCATTTCTATTCCATAGAGTTCTACGGGTTAGAAGCCTCATAGAAGTGAGATCATCACCTGAAATAGCTTTGCATCCTTTCCTGTTCATTGAACAGAATTTTTACAACAATAATGTTGTTTTGTTGCCAATAATGTTGTTTTGTTAGGGATGAACAGTTTAGTGCGGCTTAGTGCGGTTCGTCTTTAGGAAGCGAAATATTTCTCGTAAATGAGTTAGATAGTATATAACGATCCTATTTGATTTCTGAAGGTGGGGGCGCAGCCCGCCCCAACTCTCACGTTTCATTTTACAAATCACTCAGGAACGCTATATGTTTTTTTAAGTAACCCAACATAAATAAGCTCAAAACTTAAAAACCGGAGGAGCACTCCTCCGGTTTTTAGGCTGAATTTCTCTACTCTCAACATACCAGGGGAGCCGGATTCAAAGTCCCTTTCCCTCCTTGGAAGAGGGATTTAGGGTAAAGGCTTGCGAAAGCGGGATGCCCCCAAGCACAGGCGAGGGGCGACGCAGAGTGCCGCCCCTCGCCTGTGCTGTCCATACTCAATGCGCTTGCAAAGCGCTATAGGTTTATAAGCTGACACGGTATATATTTGTACATAATTCTGCCTGGGCTTAAATGTTGCCCAGGTACTGGCGTCCCTGAGGGCTTCTGTCTCCCTCACTCATATCTCAATAATGCTCCCATCCACTCAAACGATCCTCAACCACTGCCACACGGAAAGAATCATCGTGGGTAACGGGTACCACATCTTCCGAATCGACCTGCCCATTTCGATGCTGTGGACCGCGTTCATTCTGGCAAACGAAAGCACAACCCTCCATCGAGATGCTCACCTAGTAGAGTGCTATGTCGGAAACTGTTTGCTGTTCAAGGCGTTTCAGAGATACAACACAACCGCTCGGTATGATTAGGCTAACGAGTTGATGCTGAGATAAATCCGAATGAATCAAGATGCAAACCGGGCGATCGCCCAAGGAGCTGTTCTTGTAACCACCTGGGGCGTCCTTCTGGTCGTTCTTGGGGCTGGCATGATTATTGCTCCTCTGGTCATTCCCATCCAATTCGCAACATTATTGGCATGGTTATTTCTGGGCAGCGGCGTTATCAGAATTGTGCAAGCATTCCAGTCAATCGATCAGATTGGCTTTTTGCCAAAATTGTCGGCGGGCTTGCTTGACGTCCTCTTTTCAATTTTTCTCTTTATCCAACTGCTTGATGTTGCGCTGCCGTTAACGCCCGTGCTGGCAGCAACGCTGATTCTAGAAGGCATCCTCGAAATTTCCCTGTCGTTTCAGTTACGGCCTCGAAGCAGTTGGCAGTGGGTTCTGCTGAGTGGCCTTGTGTCGATGGTGTTGGGCATTCTCATTGGAGCGGGTGCTGGGCAAGGAGCCATCTGGGTATTGGGCATCCTGGTTGGAACAAGTATCATTTTGACCGGATTATGGTTCATTATGTTATCGCTGGGCATTCGGAACAGTTCTCGCCAAGCGGACTAACCAGAGGGAATTGGGAGACTAGAATATGGACGCTGTGCTGTCATATGTGTGGGATTTAGCGTCAGGGGCGATGCGGCTTGATCCGGATGCCTATGTTCGCATTAACCAGATCCCCCTTGGGTTTACGATTGCCCTGTTTATTGTACTGGCGGCGGGTATTTCCCAGACCCTCGGCCAGTGCATCGTCCTGTTTGTGAACCGGGTGCGCCCAGTGCGGTTCATGTTCAGTACTGTCGTCTCGGGCATCCTTTTTGCCTGCACGTTCCTGTTCTGGGGGCTGAGCATCGCCACCATCATTCGCTTATTTTTTGATGTTAATATTCCGTTTCTGGCAACGTACCGGACGCTGGGGCTGAGCTATGCGCCTCAACTGCTTGGGTTTCTGGTGGCGCTTCCCCACTTTGGCATTCCCATCTCAGTTATCCTGTCCATTTGGAGCTTGTTGTCTCTGGTGGTGGGTATTCGAGGGCTACAAGCATTGAGCGGCTTTAGTGTCTGGGAAGCGCTGCTGTGTGCAGGGCTGGGATGGATTGTATTACAGCTCTTGCAGCGTACTGTTGGCAAGCCTGTGGTCGCTGTAGGACAGTCTCTCTTGAACTGGGCATCAGGGACATCAGTGGTGCGCGATCGCACGGCTCTGCGGAGCCTGATTGATGAAGGTCGAGTGCGGGAACCGTCATTAACGCCGCCAGGGCACAATCCATCCTGGCTGGAAACGACGGAAGATATTAAACCTAAGCGACTATGGCAGTCAAAGCAGGTGTGGGCGATCGCCGCGGGTCTCTTCATCCTCATCGGTGCAGCCATCACAGCCTTCCAAGACGATATCTCCCTCTGGTACGCCACCTTGGATGAGACTATTTCCCTGGTATTGAACCTCATCATCATCAGCCTGATTGCGCTGGCGGTAGCCATCTTTCTGACGCCTCTGGAGTCTCTGGGCTGGTGGGCAGGCTGGTATGGAGACGAAGCCTTGGTTTACCACGGAGAGCAAATTGAAGACATTCCCGACGATGTGCAGGCTAACCGCTATGTGATGTACCTGGACGGCATTAACCAGGGGAGCTACACCTACCTGCCAGAAGTCGATCGGTTTCTAGTGGAACTAGCAGACGCCCTGCCGAATAATGTGCGGGTCATTCGGGGCATCATGCCTTACTCAGTTACGAACCGCTCCCTTAGTGAAGGTGCTCCCCTGGCGTTTGTTTGGCGGTTGGTGGATTCCCTTGCCTCAGCTAACCCCAACACGCCCATCTCATTTTTCATCAATCTCCGCAACGTGGTTGCTGTCGCCGTTTCCGCTGACCCCCGCTACGGGCCGATTCAAAACCAGGGACTTGCCCAGGTGCTTTTCGATAGCCTCATCTATCACGGCTACGAGCCAGGCAGTCAGATTCCCATTTCGCTCATCGGGCACAGCGGCGGCGGGCAGATGTCGATGGGGGCGGCATCCTATCTGAAGCGGGCAACCCAGGCTCCCATTGAAGTGATTTCCGTCGCTGGGGTGATCAGCGGCAGCGTGGGGGCCATGGACACCTCCCACCTGTTTCATTTAGTAGGTAAGCAAGATTTGGTCGAAAAGCTAGGGCCGATTATGTTTCCCGATCGGTGGGCGATCGCCCTTCTCTCGGTGTGGAATCGGGCAAAGCGGCGGGGCAAAATTAGCTTCATCACCCTGGGGGATGTGGGGCACAACGGGGGAACGGGGCCGTTCGGTGCCCATACTTACCTGCCAGACGGGCGCAGTTTTTTGCAGCAAACTTTGGACTTGGTGGCGGGCATTTTGCTGAAGGACTGGACGCTAACCGGGCTAGACGTGAGCAAATTCATTCAGCCCAGCAACTATGGAACTTACATGGCGGCTCCCTTCAACCAGCCCAGCAGTTATCCGATTCAGTCAACTCTGTCGGGCGATCGCTATAAGCCCATTGGGGAGTGGATGGGGCGCTTGATCCTGCCTACGCTGGAAGAGCGAGGCAACCCTCGGTTTGTCTGGTTTGAGGTTTATCATGCTCCAGCCCCCCACCATTCTCTAGCCGGGCAGCGTGTCAAACTGGCCTGGCGTAACACGGAAAAGGTGAAGCCCTATGTGCAGTTGGTAACCCAGGACGTGACATTTGTAGACCAGACCCGAACCAGCCAGCGCCAGGGCAATGTCCACCCAGAACGCCTTAATCACTGGCACAAGGTAGACCCTCTGGAATCTCTCCCAGGTTCCCATCCCACTGATGATGTGATCGTCATGCTGCCAGAAGCGGTTGATGTGGAGTTTGTTGAGGATACTGAGCCTCTGACTCTACAAATTCAGCGTGATCCGATTCAAATTTCAGGGCGCTACTATGCTCTGGTCAAAATTATTGCCCCCCTGGGGAATGACCAATTTCGGGTGCGCCACTACAGCCGCATGTCCCGCCAGTTTGACGGTGAGGAAGAAGTGGTGCTGATTCCCACGGTCATGGCTGACTGCAATGGGGTGTTGCCGTCTACCAACAATGATATTGAGCGATCGCCCGCCAACGAAAAGGGGTGGTACATCTATGGGGCCCAGAATCAGTCAGGAACATTTGTGGTACAGGCGATCGCCCCCCGCTCCCTCCGCTCTCTCCATCCCGACCAAACCCTCACCGGGAAAAAAAAGACCCTCCACTTCATCAACTTTGATTATTGGAAAAACATCGTGGCCCAGAAGGGCACCTTTACCCGGACGTTACTGAGTCCTGACAGTAGTGCAGAAACGAGGGATGAGGGCACGATGCTGCATCGCTATCAAGTGGGCGATCGCCTCCTCCTCATGCACGTATATGGCGGCATTGGCGGCACCAAAGCGGAATTCTCTCCCCTGGGGATTTTCTTCGGGCACTTTGCCTATGGGGTGGCCCGAGTGGTGCATGAACCTCTGGCAGACGAGCTTCAGTTTGATATTGAATACCGCCAGATTTATACTCACAACACCGACGGCATCATTGCCGGAACGCTGCACTGGACAAAATATATGGGCGATCGCCAGGTTGGCTGGCTGGGCACCCGTCCCGTATCGGATATCCTGGTCAAATTTCCGCCCCTTACTGAAGACTACGACTTTGACGGAGTACTGTTTTCCCCCTTCAGCACCCTAATTCAGGAACTAGATGTGATGGCGGCGCGATACCGCATTGGCGACGGTACGGGCACCACCTTTGTTAGTCCGGTGAACTCCTGCGTGCAGGATGCCAGCCAGGCCCTTTACATGTCTCTGAAGCGTATTGTGGCGCAGATTGAACTGAATCCCCTGATTGTGAAATGGTTGCGAGACCATCCTGGACATTCCCAGACTCAACGGTTTATGCAGCTTGCTTCCCTAGTGAAGACCCTCGAAAGCACCCTCACTCCCCTTGGGTTCGTGCGCTCAGACTGGGAACAGAGCAAGCTGACTCTAGGCGGATTCCCGGTGGAAACGCCGATGCAGACCATCCTATTTACCCTGTCAAGCTGGCGATCGCTCCTGCCCCGGTTAGCTAATGACCTGATTGCGATGGTGTTTCTCCAGCTAGGGGCTACGCTGTGGGTCATTCGCACCAATCAAGTGGGGGGCCATGACCCTGACATCGAACCGATCGCACCCACAGACTTCAGTGCCCAAGTTCCTAAAATCAAAAAGCTCAAGGCCAAGCTCAACTATAGTGCTACGCCCATAGATTAGGAAAGTTTTGTAGGAAAGCCGCGCGATGTGCGGCTTTCCTACGGAGTATTGGTTTCAAGAACACTTGGCAACGTTCTCAAATTCACAACAAAAAATAAGAGTTTGGGGCGCGCGAAGCGCGCCCCAAACTCTTATTTTTTTCATGAAACTTGCTAAGTCGTGTTGGTTTCCTCTCGGGCATGGCATCCCAATATTGAACCAATAGCGATGAGATGCATCGCCATCGGCTTAAAAGAACGTCAATTCAGAGTAAGCTCAAAACCGCTTAACCCGACTCATAACCCGACTCAGGTTAAAAGAACTGGCAAATGAAAATTTAAACTGTAAAAGCGGAACCTGCTCCAGATTCCACTTTTACCTGATGATGCGGATGGCGAGACTCGAACTCGCAAGGCAAAAGCCACACGCCCCTCAAACGTGCGCGTATACCAATTCCGCCACATCCGCGCAGTTTGGAAGAATTCCCAAAATAGAAGAGTATTCGTTCCAGTCTTTAACAATAAACCATAATGCCTCGTTTGTGAAAGCTATTGTTATTGGGCCAGCAATTCTCATTATGGAAAGTTATAGCGCTATGCAAGTCCCTAAACCGATACAAGTGAGCGCCTATAGGGCGCGAAGTTTTCCAAAATGAGAATTGCTGCTGTTGGGCAAGG
>CAYXJG010000065.1:0-16771 GCA_964465285.1 uncultured bacterium
GAGTTCTGCCTATCAAAAACAGTGGGGCTATTTACGCCGTCGAGGACTAGTACTTTATTTTTTTGCCAGTCCTTTAGCCTTGGGGCAGGATGATGATTCATCTGGCTGGCCAGGGGCTGTTGCTGGCTTCTAGATCGGGTTCTGTGGCAAATAATGCCAGGAAATGAAAGATGAATTCAGTACTTGTATCGGCACTCGTATCGATTCTGTCGTCTGGGCGATCGCCACTGATTCCTCTTGCTATGCTAGTCAAAACTGGGATCATCCCCATTGTATTGAATGGGCAGACAGTGTTTACCCGACCACTAAGAAAGATCCGTCTATGGCAACGTCCATGGCAAGATCAATGACAACGTCAGATGCTCCCGTCAAAGCTCAAGTCCCTATTGCATCTAGCTGCAAATCTGCCTATGGTGTCTATCGCGCGCAAAAACTTGTTTGAAGACATCCCCCGGTTTCTAGTAGCCCAGGCAGGTATCATGTTTGCCGTGAGCCTGGTCACCATTCAGGTGGGAATCTTCCACGGCTTTACCCGCTCCACAGCTCAGCTCATCGACAATTCCTCTGCTGATATCTGGGTCTCTGCGGAAGAAATGGTGTATTTCGAGCTAACTCAGTCCATGCCCCTAGAGCGGCTGGTAGACGCTCGTACCGTAGAAGGAGTGAGGCATGCCGAAGCCATTTCTTTGTCCGGGGGGCGCTGGCGTAGCCCAGACGGAAAAATCGCGCCCCTGCGCATTATTGGATTTGATCCAGATGGTCGGCTGTTTGGCGTTGGTGAAGTGGTAGAAGGAACCTTGGATGACTTAGAAAACTCCTTCGCCTTCATGACCGACTACACAAACCTAGACTCACTCGAATTAGAGGGCGCTGGCTCAACGGCTGAGGTCAATTCAGCGCCCGCTAACTTGGTGGGGTTAACCAAAGGCACCCAGTCCATCGTGTCCAGCACTATGCTGTTTACATCTCTGGAGAATGCTAAAGCCTATTCCACCTCTGGTTTGACCTCTAGCGTTTTTTGCAGTGTCGGGTCAGGCGACGGCTTGAGCTGCACGACGACCTATGAAACGAAAGAAGAATCTGACGATTCTCTCCCCGACATTACCTCTCTGACCATTGCCGACCCCATCACTCACGTTCTGATCGAAGCAGAACCAGGTCAGGATATTGAGCAGCTTAAGCAGCGGTTAGCAGATACCCTGCCTGATGTGATCGTGTTGACTCAAGAAGAAATGGCGACGCGCACGCGCAACTATTGGCGTCTTCGCACAGGGATCGGGTTCATTTTAGGATTAGGAGCCGCCGTTGGCATGATTGTGGGCATCGTCATTGTCGGGCAAATTCTCTACTCCTCTGTGTCAGATCACATTCGGGAGTACGGCACACTCAAGGCAATGGGAGCGTCTGACCGTATGATTTACAGCATCATCATCGAGCAAGCTCTTTGGATGGCGGCGTTGGGCTACATTCCTAGCTTATTCTTGTGTTTGGGCTTGGGTGCTTGGACCTCAGCAACTCAGGGCATTATGATTCTGATTACGCCCCTTACAGCCACCGGGCTGTTTGGCATTACTGTAGTCATGTGTGTCGGTTCAGCCCTTTTTGCCATTCAGAAAGTCACCCACGTTGATCCTGCCATTGTCTTCAAGGCATAGCTCGCCTCTCAGTGCGATCTTGACGTTGCTTTTCAAGCCAATCACTCAGAGGTATCCTGACTCCAAATTTTCTGAAAGGCAGGCACAGCCTTCCTTTCAGAAAATGACGTCACCGTGTTGATGGTGACCCACGACCCTCGTATTAAAGATATCGCTGACCGAATCACCTATCTTGAAGATGGCGTCATCCAAGCCCAGGGATCTGCGGCTAAATTGAAGATACTGGCGGAGAGGGGCGGCGGGCACGGCCCGCCGCCCCTCTCCAGATAGTTTATTTTCTTGCAAGTCCCCTAGGTTGAATTCAATTGATTAAGAATCATAGGTATTATTTCCCATTTCAATTAGTTTTACTGTCCCCAATGCGTTCGAGAATGACAGACAATAGACAAAAGAAACAAAGATGTTGCTAAACTACAGCGAACCATAACAGGTGTATGTGCTTAGAGCATCGCTCTTGACGAAACGTTTTTGACAGGGAGGTTGCCCATGGTTGCCGTTGCTGAACGTACCGACAAACGCCTGACCATGCAGACCGCAGAGATCGCCCAGGATACTACGGCAATTCGATCGCTCGACTGGGAGCGCGATCGCTTCGATATTGAGTTTGGCCTGCAAAACGGCACTACCTACAACTCCTTCATCATTCGGGGCGAGAAGACTGCTCTAGTGGACACCTCTCACGAAAAATTCCGCCAGCTCTACCTCGGCACCCTTAAGGGACAGATTGATCCCGCCACCATCGACTATATCGTTATCAGTCACACGGAACCCGACCACAGTGGACTGGTAAAAGATGTGCTGGAACTGGCTCCCAATGCGACTGTCGTGGGGGCAAAAGTGGCGATCGCCTTTCTGGAAAACCTGGTGCATCGCCCCTTTGAGCGTATCCAGGTGAAGAATGGCGACACCCTGGACTTGGGTAACGGTCACGTCCTCGAATTCATCAGCGCCCCCAACCTCCACTGGCCGGACACCATTTTCTCCTACGACCAGAAGACTCAGATTCTCTATACCTGCGATGCCTTTGGAATGCACTATTGCAGCGATGCAAATTATGACGATGATCTGAAAGCCATCGAAGCAGACTTCCGGTTTTACTACGAATGCCTCATGGCTCCCAATGCCCGCTCCGTCCTTAGTGCCATGAAGCGCATGGATAAGCTGGGCACCATCGACCAGATCGCCACAGGTCATGGGCCATTGCTAAAGCACAACCTGATGGAGCTAACCGGGCGCTACCGCACCTGGAGCGAAGCCAAGGCAACGGCTGAAACTACTGCTGCGGTTTTCTACGTGTCGGACTATGGGTATAGCGATCGCCTCTCCCAGGCGATCGCCCGAGGCGTCACCAAAACTGGGGTTGCCGTCGAAATGATGGATCTGAAGTCCGCCGACCCCCAGGAAGTGAATGAACTGGTTAGCCATGCCTCTGGCATCGTGATTGCGACGCCTCCCGCTTCCGGTTCCTTCGCAAACCAGGCGCAGGCAGCGGTCAACACTATCCTTGCTGCAGCAAAAGAAAAGCAAATCTTCGGCATCTTCGAGTGCTACGGCGGCGACGACGAACCCATTGATCCCCTGCGCAACCGCTTTGTGAATCTGGGCCTAAAGAAAGGCTTCCCCTCCATTCGCGTCAAAGATACTCCCAGTGAAGCCACTTACCAGCTCTGTGAAGAGTCCGGCACCGACATGGGGCAGTTGCTCACCCAGAGCGCCAAAACCAAAAAGCTGAAAGCCATCGACAACGAACTTGAGAAAGCCCTGGGGCGTATCAGCAGTGGCCTTTACATCATCACCGCCCAGAAAGGGGAACTGAACGGAGCGATGCTTGCCTCCTGGGTGTCTCAGGCCAGCTTTGAACCTCTTGGCTTCACCGTTGCCGTGGCGAAAGACCGGGCGATCGAGTCCCTCATGCAAGTGGGCGATCGCTTTGTCCTCAACGTGCTGGAAGAGGGTAATTATCAAACACTCATGAAGCACTTCCTCAAGCGCTTCCCCCCCGGTGCCGACCGATTTGAAGGGGTTAAGACCCGCACCGCCGAAAACGATTCCCCCATCCTGGCTGACGCCCTGGCTTACCTGGAGTGTGAAGCCACCAGCCGCATGGAATGCAGCGACCACTGGATCATCTATAGCACCGTCACCGCTGGGAAAGTCTCAAATCCTGATGGGTTAACGGCAGTGCATCACCGCAAGATTGGAAATTATTACTAGGGAGTGAGGGAGAGAGTGAGGGGGTGAGGGAGGAAGTAAAGCGCAGGTATTAGTAAGTGCTCTAGACCAAGTTGGATTTTCTGTTCGCTGCTCACTTCCTCATCCCTAAAGATTTCCTCAACGCCAACACCATCCGATCAACGTCTGCTCATTTCTGGTCAATACTCTGGTATGTCGTCTTTTTGAGATATCCTAGACGATGGCAAATTTCTAGTTGTGTATCTAGTTCACTCATAGACCCTAAAGCAATTCTGAGAAATTGTTGACATTCAGCGGTGCCGCGTGCCGATCCCTCAGCAAGGTTACTCGCAACAGGCACAGCAGCCCTGCACATCTGAGAGACACGTCCGTACCGTTCATGGGCAGGAAGTGTACCCGTAATGGAATAGATCTGAGCCGTCAACTCCACACTCTTCCGCCAAACGATTACCCTTCGATGCCGCTTCTGCATCCCAAACTCCCATGTACTAGCTAATCCCTCCCCCCTCCCTACTCCCTACCTCCACTCACCTATTAATCCCGATGTCACACCCCCAAGCACGCGACGTACAAATCCTACCAATCGCTGCCGACACCATCGTGTACCGATCGCGCAGTTGGAACCGCCTCCGCTTCGAAATTGAATACGCGCGGGAGAAAGGAACCACTGCAAATTCCTATCTGGTTCGGGCCAAGCAATCGGCGCTGATTGATCCACCCGGAGCGTCGTTCACCGAAATTTTCCTGAAGGCATTGATGGACCCCGAAACCGATGTGGAAGCGAAGCCTAAACTGCCCTTCTGGAGCGACCTGTGGGCGCAGCTTCAATGGGTCGTGCAGGAATACAGAGAGGCACAGATTGCCCCCTTCGATTTGACGATTCTGGATTACATCATCTTGGGGCACATCAACCCCAACCGGGCAGAGACCCTGAAGACGATTCTGGCGATCGCCCCTCACATCACCATTGTCTGCTCAAACCCGGCGGCCCTCTCCCTGAAATCTGCCCTGCCCGATTATGATCTCAACCTGAAAATCATCAAAAGTGCCGATGACATGTTGGATTTGGGCGGGGGGCACCGCCTCCAGTTTGTCCCAATGCCGACCCCTCGGTATCCCGGTGGTATGGCGACGTATGACCCGCAAACTGAAATTTTGTTTACCGATAAGTTTTTTGGTGCCCATGTCTGTGGCGATGAGGTCTTTGACGAAAGCTGGGAGAAATGGCAAGAGGATCGCCGCTATTATTTTGACTGCTTGATGGCTCCCCATGGGCGGCAGGTCGAAACGGCCCTGGAAAAGCTAGCGGATGTATCCCCGGTGCGGATGTATGCTCCGAATCATGGCCCGCTGGTGCGCTATGGCGTGATTGAGCTGACCAACGCTTATCAAACTTGGTGTCAGCAGCAGAAAAGCCAGGAGATGATGGTAGTGCTGCTCTACGCTTCCGCCTATGGCAACACGGCGACCCTAGCTCAGGCGATCGCCCGTGGCATGACGAAGGCTGGGGCACAGGTCGAGTCCATTAACTGCGAGGCCACTGACCCGAAGGATATTCAGGCGATCGCCGAAAAGTGCGACGGCTTTGTCATCGGTTCTCCCACCCTGGGCGGTCACGCTCCCACCCAGATTCAGACGGCCCTGGGGACACTCCTGTCGAACGTACCAACGGATAAGTTAGCAGGTGTCTTCGGTTCCTTTGGCTGGAGTGGTGAAGCCATTGATTATCTGGAAGGTAAGCTGAAGGATGCTGGATACAACTTCGCCTTCGACCCGATTCGCGTCAAGTTCACGCCCACCGATGCTGTCCTTCAGATGTGCGAGGAAGCCGGGACGGACTTTGTGCAGATGATTAAGAAGGCAAAGAAGCGGAAAAAAGCGACCCAACTTGCCGTGAAACCCGGCGTTTCCACTATTTCGCCCACAGAGCAAGCCGTGGGGCGCTTAGTGGGTTCCCTCTGCATCGTCACCGCAAAGAAGGGAGATGCGTCCAGCGCGATGTTGGCGTCTTGGGTGTCGCAGGCAACCTTTAACCCGCCTGGATTCACCGTCGCCGTCGCCCGCGATCGCGCCATCGAATCGCTCATGTATCCCGATAGTCACTTTGTACTAAACATCTTGCCAGACGGAGGACATATTCCTCTGATGAAGCACTTCCTTAAGCCCTTTTCCCCTGGGGGAGACCGCTTTGCAGGTGTCGATATAAAAGAGACTGACTATGGCTGCCCCATCCTCGCTGATGCCTCGGCCTACCTGGAGTGTACGGTACAGAGTCGGATGGAATGTGGTGATCACTGGGTGGTGTATTCAGTGGTCAATCGAGGGGAAGTATTCAATTCTGAGGTCAAGACTGCCGTTCATCACCGCAAGTCGGGCGGGCACTATTGATATTGATTCGGGCGATCGCCCGATCTCTGCTTTTCCCTTACACGTCTCCGATAATCTGGCGGAACCAGTCATCCCGGCGAAGGCGGCTGAAGGTGTCGTCGTTGCGAGCTTCGACCTGATACTTGGGATCAAGCTCAACGGCTTTTTGAAGGGTTTCTAACCCAAGATCAATTTCACCTTGGGATACATAGCAAACAGCTTTGCGGTAGATGGCCGGGGCATAATCGGGCTGTATCTCTAGAGCTTGATCCAGGCTGGCGATCGCATCTTGGAACCGCTTTAGCTTGGTGAGGCCGTGTCCCCGGTTCACCAGGGCTTTGAATGAATTGGGGTTGAGGTCAATCACCCGGTCGAAGGACTCTACAGCATCCTCATAGCGGTCAAGTTCTTCCAGGGCAAGCCCCCGGTTGAGCCAGGCCACTACATCACTGCTGTCTGCCCGCACTGCCCGATCGAAGGACTCATAGGCTTCCTCATGGCGCTGCATGGCACCCAGGGCAACTCCCCGGTTAACCCAGGCTTCGTGGTAGTCGGGGTTCAGTTCCACTGCTTTGGTGAAAGACGCCAGGGCTTCTTCTCGACGCTTGAGACGACTCAGAACAATGCCCCGGTTGAGCCAACCTTTGGCCTCATTGGGTTCAATCTGGGTGGTCTCCTCGAAAGCCGCAAGGGCGGCTTCGTACTGGCGGATGTCCTTCAGCACTAGTCCCCGCTGATACCAGGGGGCAGGATCATCGGGATTAAGATCGATGGCTTTATCGTAGGCGGCGATCGCCTCTTCGTAGCGTTTTGCCCCAGCCAGAGCCAGTCCCCGACGGAGGAGGAGTGATATGTTTTGGGGCTGAATTTCCAGTGCCATGCTGTAGGCGTCAACGGCCTCATCGTAGCGTCCGTCAGCTAAGCAGTCTTCGGCTTTGCCCACGTACTGATCGATGGTCATGAACAGATCAGGGCGGTTCGATTTTAGAATGTCTAGCTGATCTGCCAGGACACGAATGCGGGTTTCGGCTTCGGCAATGAAGGTATCCGACAGAGCTTCCGGGGTCATCTCGGCTAGCTTACGGAGAATGGCATCCTTACGCTCTTGGGCATCCCGCTCTAGGTCGGTTAACTGGTTGGTAAGCTGCTGCTCTAGAGCTTGGAATGCTTTGAGTGCCCGTTCCTGGCCTGTGGCTGCTCCGGTTTCCAGATCCTGGAGCTTGTCGGCAAAGCGATTCTCCAATTCCTCGACCCGCTGGCGCAAACGGTCTTTTTGTTCTTTTACCGCTGCTTTAACATCGGCTACCTGGCTGGAAAGTTCCGCATCCGCCTGTTCCAGGTTAGCGAATAGCTTGTCGCCCCGATCTTCGGCTCGATCGCGGATGCGCTTAAGCTGGTCGGCAAATTCAACTTCTAACGTCCGCACATTTTCGCGAATGTCGTCCTTGCGGGTTTCGGCATCGGCTTCGATGGCGGCTTTCTGCTCCTTAAACACCTCTTCCAACCGGGCAACATTTGCTTGAATGCCCTCTCGCTGGGTTTCGGCATCGGCTTGTAGCTGTTTCAGTTGGTTTTCAAATGTTGATGTCAGGGCATCCAGGGTAGATTGGATAGACTCTTGCTGCTTCTGGGTATCGTCCACTAGCCGGGAGAGGCGATCGCCCACTTCGGATTCCAATCGCTCCAGGGTGCGGCGCATCTCCCGCTGTTTCCCTTCTGTCTCAGTCTTGATGCTGGCAACCTGATCTGTCAGGTCAGCTTCTAATTGCTTCAGGTGGTCAAAGGCTTTTTGTTTCTCATCATCGGCACCAGAACGCAGCGTATTGAGCTGATCCCGATAATCGGCTTCCAGTTGCTTGAGGGTATTGAGTACGTTATCCCGGCGATCGCGCACCCCTGAGCGCAGTTCCGTCAGCTCGCCACCAAAATCCTGCTCCAATCCCCTCAGCTTCTCCAATAGCAGATCCTGTTGCTGGCGCACCTGGCTTTGAGCGTCCAGCCGCAGCTTGTCTAACTCTGGTGTCAACTTCCCTTCCAGCTTTTGCAGTTCGTCAAAGACCTCGTCCCGGCGATGATTCACATTGCTAAATAGGGCTCTGATCTGGTCGGCAAACTCATCGTCTGACTCCGTTAGCTTTGCCAGAATATTCTCCTTCTGTTGGGCAACCTCATTCAGCACGGTTGCCAATTGGGTGCGGGTATCAGACTCTATTGCGCCAAAAGTCTGAATCGTGCTCTCTTTGCGCTTAGTCAGTTCAGCTTCAAGGGTGCTGGTTTTGCCCAAAAAGGAGGATTCAATGTTTTTCAGCGTTTGCTTCGTGGAACTGAGCTGATTCTCCAGGGTTTCAATAGTCTGTTTCTTCAAATTCTCTAAATCGGCAGCCAATTTTGAAAGGGTCTGGCGACGGGCATCGACTTCTTTTTGGAACTCATCCGCCTCTGAACCCAGATCATCTGCAAACTCCTCGAATTCATGGATAATCGCATCCACATCCTTCTTGCCGCTCTCGATTTTGCCTTTGAGATCCCCCAACTCTTCCAGGTGAGCCTGCACAATTTCCGTTACTTCCCGCAGGACAGAACGACGCAGGAGCCACAATCCCGCTACCGTTGCGGCGAGCAGCATTGCCAGCACAACCAGCATCACGTTGAACAAGGTGGTGGTGCGGTTGATCTGCTGGAGCCGAACTTCCAATTCGTCCAGCGAGACTGCATTTTCTGAGGGAGCCTGTGCAATGAGGGCTTGGGATATCAGCAGCTCAGAAGCGTCTATGTTAGGGGCGATCGCCCGGTTCCTCAGCAGTCCTGCCTGGGCGGGCTGAACCCTGGCAACCTCGACCACCAAAAGAGCCACAAACAGAAAAATGCTGCTGCGAGATACCCACAAAAACAAGTTAAGAGTTTGACGCTTCATTGAAACTGTCCTAATCCTTCAGCCAGTTAGCAGTGCTTTATCATGAGCAGTGTCCCACTCAAAGTTTACCGTTGCATCGATCAATGATGCATTGATGCAGGTGAGGAGGCTGCTATCTCTCCTCTAAGACTCGTCGGCATTCTGTTCGTCACCATTCCTTGATGGGTCTCCTCAACTCTCAAGCAAGCGCACCTAACGGTTATTCAATAAGAATAGCCTTTCTTCTTCACCCCGTACCGACTAACGGTTAAAACCCGTCTGCTCAACTGTTAAGACTTAAGTATTTAAGACTTAAGCATTTTACGACGTGGCAAAGTTCTCAAATTCACAACGCAAAGATAGGGGTTTGGGGCGCGCTTCGCGCGCCCCAAACCCCTATCTTTGCCTGAAACTTGCCAAGTCGTGAAGCATTTAAGACTTAAGCATTTTTAGGGAGTCGCGAGTGCACCTACCCCTTCTGAATAACCTGCGTTCGGGTTCAGCGATTTTTGAGGACGGACGCAGTGCGTCCGTCCCCCAAAAACTGCATTCTGTCGTCTGCGGCGCGGGCGACAGAATGCGGTTTTGAGCTTATCCTGAATTGATGTTAAGCATCATGGTCAGGGTTTCATGAACTGGCTCACCAATCAATGTCGCGGGTAGAGGCGATCGCCTATCCATCGATAACGTCAGGGATCATGGCAGGGCAGTCAATTCCTTTCATGAAGCTGGTGTTCACTGGAACGTGCGATCGCTTGTCAACGTTGGCACAACTTCAGTTCTGGCGTAACTCAAATTACATCTTGAACCCATCAAAATTTCCTAGGATGATAGAGACTGATGTGAGCGCTTCTGCCGCTTTTCCAGTGCCGTTTGGTTGGAGTGCCATGTCTTTCGTGCAAGATGCGCTTAAAAACGAGGATCGGTTAAGTAGGTGAGCACAGTTAATTGGAAAACCCGTAAAACCCTATACCGTCGGCGTAGCGGGCAGTGCAAGGCTTTATATTAGGTTTTAATTGTGCCAAGCTACTTAAAATGTCAAATTTTGAGTGGGCACGGCTTTGCTATGCCTTCACAAACGTTAGATGTTACCGAAATCTTGTTGTTAAGCCCGAAATAATCGGCCACTTGGCGGGCTCTCACCACCGATATTTTCAAGCAAGCCCTACTGATACAAGCCCTACTGATACAAGCCCTACGTCCGCAATTTTTAGCAAGGATTTTCATATGACGAACATTTCAAATAGCTTCGCAAAATTGTGCCGCTCTTACGTCAAGCTAGCGGACAAATTTCAGCAACTCGATGTGGAATATATGACCCTCAAAGGAAAAATTGTTCCCCTCTTAAAGCAGCTAAAGGCATATCGAGACGCAGTTGAAGCCCTCAAGAGTGAAAAACAAGAAATGAGGGCAGAACTTGATGTTGTTACTGCGAAATATGAAGAGCTAAAAGTATTTGAGGAACTGCTAAGTCCTGGTATGCAGGCTCTTCTGCAAGAAGCGCAGGATCAGGTCAATCTGGTTGATGAAACCTTAGTTGAAATGGAGCAGGACGACGACCCTGACTTGTCAAAGGATGATAAGGAACTATTGAGTGCGTTTAGGGAAAATCCAGATGCGTTTGCGCTACCCGACCTAGGCGCACTACTCAATCGTGACAGCAGCAGCAATAAGCACGCACCCAATGGCAGTTCTCAAGCCGGATCCGTTTATGGCGGCGTTAGGACAGCTTCATTTTGACGAAAGTGTAACGCTAGTTCTACTTTCAAAGTTGGTATAGCTTTCCGGTGAGTGGGGTGCAAAGCGAACCCTACTCACCGGAAAAAACCTATTCGATCAATCAACAGGCATTAGCTCGCAATGTATTCACGCATATCCGAGCGGCGCTTTCTCAGCTTCGTAAGTGCCTCCCGCTCAATTTGGCGAACTCGCTCTCGGCTAATATTCAACCGAGTACCAATCTTTGCAAGGGTCATGGTTTGTCCATCATCAAGACCGAAGCGGAGGGACAAAACCTCTTGCTGCTGGGGGGTCAGATCCCGGAGGATCTTTTCTAACTCAGTGCGCAGGGCAGACTGGGCTGCATAATCTTCTGGAGATTGCCCATCGTCCTCTAGCAAGTCGCCTAGCTCAGTGTCTTGATTGTCGCCTACTCGCAGGTCAAGGGACAGCGGCAACCGAGAACGCTCCAGGTACTCGCGTACTTGCTTCGGTGTTAACTTCAACTCATCGGCAATTTCTGCAATGGTTGCAGAGCGCCCCAGCTTTTGAGCTAGCTGACGCTGCACCTTCTTAATCTTGTTTAGCTTTTCAGTGATGTGGATGGGAAGGCGAATGGTTCGACCTTTTTCGGCGATCGCCCGCGTAATTGCTTGACGAATCCACCAGTAGGCGTAGGTCGAGAAGCGATACCCTTTTGAGGGGTCAAACTTTTCAACACCCCGCTGCATGCCAATGGTGCCTTCCTGAATCAAGTCGAGCAGGTCAACATTCCGCTTGATATACTTCTTGGCAACAGACACGACCAAACGGAGGTTCGCCTCGACCATCTTCCGCTTTGCCGCTTCCCCTTCTTCAATAATCTGACTGAGATCTTCCTCAGATACACCCATTCTCTCAGACCATTCCCGATAGGAGGGCGATCGCCCTAACTCTTCCTCAAAGGCATCATAGTCGCCTTGAGCTTGCATGAGCCGTTGAACCTGCTTTCCATAAATGACCTCTTGCTCGTGGGTCAGCAATGGAACTCGACCAATTTCGCGTAGATAGGATCGAACTAAGTCTTTAGAGGATGACGCCTGTGATGTTTTCATTGCAACAATCTGTAATCTTCCGGAAAAACGATTTTTATCACTCAGGCACTTGGACCTCGGCCTTCAAACGTCATCGGCGCCAAGCCCGACACCCAATACCTGTACACAAGTGTATAAACGAAGCACTAACTTCTAAGTCTGTAGCAGTTCCCGGTTAGACAGATGCAGAATTAAGCCCATTCTTGCCGGGTAAGCCACAGCACAAATATCTGAGATGAATGAATGTAATTCATCACTATTGCTTCTTGTAAACAAATGTAACATTAATGAGAGGAGGTTGGAAATACCCCCGTGGGAAGAAGTTGCTCTGATAAAAAGACGTAGGCATGAGTATAAGTTACCCAATTTGCTACGTTTGAACTGCAACGTTCCACACAAATTGAGAAATTATCGGCCTAGATCTCCGGAGAGATAAATGAGTCTGTTATCCCGATTCTTCTCATTTTTTTAAGTATTGGCTCCAATCGTGTTGCAATTACTTAAAATTCTGTCTCAATTTTTCACCCAAGATCGGCAGGAAAATGATAGGAGGGAGTACTGTCGCCAGCCGAGTACAGGATTTGTGGATTTATGGCCCAGCCTCTCAACAAGCACTCCAGGGACGAGCCTTGAATCAAGGTGGGCAGGCCCTCATTCAGCGATATCTGGCGCAGGGGTATCTCACCACTGATGATGTTTCTGCCATTGATGATCAATATCCCAGCGAGGGTGAGGTGCAGTGGCAGGGGCAATCAACGTCTATTTCTGCTGCTGCTTCCCCTGCTGAACAGAGCCACATCCTCCAGGAGGAACTCTGGCGCTTGACCGTTGCCCATGCCGTTCAGGGGGTTCTGGATTTTCTATCGAGTGCTGTCGAGCCTGTTGCCCAGCAAGGTATCGCGTCGAGAGCCGTCTTCTTTCCTGGCGGCAATGACATCGTCAACAGCGGCTATGACGCATGACTGCAACCCTGGGATCGGTTTTCTCATACCCTCGAATGGCATCCGATGGTGTATGGGGTTTGTGTCCACACCCGCTGCATTGTATCAGACGTGCAGCAGGTGCTCGCCCAGGCGTCATCGCCTACGCAGGTTAAACCTGTCTTGGCGGGGATATGGGGACAGCCGATGACTAGTCGTCCATCTCTAGAAGCCCAAATGGCTGCTATTCATCGTGCTGCACTCCAGGTCCAATCCATTAGCCATTTTGCTTATTCCTGGCAAGACCCCCAGACCGACCGGCATAGAAAGTTCTGCCAACTGTAGATCAGTTGGATTTTCACGGGAGACAGGCGGCGTGATCTACCGTCCTCCGCCCGGTAGGATGCCCTCGCGCTTGACCTCGTTAATTTCGGTGACTTCAAAAATAAGTTCAAAGGGGTGGCCAATTTCAACGGCAACAAATTCTTCCAGTAGCCTGACCTGCTTAGGCGACAAGGGTTTATCGGTAATGACATACAGGTTCGCTTGGGGGGGATGCATCAGCCAGTTGACGTTAAAAGAGACGAGATTAACTCGCTGGAAAGTAATAGTACGGTCAAGCAAAGCCGCTCTCAAGCTGGCTTCAAGCTGAGTTTGCAAAACCAGCTTGAAGAAACTAATGCCCAAAGGCACGAGCAGCACACTGGTAATAATAGCTGTGGCGACGAGGCCCCGGTGGGCACGGGCGATGGGGGTGTATCCTGTCGCCAGGAAAGCCACCATGCAGGACAAGGTAATACCGAGTAGGTTTGTTAGATAAAGCAGTCCTGCCCCTTCGCTCAGTCGCCAGTCGCTTGAGGCCAGCCCCAACCCTACGACGCAAATGGGAGGCATCAGCGCAACGGCGATCGCCGTTCCTGCTAGAGCACTGGAAATTTTGGGCTGAACCTTGGCGACCCCACTGATTCCCCCGGCGGTGATGGCAACTCCTAAATCCAGAAGGTTAGGCTGCGATCGCCCCCACACCTCATCGCCATAGTCTGCAATGCCCGTTGCCCTGCCCAACACATAGGCCATACATACAGCAATAATCGTGCCGATTAGCAGGGCAAGAAATCCTTTGCGGATGGCGCTAGGTTCTCCTTCAAGGACACCAAATGCTAGACATCGAATAGGAAGCATCAGGGGGGCGATAATCATGGCACCGATGATGACTGCCGCACTATCTGCCAGTAGCCCAAAGGTGGCGATCGCACAGGAACCGATAATCAAAACCAGATAGGTGTTATCCACCTGCGCTTCTTCTTCAAGGGATGCCTGGAGTTTGTCACATTGACGCTTGCTCACGCGACGGTTTACCACCAGCCAGCGCAGCTCTCGCTTAATTTCCTTGCGCCGTTTTGACACAGCCTGCTCCTCGAATCCTGCGTTAAGAAACAAGAACTATAGTGGTGTGCAAATTTGTGTGTGGGAGGGTCACGGTGCGACCCTCCCACACACAATTCATACCTAAAAACAGCAACACCCAGACTCAAGTATGGATTAGCTAGATATGATTTGCAAAACATGGACAGACACGACTTGGTAAGTTTCACGAAAAAAAGGGGTTTGGGGCGCGCGAAGCGCGCCCCAAACCCCTTTTTTTTCATTGTGAATTTGAGAACTTTGCCAAGTTGTGTGACAGCAAGGTTCATGCATTTTGTTAAGCCATTGGGACGCTCTGCGCTCCTATGACCGTGCTTAACCTCAGCGCACAGCGCTAGAATGAACGGGTTTTTGGAAAAAGATGAGGTGTTGGCGGGGCAACTGCTCCTCTGTTTTCACCCATTCCAGGCCAACGGCTTCTAGCTCCCGCCGCACTTGCCGCTCTGTCATTTTGTGTAATCGCTTGATGGGAATGAGCGGGTTCTCACCCCGGTATTCTGCCAGAACCACTCGTCCACCTGGATTCAGGGCATCCACGATAGACATCATCACCTCATAGGGATACGCCAGTTCATGGTAAGCATCCACCATGAGCACGACATCAATGCCATTGGGAACCTGGGGATCCGTGGGCTGAGCCAGAACCGACTGGACATTATCAACCCCCTGCTCCTTCTGGAAAAAACTGAGCATGTCTAACATTTCAGGCTGAATATCCACGGCAAAAACCGTCCCCTCTGGAACCGCCGCCGCCAACTGAAATGTCATATAGCCTGTTCCCGCCCCCAAATCCACAACCCGATCCGCTGGATTTAATTCCAGGGTATCAATAATTTTCCAGGGCTTTTCCTCTTGCTTGCGACTGGGACGCTCTAGCCATGCGGCTCCCCGATGTCCCATAACGTCTGCAATTTCCCGTCCCATGTATATTTTGCCAATGCCATCGGAACGAGGGCGTCGATGGGTGTACCGAGCATCTAAAGGCTCTACTGGAGACGCTGCTGAACGGCCATTTGCAGGGAGACTGAGCCGAGAGCCTGTAAAACGATCGATGACAGTGTGGATAAATTCAGACGGTGATGTACTGTCTGCTAGAGAAAGCGGTTCCGATGGCGAGACGGTTTTTTGGAGCGGGCTTGCAACGGCATGGGATGGCAACCCCGCCCCGCAGGCGATGCCCAGGCAGCACAGCAGCACAGTATTCAGGAGAAGGAAGCGGTAGATTGCGATGCTGAGGGAAAATCGGACGAGTTTGGGTATTATGGTGAACATGGCTAAAACCTACGTAGCATCACTAGGGCAATAATACGGGTGCGAAATCGAAAAGTATTGCTCATGAGTGACCAGGGTTACCTACCACAGGCGCACCATTATGACTATGACAGACCACTCAATCGATGACATCATGCAACAGGCGCGACAGGGCAGCGTTGCCGCGATTATTCAAATTTTGAATGTTCGCCTTGCTGATTATGGCATTCGAGCGCGGGCTGTGCTGACCCAGGGAATTTTACAGGTACTCTGTGAAGCTGAAACCGCAGAGCGCCTCGAACAAGACAGCCTTGTTAGCCACATTCGCCAAATCTTAGGGTCATTGCGCCCCCGACATATTCGCCGGGTCAAGATCAACAGTCGCTTAGTCAATGAGCAGCAAGTCCTCTGGCTTGAGGCGATTAAGCGCGACCCAGAAGGTCAGCTACTCTGGGCAGAAGAAATTTCCCTGCCTCGTCCAAACCCGGTTCAGTTCCTGATTGAAAGCTTTTCCTCCGCCCCTAGGCCACCGGAACGTATTACCGTCAACCCAAGCAGTTCTCGCCAGTCACGCGATCGCCGTCAGTTTGCCCGTGGCATTATCGGTGGCGCAGGACTTAGCGCCCTGTTACTAGCCCTAGGCTGGCTTGCCTATGATAGAGCATTTCGAGAACCAGAACTATCTAGTTCCTCCCAGGTATCTGATGAAGAGGTGCCTGTTTCTAGCACCAGTGAAGTGGTCAGCACGTTTCCAATTCCTCCAGGAACAGATACGGATTCGCCCGATGCTAACGAGGCAGGCGCACCTTTATCATCGCCGCCCCAATCGGCGATCGCCACAACTGAGCAACAGCAGCCTGATCCATTTGCAGAAGCGGTTTTATTGGCACAGCAGTCAGTAAAAGATGGGCAAACCGCCTCATCATCGGCGGCATGGTTAGAAATTGCATCCCAGTGGCAACGGGCCTCTGACCTGATGGACCAGGTTCCCGATGATGATGAGCGCTTTGCAACAGCCCAGAATCGTAAACTGCTGTATCAGGCTAATCGCGAGGAAGCCTTAAAGCAAGCAAACTTACATCAAGCTCAATAGAGTACTGAGGAACTCAGCAATTCTCATTTTAGGAAGCTTCGCGCCCTGCAGGCGCTCCCTAAGTTTCTATAATCACGACTTGGCAAAGTTCTCAAATTCACAACGCAAAAATAGGGGTTTGGGGCGCGCAGAGCGCGCCCCAAACCCCTATTTTTGCGTGAAACTTGCCAAGTCGTGTCCAT
>CAYXJG010000066.1:0-16735 GCA_964465285.1 uncultured bacterium
ATACGACTTGGCAAAGTTCTCAAATTCACAACGCAAAAATAGGGATTTGGCGCGCGCTCAGCGCGCGCCAAATCCCTATTTTTGCGTGAAACTTGCCAAGTCGTGTCAGACATATGCTTTATGATTAAAATCAACCACGCCATAAGGTCGAATTCATCACCTACACCACCCTCAACGTCAAAACGGTCAAATTACACCGTAGGCATGATGACAATTCAAACGTTAGAACCAGATCCACGCCAGACCCATATCGCTTCCTGGGTCAGCGTCTTGTAAAACCTGGGGGATGCTGTTTCCAGGTGTGCCCATTCTTCCTGGGTGTAGGCGATCGCATCGACGGGCACCGGGATGAAGCCAAAATCGAAGGCCACCGCCCGTTGGTGAAACGGGCGGTGTGCGGGTTCATTTCCGTCTGACTGCAAAAGAATAATCACATCCAGATCACTGCCGACCCCGGCCTGATTGCGGCTATAGGAGCCAAAATAGCCCACGGCTGCGATCGCCGGATTGTTCGCAGTTGCGGCTTCGGCCCATTGTCGTAGCGCGGCCTCAACGGTTTCTCGACTGGGCCATTTCATCACGGACGAATTCAAGGATCTCACGGGCATAATTCACGGCCTCACGGCTTTGCAACGAACCATAGTGATCAAAGGGAGACCCTTCGGGGTGACTGTCTGGATAACGGGTCGGAATATAGAATGTGTCCAGGACTTTTGCCTTGTCAGTCAATAGGGCAGGTCGTTCTATTTCAGAAGGTAACTCAGAGAGCAACCGAGCAACCACATGACCCCAGGCTTCTTGCTGGTAGGCCAGATGTAGCGCTTTAACCGCTTTCTCTGCAGCCTGATGAGCCGCAAAACAGGCCCATTCATGGCGATTGTCCTGCAAGGATGCCTCAGCCTGATCCAGATCACGCTGGGCCTGCCGAAACCAATCTGATGAGCGATCGGGCATGGGTTAAAAGACATACATATGAACTCATCTTAAATTCTCCCACATTCGCCCCCAGGAAAGATGAGGGGCGATCGCTTAACAACCACCACTGTTCACGACAACCATTATCACACATCACATCGTACACTGTAAGCATGATGCAGCACCGTTCATCGACAGCAACACCGACCCTTGAGCAACGGCGACAGACCGCGCTAAAGGCAGGATGAGATGAGGGGCAAAACGCAATGACTCTCGCACAACCCCAAAAGTAGACATTCCTAACCCCACCAAAACCGTGAAGATTCAGAAGGACGCTTTGTAGCCTCAACACTATTGAGTCAGACACTATCCGGATCAATGCCCAACGCCCGTAATCGTGCAGCCAATCGTTCTGCCCGCTGCGCTTCTTGCTCAGCTCGCTGCGCTTCTTGCTCAGCCCGTTGCGCTTCTTGCTCAGCCCGTTGCGCTTCTTGCTCAGCCCGTTGCGCCTCCTGTTCCGCCCGTTGCGCCTCTTGTTCTTCCGGCGTAGAAATCCAGTTGTGTTCCCGGTCATACCAGCGCAGCCAGAGGCGATTCAGCCCTTGGTAGGAGCCTTCCCACAGCCCTAAACCGAGTTCTGCTTCCTCCAACCACACTCCTTGATGGTTATCCCCGACTGTTGAAATCTCCAAGGGGTGATAGCGCCCCATCATTAATCCAAAGGGCTGTAACTCATTGGTGTAGCGATTGAATACAAAATAGTAGGGAATTCTGAGGATTTGTTCATACACTGTCCACTTGTTCGGCGGCTGGCTCGCATCGCGCAGGGTACGCCCCAGATCCTCCGGTTCGGTGCCCGGTGACAGCAGTTCGACTACCACAAACGGATTTACCGATTCCTGCCAGATGACATAGCTCATTCGCAGGTCGTGGCCTTCGTAGAATCGGGATACTCCCAAAACCCCAAACCAATCGGGCCGTTTATACCATTGGGTATGCTTGGAGTCGTAGTAGAGGTTTAAGTCACTCCCTGTAAATACCTGATCGGCAGGGTAGCTTGGGGGGCGAAAGGTGAGACGCAGTAATTCGGGCTGGAGGAGATGAAATTCGTCAGGCAAGCCAGGTTCTGCCGGATCTTCACTCGGAAGATCATACATCGTCGGCAGAGTATCTTTTGCCGGGAGTGGATGGTTAGGAGGGTTAATCTGATACATCGTCTTCAGTTCAAGGGGCAAGAGCTCCGGATCATCTCCTTCAAGTGTACAGCGTACCGAATTTCTATTAGATTTCATCGGGATCAATGCAGCAATTCTCATTTTGGGAAACTTCGCGCCCTACAGGCGCTCACTTGTCTGTGTTTAAGGGACAAAAAGGTCGCCTAAATTTCCATACTGAGGATTGCTGGGATCAATGCCTACTTCTCGGAGTCAAGCAGCGAGTCTCTCCGCTCCCTGGGGTTCCTGTTCTGCTCGTTGAGCTTCCTGCTGTTGACATTCTTCAGCGGTAGGGAGTCACTGATTTTGGGCATCGTACCAGCACCCTGAATGCCCTGGTAAAACCCCTCCCACACGCCTAGTCTCAATTCCATCTCGTCAAACCACACGACTTGGCAAAGTTCTCAAATTCACAACGCAAGAGTAAGGGTTTGGGGCGCGCGGAGCGCGCCCCAAACCCTTACTCTTGCGTGAAACCTGCCAAGTCGTCAAACCAGAAAGTCTGCTCTGGTAACTCGACGGCTTCATACTGGGTCGCCACTAAGCGAAACAGGCGAAATTGATTCGTGTATCGATCAACCGTCGCGTAGTAAGGAATGCGCAACAGTTACCCATAGACCTGCCACTGGGTTGGCGGCTGATCCACGTCCCGCAGGGTTCGCCCCAAATCATCTAGCTCAGTACCGGGAGAAAGCAGTTCAACTACCAGATAAGGCGTCACCCCTTCCTACCAGATCACATAACTCCACCGTAAATCCCGCTGTTTCTCAGCCCGAGCAACCCCCAGCGCAATAAATCAGTCGGGTCGCTTGTACCAAAGGGTATGGCGAGAATCGTAGTAGAGATTAGGGATCTGCGGCTAAAAAAGATACCGGAAGAAAAGAGCAGCGGGCGCAGCCCGCTGCTCTTTTCCGGGTACTTTATTTTCTTGCAAGTCCCTTAATATCCGTGCCAATGAAAATTTCCTTAGCCGGGTAGGTGGGCGACTGGCAGGTCTCACGCAGAAGCTGCGACTGAAAAACATGAAATTCGTCTGGTACCCCTGGTTGCTCCGGGTTTTCGCTCGGAAGAGCATACATGGTGGGGAGAGTCTTGTGGGGAGGTGAGGGGTGCTGGGGGTGGTCCGTGGTAGGCGGGTGGGTGAGTGGGTAAGTAGGTGAGTGGAGCACTTAATTCTCCCTCTTCCCTTCACCATACAATGGCATTATGAATCGTCCAATGGGTTCCCAGCACATATCTTCTCTCCCTCCACTCTTCTGTCGCTGTTCCCCGATGCACCTCGGCTAAAACCTCTGCTAGTTTCCCATCGTCTTAGCGCTGCACTGGCATTGAATCTCGATACGATGCTACATAGCAGAGCGGAAGTCTTTGAGCCGATAGCCATTACGATGATAGGACTGGCGAAAGGTAAACTCGCTAACGGAGGGATTCCCATTTACCTGGATGACCCCAGTAACTTGCTGCCAGAGGAGACGGGGCGCTTCCGATAGGCTGTAGGTGCGATCGCCCGTCTTGACCACGTGATACCAGATGGTTTCGCCACACATGGGACACCAAAACGCTTCCAGCCATTCCCCATCTAGCGGTACAGTGGTTTGGCTGGCAATCAGCAGCAATGATTGTTTGCGGCCTACGCCCCGGTCTCGAAGATGGGACGCGCGATCGGCATAGAGCCGATATTTTTGACTGACACTGTCGAGATAACACCCGTGGGTTGGGCAGTAGATTGCTCGACGCTGCGAGCGTTTCCGATTTCGGGCACACCGCTTCCCCAATTCGGCCTCCTGACACACCATCAAACGTGCATTGTAACAAAGGCTACGGTGAAGGGACTGAGATCTGCAAGAGATACATTCACCCTGTTCCGGTAGACCAGGGAATCATCCGCGACCGTCAAAGCCCACTTCTAAACCAGATCCAGATTGGGAACTGAAGTTTCCAACCTGGGCAAGGTATGAGCGTCTGTCCAACACCCCAAAAGGGGGGCGGATAGTTCTAAAGCAGACATTAAGTTGTAGCTGAAGTAGGTAAGCTTACGCTGCGCTACACTCACATTCCTTATACGATGAGGCTAAATCTCGTCAGGATAGATCGTGGCGCGAGTCTTTTAAGTTGAATGCATTTTTAATGCCATTTTATTAATGCCACTAAGGAGCGAGAGCTAAATCATTTGAACCAAATTATGCTGCTGGGCGACGTGGCATTTCTACGCCGCCTCAACAAAACTGGACTGTATTTAGCTCCTGATCCTACGTAACAGTTGAATGTGAGGGTTGAATGAATCTGTTGCAGCTTTATATTCCACTGGTTCTATGGGTTGGATTAGGGGTTGTTCTGGGACGAATGCTACCCGAAAGTGTGGCCCACCGCCTAGGGCGTGGACTGTTTTGGGTCGGTGTTCCCCTGGGAATCGCGATTTTCCTGCGCCAAGCTGATTTGACGGGGGATACTTGGCTTGCGCCTGTGGTGTGTTGGGCAGCGGTGTTGTCGGGGGCGGCGATCGCCTGGGGTTGGATCAAGCGCCAATCTCAACATTCACTTACCTCCAAATCATCTACCTCCAAATCATCTACCTCCAAATCATCTACCTCCAAATCATCTACCTCTAAACCATCCACCTCTAAATCATGGTCATCATCCACCCAGGGCAGCTTTCTCAATGCTTCAATGTTTGGTAACACTGGATACCTGGGCTATCCCGTCACCCTGGCCCTGGTCGGCCCTCAATATTTTGGCTGGGCGGTGTTTTACGACACCCTGGGCAGCACCCTCGCCGTCTACGGCATTGGCGTCGCGATGGCCTCTAATTTTGGCGATAATCCCATGCTGGAGGAGCAGCCCAACCACATGCGCCGCACCCTCAAGGCCGTGATAAAAAATCCTGCCCTATGGGGCTTTGCTGCGGGCATAGCATTCCAGCGGGTTGAGTTACTGGATTCCGTCGAACGAGTACTGCAGGGCATGGCTTGGACGGTGATCGCCCTGTCCCTAGCATTGTTGGGAATGCGGCTCAGCAGAGTTCCCTTTCGCGCCAACCTAACCAAGGCAACCGCAAGCCTGGGCATCAAGATGCTGATTGTGCCCCTCCTGGTGGGAGGCGTCGTTAGCACTCTCGGTATCACAGGAGCACCCCGGCTCGTTTTAGTGTTGCAGTCAGCCATGCCTCCGGCGTTTGCGACCTTGATTCTGGCGGAAGCCTACAATCTCGACCGAGACTTAACCGTGACAAACCTGGCGATTGGCTCCATAGCGCTCCTCCTGACCATACCCATCTGGTTAGCCCTCTTCGGATAGATCCCTTGGCGTTTCATGGAACTGTCGGCATTCTGCCCCTGGTTACATAAGATGCTGAATGCTGAACTCACCTTTCGATGTTGGCTCCATCACACGAACGAGTACCGTTATGCCTCAAAATAAGTATGTTTCGCTGTCCCTCGTCACGGATGGCAGCATAACCCGATACACTGAATTCAAACTTGTTATCCTCATCTATACGTTTGTGCCCTTATGAATATTCGTACTGTTGCGACGCAGCCCTTTACCGATCAAAAACCCGGCACCTCGGGCCTACGAAAAAAGGTGGCTGTTTTTCAGACACAGAACTATCTTGAGAATTTTATTCAGTCTATTTTTGACAGCTTAGACGGGTCCGAAGGCCAGACCCTGGTTTTGGGAGGAGATGGCCGTTTCTACAACAAAACCGCCATTCAAATTATCTTGAAAATGGCCGCTGCCAACGGATTTGGCAAAGTCATAGTCGGCCAAGACGGCATCCTGTCTACCCCAGCGGCGTCCTGCCTTATTCGCAAGTACAACGCTTTTGGCGGCATTATCCTTTCTGCGAGCCACAATCCTGGTGGTCCCGATGAAGACTTTGGCGTGAAATACAACGTCAGCAATGGTGGCCCTGCCCCAGAAAAAGTCACCAAAGCAATTTTCGAGCGCAGCCAGGTAATTGATTCTTACAAGATGCTGGATGCTCCCGATGTAGATTTAAGCACCCTGGGACAGGCTATGCTCGGGGCAATGACCGTTGAAGTCTTAGACTCTGTTGCCGATTACACTGAATTGATGAAGTCCCTGTTTGACTTCGACCAGATTCGGGATTACCTGGCTAGTGGCTCCTTCCGCATGTGCATGGATTCCCTCCACGCGGTTACAGGCCCCTATGCTAAGGCAATTTTTGAAGGTGCCCTGGGTGCGCCCAAAGGTTCTGTTACCAATGGGGTTCCCCTGGAAGACTTTGGCGGCGGACATCCTGACCCCAACCTGGTATACGCCCATGACTTGGTAGAGCTGATGTTTGGGGAGAATGCTCCCGACTTTGGCGCGGCGTCTGATGGCGATGGCGATCGCAACATGATCCTGGGCAACAACTTTTTCGTCACCCCCAGCGACAGTCTCGCGGTGTTAGCGGCAAACGCCACCTTGGTTCCCGGCTACAAAGATGGATTGGCAGGGATCGCCCGGTCAATGCCCACCAGCCAGGCATCTGATCGGGTGGCAGCAAAGCTCGGCATCGACTGCTATGAGACTCCCACGGGCTGGAAGTTCTTTGGCAATCTCCTGGACGCAGGTCGCGCCACCCTCTGCGGCGAGGAGAGCTTTGGCACCGGGTCAAACCACGTGCGGGAGAAGGATGGCCTCTGGGCGGTGCTGTTCTGGCTTAATATTCTGGCAGCCCGCAAGCAGTCCGTTGAAGAGATTGTGCGAGAACACTGGCAGACCTATGGACGCAACTACTACTCCCGCCATGACTATGAAGGGGTAGAGAGCGATCGCGCCAATACTCTCATGAATAACCTGCGGGCACAGTTGGGTTCCCTTCCCGGCAAGACCTTCCACGGCTACGAGGTGACGTACGCCGATGACTTCAGCTACACCGATCCCGTTGATGGCAGCGTCGCTGAAAAGCAAGGGATCCGCATCGGCTTCACCGATGGCTCTCGCATTGTGTTCCGTCTGTCGGGCACGGGCACCCAGGGAGCCACAATTCGCCTCTACTTAGAAAGCTTCGAAGCAGACAGTTCAAAGCACACCCTTGATCCCCAGGAGGCATTGGGCACCTTCATCCAGATTGCCGAAGAAGTTGCACAAATTCGTGAAACCGCAGGCCGAGAAAAGCCCACAGTCATCACCTAAGGTTTGAGAATTAAATAACGTGAACCAAATTTTTATTAGGGCGGCGCGGCATCGCCGCGCCGCCCTGGTAAAAAGGGATTTTATCTAATCTTCGTTCCTAAGGTTCTTGCTGGACTCAAGGGTACAGCGGTACGCGCTTAGATGGAAACATCCTTTAGAAGCTTTGTTCCACGCGGCTTTCAAAGGATACACGACTTGGCAAAGTTCTCAAATTCACAATGAAAAACAGGGGTTTGGGGGGCGCGCAGAGCGCCCCAAACCCCTGTTTCTTCGTGAAACTTGCCAAGTCGTGAGGATAACTTTATGGCGCTGTGCAAGCGCGTTAAATACAGTGTGTTGAGTGGCGGCGCTCTGCGCCGCCACTCAACACATTTGGGTGTGCTGAACCAATTGCACACCGCTATAGGTTTACGAATCCTTGCGTTGCTATAACGAAATCTTCCTCCTAGCCCGCAATCAGAATGCATGTCGATCGCTCCATCAGCTGATATCGATCCTCTGATACGGCGATCGCCCCCTGAGAATCAAAAATATCATTCGGAGAGGGCTGCGATGTATCTACCACACGATACCATCGTTCCCATTTGTCCAATGGCGGCAGCTCAAACTTTAAGGGTTCCCAATAGGCGTTCAACATGATGTGCAGCGACTCGTTGACTTGAGGATGGGAAAGAGTAAACGCAAGACTATGGGAATCGTGAGACCAGTCCGGTTGGCCTAGATGGATGCCGTGCCAGATGATGTGAGGCCGGTAGGGGTCATAGTTCGTCTTCAGAATTCGCTCCTGACGAAACAAGATTAAGGATTGCGTAAGAGCGATGAGCTGACGCATAAAGCGCAGGATGTCTTTATTTCGTTCAGTCGCGCCCCAGTCAAACCAACTCAGGTTGTTGTCCTGGCAATAGGCATTGTTATTTCCCAACTGAGTACGCCTTACTTCGTCGCCCATCAATACCATAGGGGTTCCCTGTGAGACGAACATGATCGTCAGCATATTTTTCATCTGACGCAGCCGCAGGGCTTCAATGTCCGGATGGTTCGTGTTGCCCTCAACACCACAATTCCAACTAAAGTTGTGGTTACAGCCGTCCTGGTTATTTTCAAGGTTAGCGCTATTGTGCTTTTCGTTGTACGTCACCAAGTCATTCAGGGTAAATCCATCGTGGCACGTGATGAAGTTAATGCTGCGGTTGGGTTCACGGTCAGGTTCAGGGTAAATGTCAGGACTGCCCATAATGCGGTTGGCAAGGGTTCTGACCGTGCCTGGATCGCTTTTGACAAAGCGGCGTACATCATCCCGAAACGGCCCATTCCACTCGGCGAAGCGATCGCCAATGAATGATCCCACCTGATAGAGCCCGGCGGCATCCCATGCCTCAGCGATAATCTTAGTGCCCGCCAGTGCTGGATCGGATTCGATCGTCCAGAGAATGGGCGGGTCAGTGAGCGGTTCCCCAGTGCGGCTACGAGCAAGGACGGAGGCCAGGTCAAACCGAAACCCATCCACGTGCATCTCCGTTACCCAATAGCGCAGGCTGTCAATGATCATGCGAGCCACGATTTCGTGGTTCGCCTTGAGAGTATTGCCACATCCACTGTAGTTGCTGTAGAAAGTCTTATTTTCTTCCAAAATATAATACGCATCATTTTCTAGCCCCCGAAACGAAAAGGTAGGGCCTTCATGATTGCCTTCTGCCGTGTGGTTAAACACCACGTCAAGAATGACTTCAATGCCAGCTTTATGGAATGCCTTCACCATGTCCCGAAACTCATCCACTGGGCCAAGGGGATCACAGCGAAAACTGTAGCGACGATGGGGTGCAAAAAACGCCATGGTACTGTAGCCCCAATAGTTGACTAGCCCTGGAGCGACATCCTGCTCATCAAACTGGTGAACAGGCAGCAGTTCAACCGCTGTCACACCTAATTCCTTAAGATAGGGAATTTTCTCGATGACCCCAGCAAACGTGCCTCGCTTTTCTGGGGCTACTTCCGAGTTCGGATTGCGGGTGAACCCACCCACGTGCATCTCGTAGATAACGCTGACTGAGTAAGGAATATTTAGCGGTTCGTCACCTTCCCAATCATATCGATTGGTATCGACGACCACACACTTCAATGCCTGGCCACAGTTGCCTCCAGAGTGCATCGCGGCATCGCGGTCATAGTTGCGCCACCCGGCTACAGCTCGGGCATAGGGATCAAGCAGCACTTTTTGGCCATCAAAGCGAAATCCTAGTTCTGGGCTGTAGGGGCCATGCACTCGGTAGCCATAGAGCTGCCCGTGGGTAATGCCCTCAACAAAAACATGCCAGTAGTAAAAGGTGCGATGGTGGCTCGCATCGAGAGAAATAATCCGCGACGGCTTGAGATCATCTGGATCATCGAAGAGCAGTAGCTCAATAGACGTAGCGTTCTTTGAGAATATAGAAAAGTTAACGCCGTTGGAGTAAGCTGTAGCTCCAAGGGGATAGCTTGTGCCTGGCAGGATCTTAAATCCCATGATGATGGACTCCTGAGGAGATTCAGTTGCTGGCGTGATGGCGTACCATCTCACCACATTCTACGTAAAATAATTCTAAAGATTGTTACTACTCAGCCTTTCCCAAAATTTTGTCTGACCCTCATCCCCCAGCCCCTTCTTCAAGGACGGGAAAAGAGAAGTTGGAAAGCCTTGTCTAGCCTCCCTCACTCTTTGAGAAGCAAGCTAAGCCCATTTTGTACACGACTTGGCAAACTTCTCAAATTTATAGTGCTGTGCAAGCGCATTAAGTACAGCATGTTGAGTGGCGGCGCTCTGCGCCGCCACTCAACACATTTGGGTGTGCTGAACCAATTTGCACACCGTTATCCGATGAAGGAAAGAGGGTTTTGGGCGCGAATCTCGCGCCCAAAACCCTCTTTCCTTCGTAAACTTTGCCAAGCCGTGTTTGTAACACGACTTGGCAAAGCTCTCAAATTCACAATACAAAGATAGGGGTTGGCGCGCGCGGAGCGCGCGCCAACCCCTATCTTTGTGCGAAACTTGCCAAGCCGTGGGGCAACCTGAGTAAGTAGGTCGGTATTAATAAACTCAGCCTAACAACCGGGGGAGAACCCCGGAGGAGTGCTCCCCCGGTTGTTAGGTTTTGAGCTTATTTATGTTGGGTTACTTTTTATATTGGGTTACTTAATTGCGATTTGTATTAAATATGACTCATGTCGGCCTGGGCATCTTGCTTCAAAGCACGGGCAATGCGGAACAGTTCATGGCCAGTATGCAAGTAATAATCGTCATAGCTGGTAATAAACCGCTCGAGTTCATCAATGCCGTCACCCACTTGGTTGAGACAATGATAAAGATTGGATGCTGTTTTAGCGAGGCTCGATGGATTAGGCCGTGCGCGAAATAAACCCTGAACTTTTGTAAGGAGTTCGCGGGACTGATCGATATAACGCTGAAAATCCTCAATTAACTCGTCATCAAACGGGTCAGCAGACAAGGCATCGATTTCCTGGTCGAAGGCACTCAAAATGTGGCTTAAGGATTGACATACCGGATGATACACAAATTGCAGCCATTGATTTAAGGCCTCATCGACGTCTCTGGCAGAGGTGCGACGAGAGCGACGAGGTCGCTGGGGGTCTGTCGCTGTGCGCTTGGGAGAGGGGCGATTGGCTGAAGAGGACGGGCGGCGATATCCATATGCGCCGTTGAGGTATGTGTCATAGGTTTTCCGTTGGCTGGGGTCTCCTAGCACCTCGTAGGCAGCATTAATTACAGCAATGTGCTCGTGGCTTGCCATGCTGTGGTTGCTGTCTGGGTGAAATTTCTTTGCCAGACGACGATAGGCACGCTTGATATCAGCCTGAGTCGCTGTTGGGGAAATTTCTAGCACCTCATAGTGGTTTTGCTGAACCATACCTAGTTTGCTATCCAAGCGTTGCCGACACTAATTCTGCCTCCTGGAAAAGGGGCGTACTTAAGTAGCGCTCACCAAAGCTTGGCTGAATCATCACGATGAGTTTACCCTCATTTTCAGCCTGTCGGGCAATCTGAATGGCTGCGGCTAGTGCGGCTCCGCTGGAAATGCCTGATAGCAACCCCTCTTCCCGCGCTAAGCGACGACCATAGAGAATGGCCTCGTCATCACTGATGGTGAGGACCTCATCGATTAAATCGATGTTTAGAACTTGGGGAATGAAGCCTGCCCCAATTCCCTGAATTTTGTGGGGGCCCGGCCGTCCACCTGTGAGCACAGGGCTGTTGGAGGGTTCAACGGCGATCGCCCGCATCTCTGGCTTTCGCCGCTTAAGCACGTCAGCAACACCTGTAATCGTGCCCCCGGTTCCCACACCGGCCACAAGAATGTCAATCTGTCCCTCCGTGTCTTCCCAAATTTCCAGAGCCGTTGTTTCTCGATGGGCCTGGGGATTTGCAGTGTTCTGGAACTGCTGAAGCATGTAGGCGTCAGGCAAGGACTCTACAATGTCCTGCGCTCGCTGGATGCAGCCCCCCATGCCATCAATGCCAGGGGTCAGCTCCAGTTCCGCGCCATAGGCTCGCAGCATCGCCCGACGCTCGGCGCTCATAGTTTCCGGCATAGTCAGGATTAGCCGATAGCCCTTGGCGGCAGCAGTCATGGCTAAAGCGATACCTGTATTTCCAGAGGTCGGTTCAACCAGCGTTGTGCGATCGGAAGAGATTAACCCCTTCCGTTCCGCTGCTTCAATCATGCTTATGCCCACCCGATCTTTCACCGATGCAGACGGATTCATCCCCTCCAGCTTTACAACAATATCGGCAAGACACCCCTCCGACTTCGGAATTCGATTGAGCCTCACCAGGGGAGTCCGGCCAATCAGTTCAGTAATGTTTTCAGCAATCCGCATGGGCTAAGCGTCAAATTAGGGTCTGAGTGCAGGCCATCGTTTTCCAGATCAGGAATCACTGGTTTTGAAAACGCCCAGTTGCCGATCATGATGTCCTGCTTTAAATTCTAAAACACTCAGAAGATCACAAGCACACGACTTGGCAAAGTTCTCAAATTCACAACACAAAGATAGGGGGTTGGCGCGCGCTCCGCGCGCGCCAACCCCCTATCTTTGTGTGAAACTTGCCAAGTCCTGACAAGCAGAGCTTTTAGACAAATCAGAACAAAAAAGTCTCGGATTCAACAAGGAATCCGAGACTTCAGGACTAAACCTGATTCAGTCAGGAACTAACTAAACCTAGAACTTGAAGGTTGTTCTGAGGTGACCGATGATACCAGTACTGTTGTCATCATTGTTGTTAGGATCGCTGATGAAGACAACAGATGGGGTCAGAGAAATGTTGTCGCTCAACTGATAGCGATAGAAAACTTCACCCATGAAGGTATTATCGTCACCTTCAATGAAATCTCCATCTAACGAGTAGTCAGGCACACCTGCAACGATACCAAGTTGATTGCCTTCGCCAAGCAGGTCGTTGACTGAGATAGTGCCCTGCCAACTCCATGCATCGTAGTCTGGTGCAGCACCAATGCCTTGGATATTTGCGTAGGCAATACCACCACCCAGCTCAAAGGTATCACTGAGTTTGAAATTGATTTGACCCCCATAGGTGTTTGCAACTTCGGCAGAACCACCGTAGAAACCGCTTCCACCTGCATAGCCATTAATGTAGGTTAATGCAGCATCAACAAAATCGCTCAGATAGGTCAACTGACCAATGATGCTATAGTCACCATTGAAGAAGCCTTCGCCCGCAGCAGGAGACGTACCCTCAGCAGCAGAATAACCAAAGTCAAGGCTGAGGCTATCAAAAAGCTGAACAACGGCACCGATACCCTGGTCGCCGTCACAGGCAAGGGCATACTGACGGGGGAAACCAAAGTCGGAGATGCTGCCACCGCTAGAACTATCCAAAGGACTAATGGTGCTAGCAACGAAGTCATCACAGCTAATGCTGTTTGCACCAATGATGACTTCAGAAGGACCAAAGGGAAAGGTGTAAACCAAGTCGTCAAGAACGAAGTTTCCGCCGCCGCCACCAGCGAAGGAACGACCGATAAAGTCCATCTCGAAATCAGGCAAATCACGTGCCTGGAAACGAGTTCTCAACCGATCTTCACCCGTGAAGCTTGTGTCAAAGTTCAGGCGAACCCGGTAGCCGAAGGTCACCTGGTCATCAAATTCACTTTGGTCAAACGCAGCCTCCTGAACAAAGAGGACTTCACCACTCAACTTGGTTGTGGTGGAGAATTGGTTAGCTTCCAGCTCAGACGTGCGAGCTTCAAGAGCATCAACGCGACCCCGCAGAGTTGCCAGTTCGGCAGCAAATTCCTCTTGGAGACGCTGGAGTGCGGCTAAGTCTTCACGGCTCACTTTGTCAGCCAACCCAGCAGCAATCAGTTCATTGACGCGATCCAAACAAGCGTTCAAACCAGCGGCAAACTCGTAACGGGTCATTGCCCGGTTTCCACGGTAGGTTCCGTCGGGATAGCCTGCGATACAGCCATAACGCTCAACTAGAGACTGGAGAGCCTGGAAGGCCCAATCGGTGGGCTGAACGTCGGAAAGCTGAGAGACAGAGGTAACCTGGGAAAGTTCGTTACCCTGACCTTCAGCGCTGTACTGGTTGATCTGATCGAGGCTGGAAACAGAAGGAGCTTCGGAGGCGATCGCCGCAGTAGAGGCAACCATAGAGGCTCCAAAAACTGCTGGCGCAATCAGCAGCGATTTGAACATTTTATTAGACAACATTGTTGTGTCCTCACACCTAAACAAGTACACAGAACAAGCAAGCTACTACCGAATCTATATATGGTTATAGCACCACTAATCTGTGTTGTACACATTCCACAACATAACAATATCAGAGATTTCTAAAGATGGGTATACCGAACGTTCAGACAAATTTCAGCGAATTATCATCTTTATCGCTTAAGGACTTGCAAGAAAATAAAGTACCCGGAAAAGAGCAGCGGGCGCAGCCCGCTGCTCTTTTCCGGGTACTTTTTTAGCCGCAGATCGCTTACCACCATCATCCTCCCCAAACCCGCCAATTTTCCCAATCCAGATTGAAAATCGATGTGTCTGGAAATGCTGTTGGATTGCCCTGCTCAGCAAGTCGCTTCTTCAGTGCATCTAACTGAGGTTCTGGGTAGGGCAAATCATCGACGAGTTCATAGGGCATGATGCCTGTGTCTAGGGCAAAGTCTACAGTCGTGCCTGCGGCAACTCCCACAGACCATTCAAAGGAATGAACTCGGTAAGCAGCGGCAGCAATATGGCTTGTGGCAATGCTTTTGCTAGCAACAAGAAGATTGTCAATTTGCTGGGGAATCATCGACCGCAGGGGAATTTGGGCGGGGTAGGCTTGCCCATGCCCCTGACGGGTGCCGGGGCGCTCGGTGTTGCCCGGTTTCTCCGGGGGAGACTCTGCCATGCAGGGATGGAAGTCAATGGCGTATTGGGCAATGCCGACAGCATCGGGAAATATAGTTGAGCGGGTGCGGCGGGTGATGTTATCGGGAGACTCCCCCATTCGAACGGCACTGGTGACGCCTAAGCCCGAAAGATGGAGCCAGAGGCGACGATACATTTCTTCGGAAAGATTATCTTTATAAAAGTCTGACCGATAATCCTGCCAGGAAATATCAATCTCATTTACAGCAAACCCATCTGCATAGGCATAGGACGGCCTGCCGATGATGCGTCGTCCCTCACGAATGTAGGGGTATTTAGACAGGCCATGCACGGTCCCCATCGGTGAATCTAATCCTGTGAGCAGGCGGTGGTTGGGATGTGGCTCCTTGACACCCTCTCCAAGCTGGGAATCGGTGGTGCCTTCCACCAGCCAGTAGTAGAAGCCTAATGCTAGTTCTTCGCCACTCTGTAAGGTTTCAGTGCGCAGTCCGCCCAGCCAGCCACTAGGTTCAAGCTGTCCTGTGGCTTCCAGTTGTTCGGGAGTATAAATCAGGTTATCGTGAACTGTTCCCGGACGGTAGTCATTGCCCCACACCCAGTTCTGCATGGAAATGTCGCCGGGTTTAGGGATACTGACCCCAAATCGAGCAACATTTTCCTCTCGTTTGTCGGCGTTGGGTGCCCAGATGCGCCGATAGGTAAATACGGCATTGAAGTCTGCCAGGTTTGGGTTGGGGTCGTAGCCATAGTAGGGTTGGTAGCGGTCGTAGAAGGATGGTTTCACCTGGGCTTGCGATTCTTCGGTTTGCTCCATCGCAAAGGTATAGGTAAACCCCTGGGTGCAGTAGGGGTCACCGGATTCGCTTGCCGAAGAGGGATTGAGGGCGGTGCGCGGATCGAGACCAAGACGATAGGGCACATCTGCCAGAGCAATCACTTCACCGGTTTCTGTTGCTTCGACCACGTACCAGGGAGCAGGGCGAGGAGTGGAATCTTCCTGGGATTCCTGTGGGTCGGGTTCCAGGGGAATAAACTGAATGACGGTTTTCTTGAGTCGTGGTGAGTCTTCATAGCGGTAGGCGTCTTCAATGATGGCTGACAGGGGTTCGGTGTTGAGGGGTGGGGTATTGGGTGCCGGGGAATGTTGAATGGCGATCGCCCCTTCAATCAGGCGTCTATCTGGACTAATGTCCAACTCCTTAACGATCGTCGAGGGAAACCACAGCAGAACACCATCCCCCTCATCAGCGGCATCTTCTAACTGTTCGGTTAGAATCTCATGGGCATTCTGAGGCAAAAAGCAGGACGCACTCACCCAGCAGTCGCCGGGGTTCAGTTCATTGTAATGGTCTTCAATGCGCGATCGCAGTTTGTTATAGCCATGGGGATAGAACAGGAGCGATCGCTGCTGGCGGGCTTCATCCAGGGCAGAGGTTCCTTGGGACGAAATCTGTCCACCAAGCCAGTCTGTTAGCTCCGTCATGCAGACCGTTCTGCCCGCCTTGAGTGCTTCGTATGCCGTAGCGACGCCTGATAGCCCGCTGCCTACAATCAGCACTTCACAGGCAACCGTTTGATCGATGGCAAGATCACCTTGCTGAGGGGGCGGCGGTGTGGATTGCGCCATTAGTCTAGAATTGGGGTGAATTTGTGCCAATACAGCTTGATCTGCTTGCATCTGCTCCAATAGTGAAGCGTTTGACGCTAATGCTCCAGGCATCGCTGCCATAGACACCAGAGCCAACCCGAGGCTACTCGCACCGGCGGAGAGGCGATACAGCCAATGCCGACGACTTGAACGATGCCAACTCAACGTTGCCATAAATGCTAAAGCTCCTTATTGCACCAATCATTCGAGGGCAGACAGGTCTGCTCTCTGAAGTTCTATTCTCCAAAATTGATTTTAAGGAGATTTCACGCAAAACAGCATATCGATAAGAAATGAGAATTAAATAATTTAAACCTAATTTTAGTGAAGCGGCGCGGCATCGCCGCGCCGCTTCACTAAAATTGGACTTTATTTTACGACTTGGCAAAGTTCTTAAATTCACAACGCAAGAATAAGGGTTTGG
>CAYXJG010000067.1:0-13318 GCA_964465285.1 uncultured bacterium
GGTTAGTTGTGATTATCGGGGATTTCCCCTCCCCCACGGCTTACATGAATTCTTTGTACTGCGCTAGTTCCTAATGGGGGCAGTGCAGCCAAGTTATCTGTTAGTCTCTGAGATTGAACCGCTCAACGTTAGCACCAAGACAAATCCTCTGAAAAACGGCACATGATTGAGGAGAGCTATAATTTTAGACAAGTGATTTTCTATCCAGAGTCATGACTACAGTAGCTATTCTGCCTATCTCTGGTGCTAACGGCGAAAAGTCCTATCGAGCAATCGCGGGGGACAAACATTCTGTAGGAAAAACTGCTGGGCAAGCTTTAGATGCTTTAACTGCCCAGCTCGATGAAATAGAATTTAGTGCGCTACTGGTCATTCAAAGCTTCCGACCTGATTCCTTCTTTGGTGCAAAACAGCAGGAACGGTTATCGGAATTGATGGACTCGTGGCGAGTAGCCCGAGATCAAGGTTTGGCCCTGCCACCAGAACAACAAGCAGAATTAGACAGCCTCGTTGAACTTGAATTGAGAGCTGCAACAGCCCGTACTGCGGCTTTCATGCAACAAAGCAATTCATGAATCCTTATTACACGGAGGTTGCCCAAAGAGCGAGTCATCGTTGTGAGTATTGCAAGGCTCCTGAAGTGGTTTTCAATTTTCCATTTGAAGTAGAGCATATTGCTCCGCTGTCTCGACAAGGTTCAAATGATGAAGCTAATCTAGCCCTTGCTTGTCGTTCCTGTAATCTTCGTAAGGGCAATCGTATCAGCGGGGAGTCTTCCCGTTCCAATGCAAAAGTTCGTTTCTTTCACCCACGAGAGGATCTATGGAGTGAGCATTTCCAGGTCATTCTAGAATCGGGTGAAATTGTAGGAATAACGCTGATTGGCGAGGTTACTGTGGAGTATTTGGCAATGAATAGTTCTGCTCAAGTGGCAGCAAGACAGTTATGGATTCGCTTAGGGTTGTTCCCATAGCCGCACAGTACAACAATTGCGGTGCAGCGGATTGACTAAAGCCGCTTGGTTTGGATGCAAAGATCACGGCAACCGCTGACCGCAACCGTTAGACAGCAAAGTCCGATACCCTGAATTCAGCCATTACAATTTGCTTCCCGAAGCGGGTATTGTTTCCCCAACTCGCTCCCAACTCAAAAGTTGAGTAGCATTGAGCTATATCCTCTGCCGTGTTGACCATACCCCAGCTCAACCAGCAACTCAAAATTTACCTAGAAGCGATCGCGCAAGAGCGTCCGAATCGACCTCAGTGGCTAGAACTGCCAGAGGCTTATACATCAACCTGGATGCAGCTCAGGGCTGAGGCTAAACGACCAGCTTCCCAAAAATCAAACCATGTTGATCAAGCCATAGTTCCTGACGATAGCAAGAAAACCAGGACTGAACACGAGGTGCAGGAAGGGCTGTGGCGCTACGCAGTAGAAGGCACTGAAGAGAAAAACGGAAAGCGGGAGCCAGGCGATGTCCTGCTGATTGGCAAACCGGGTTCTGGCAAATCGACATCTTTACAGCAGCTATTCCTTGCCGCCGCTAAACGAGCCCTTAACGAACTTGAGACCAATCAACCCAGAATTCCAGTCCTGATGCCCCTGCGGTATGTTGCACTCAAGGCTGACGCGACGCCCTCGGAAATGCTCTGAGGGTGGGTGCAAGATCAGTTTAACTTTATCGGCAATGTCAGCCCGAGCATAGAATCACTCAGAGAGCAATCTTTACTGCTGTTGTTTGATGAGGTCAACGAAGCCCCACGGGAAGTAGTTGCGGCCATGCAACAGTTCCTGGGACGTTTTGAGGCGGCTAAAATTCCAATCATTTGCATCACCCGGCAATTGGGGGCCGGAGCTGACCTGGATATTCGCACTCAGCTCACGATGCTACCCCTGAACGAAGCCCAAATGCAGGATTTGGTGCGCCAGCGGTTGCCACACCGGGGCGATGAACTGCTGCGATTTGCAATCAAGGCATCAAGATGTAGCCACTGAGCAAGAAGCAATACAGATTATTGATGCAGAGATCAAAACAACGCCTCACTGGCGAAATCTGTTGGAGATGAAGCGTCTTTTGAGCGGTAGTAAGCAGGCTGCGATCGCCGTTGGCGAACATTTTGCTGAAAGCAACGTTTTTGGTAAGGCAGCGATCGCGTTTTTTGAAGGGGTTGCTGAAAACCCGAATTAGTTTCAGGAGAAACCAATGACCAAAACCCTGACTATCGAGCTACCTGACGATCTTTCAGAACGACTGGGCACTCTGGCGGCAACCGGTGATGCTTCGCTGGAAGAGTTGATTCTTCAGACGATTCAGCTCTTAGCAGCCTCTATACAGTCCCTGCAAGATGAAAACCCCACAATTCGAGCCAATGCGGCGCGGACATTAGGCTTCATGGGTACAGCCTCGGCGGTTCCGGCTCTGGGCCAAGCTCTTCAGGATGAGGATCTGGTCGTGCGTCAGGCGGCAGCAGACGCGCTACGACACATCGGTACTGAATCTGCTCTGGCCTGGTTGAGCCAGCAACCCTCAGAAACTGCGGTGGCAGCCCATGATAACGCGGCGGCTGATCCCCTCAGTGCTCTAATCGGTACTTTGCACCTGGGAGCTACCGACCTGGCCGAACACCACGATCGCTACCTGGCGGACTCTCTAGAACAGGAACTGAACCCCAGTGAGTGACCTGTTTATCGACACCGCTGGTTGGGCCAGTCTGTTTATCCCGACCGAAACCTATCACGCTCCGGCTGCCGACCATTTTCGGCAAGCCCAACATAACCAAAACCGGATGATCACTACCAACTACATCGTTGCCGAACTGGTGGCCTTACTGGGAAGCCGCCAGCGTATGACTCGCCCCAAGCTATTTCAATATATTGACTCCATCAAGCTGGCTCCTTATGTTGAGGTCATTCATATCGATACAGCCACTGATGCAGCTGCCTGGGAGCTATGCAAAAGCCGACCAGATAAAGCCTGGTCTTTGGTCGATTGCAGTTCTTTCGTCGTGATGCAGCAGTTAAAACTGTAGGAGGCAGCGGCGTATTTAGGTGATCTGACAGGAAATCCAAGGCCATCTACCGCCGCTGAACTCAATAGTTAGAGATCGGTTTCATGCGACCGACGTAACGATTGAATCAGCGATGCATTGATGTATTTACCATGGTTGCGAATCCCTACCCTCTGGTCTAATCCTGATTCTCACAACCATCCCCGACTCTTCTCAGGCCATTCCCAGCAACCTGCTCCAGAATAGGGGCGCAGTCCTCGGGAAATGTCCCATGTCCTCCGTCCAACTCAGCATATTAACGACCCTGGCGATGGTGGCCTTTGCCGGAAACTCCCTGCTCAGTCGGGCCGCATTGAGTCATACCCGCATTGATGCCGCCAGTTTTACTACAGTGCGCCTACTGGCAGGAGCGCTGATGCTCTGGCTGGTGGTGCGGCTACGGTCTTCCTCCCAAGTCGGGCGGGGCAATTGGTTGTCGGCTCTGGCATTGTTTGTCTATGCGGTAGGCTTTTCCTTGGCCTACCTGAGCCTGGCGACGGCAACCGGGGCCCTGCTGCTGTTTGGAGCCGTCCAAATGACGATGATTGGTTATGGCTTGGGGCAGGGAGAACGACTACAAAACAGGCAAATCATGGGGCTCATGGTGGCCCTGGCGGGGCTGATTGGTCTGTTGCTGCCGGGGCTCTCAGCTCCGCCTTTGGTCGGTGCGCTGCTCATGGTGATGGCTGGCGTGGCTTGGGGAATTTATTCTTTACGGGGTCGAGGGGTAGGCAATCCCATTCAGGTGAGTGCTGGAAATTTTCTGCGGGCAGTGCCGCTAGCGGCAGTGGCAAGCCTATTGATGCTGCCGAGCCTCTCCCTCGATTGGGTCGGCATAGGTTATGCCGTAGCCTCCGGAGCCCTGGCTTCAGGATTGGGATACGCTCTGTGGTACACCACCTTACCGGCTCTACAAGCCACCCAGGCTGCGACCGTGCAGCTCAGTGTGCCGGTGATTGCGGCCCTGGGGGGCATCATCTTTTTAGGAGAACCGATCACCTGGCGATTAGCATTGGCTTCCATGGCCATTCTGGGGGGGATTGCCTTAATCATCCGAACTTCGGCATCGGATCGTCGGCCCTCGGTTAAATCCTGACGCCGGTGAGCTAGGGGTCTCCTCCGCGACTCATCGCTCAGGCTGACGGGTTCGTTTCAATGACCTACTTTAGTACCTGTGATGAAATTTTTACGCTATTCCTTACTGGCTCTACTGGGAACATTGGCGGTGGTGTTTGCACCCTATGCCGCCCAGTCGCAAACCGCCGGATCTGCAGCGGCCCCTGTTGCCATTGCTCAGAGTTCGGCAACCCGCTCCCCTGTTGACGATGTCGCGGTTGTCGGGATGACTGTTTCTGACATGGATGCAGCCATCCAGTTTTACTCAGAGGCGCTGACCTTTGAACCGATTTCCGATGTTGAAGTCTTTGGCCCTACCTACGAACAACTGCAGGGGGTCTTTGGCACCCGTATGCGGGTCGTGCAGATGCAGATGGGAGGTGAGGTCATCGAACTTACCGAGTACCTGACGCCACGAGGAGAGCCGATTCCCGTAGACTCTCGCAGCAATGACCTATGGTTTCAACATATCGCTATTGTGGTTAGTGATATGGAATCGGCCTATCAGCGGTTACGTCGCTTTGATGTGCAGCATGTTTCGACAGCTCCTCAAGAACTGCCTGAGTCGATTCCAGCGGCAGCAGGCATTGAGGCATTTTATTTTCAAGATCCAGATGGCCACAACCTGGAGTTGATTGCTTATCCCCCAGACAAAGGAGATCCGCGTTGGCAAGCCAGCGACCCACTGTTTTTAGGGATTGATCATACGGCGATCGCCGTTGCCGATACTCCCACCAGCCTCAGCTTCTACCGCGACCTGTTAGGGCTGACGGTGGCCGGAGATAGTGAAAACTTCGGCACTGAGCAAGCTCATCTGAATCAAGTATTTGGGGCGCGGCTGCAAATTACTGGATTAAAAGCTGAATCTGGCATTGGAGTTGAGTTTTTAGAGTATCTGTCTCCCAGCGATGGACGACCCTACCCTACTGATGCTCAGCCTAATGACCTGGTGCATTGGGACATTACCATGGTTGTCGCCGACGCCGACGCGGTCAGTCAACGGCTGAAGCAGGCCGGAGTGGAGTTCATTTCGGCGGGTGTGGTGACGTTACCGGATACAGAACTGGGGTATCGTCGGGGGGTTTTAGTTCGTGATCCGGACGGTCATGCAATCCGCATTGTGGAGCGTTGACTTCCTGACAGTTGGGGCACGAAGTCTTGACCTTAGACGATTGCTTTGACTTCCCTGCCCCAGAATATCGCTGAGATCGCTTGGGCTCGTTAGAGTACACAACTTGGCAAAGTTCTCAAATTCACAATGAAAAATAGGGGTTTGGGGCGTGCGGAGCGCGCCCCAAACCCCTATTTTTTCGTGAAGCTTGCCAAGTCGTGTAGAGTAGACAGGAGATAGCCGATGGCTATGTTAACGCCCCATCCTGCCCCTACCCCCACAGGGCATGCCCTCCTGCACAAACTGTGTGACCTCTTGGGCATGGTCACGGAGCACTATCGCCAGATCCGGATCTTCAGACGTTTTGACGACGCGAACTCCGTTGGGGGTAGCTTGGGATTGCCGCTGGTAGCGATCAGCGTTTTGGAAAAGGATGGGCAGGGTCTGGCTCATCATCGCAAACCATCGGCCTTCAGCTAAGCGCTGGTGCATACTGGCCACATGGCGTTGAATGAGGGCGGTCACATCGGGGTTGTCAGATTCTGTCAAGGTCTGCACACCGCCGGGAATTTCCTCTGTCGAGCGGCGAATTTGGTCGTGGTGAGCAAAGAGCTGACGAACTACCTGCATATCTTCCATCATGCCGCCGCCCATCATGCCGCCGTCCATCATGCCGCCGTCCATCATGCCGCCATCCATCATACAGTCACCCATCATGCCGTTGTCCATCATGTTGCCGCCCATCATGGCTAAGCCGGGACGAGAGGTTTGGCGAAGCAATGGGTGAGCGCCAAAGGCAACCAGAGCCAGGGCGAAGAAAAATAGGCTGAACCATAGGATTATCTTCCGCAGCATTCGTCATTTCCTTATTCAAAACGAATTATTCACACGACTTGGCAAAGTTCTCAAATTCACAACACAAAGATAGGGGGAATCATGCCGAGCAAGGTGGCCGGAGCATAAATTTTCAGAGGTAGCTGGGTGATTCCGGCGACGTAGCTCAGCACATCAAAAGGAAAGACGGGCAACAACCGACTAAAAAAGATTAGCCAGCCCCCGTAGCGATCGCCCCACTTTTGGGTCACATAAATCGACTTACCCGTCAGCGATCGGATTGCGGTATGTCCCAGAGTGCGACCAATCCAATAGGCCAACAAGCTGCCCAAAAAACCCCCAATGACACTATAAAGACCTGCCAGTGGAAGGGGCCAGACCATGCCCCCAACAATTGCCAACGGAGCTCCAGGGATCGGGCTAACCACCACCGATAGAGCCAGCACGGCCATGTAGACAACTGGCCCAAAGACACCTAGCTTTTGCAACATACTCTCCAGGTCGGACGGGGCCAGGAGGTTAGGAGTTGGTTCTAGCCACAGCCAGCCACAGATGAATAGGCAAAACATCCAGACACTGAGTGCAAAACCGCTTTGCCGTTGTGTTATTTGCCTGAAACGGCGAGAAGTCGTCATAGAATTCCAAAACTCTCCGCTACTTGAGAACAGCCAGCGGTAATGATGCCATGCCGACTAGATGATCATGAGTCTAAGGATACTGAGCAAAGGATGTTGTGCTGCCATTCTCAGCGAAGGCAAATACTGTGTAGGGTTCTTGGTAGTCGCCTGACTCCATGCCTGGAGAGCCGATGGGCATACCGGGTACAGCCAACCCAGCGATATCAGGCTGCTCGGCCAGCAGGCGTTGAATTTCAACAGCGGGCACATGGCCCTCCACTACATAGTCACCCATGATCGCAGTGTGGCAGGTGGCTAAATCATCAGGGATTTGGTGTTGCTGCTTAACGGTCGCTAAGTCCTCAGTGACCCGATCGTTTACCTGAAAACCCGCAGCCTCTAGATGATCCATCCAAAGCCCACAACAGCTACAGTTGGGGCTCCGGAAGACTGTGATGTTGTCACTTACCGCAATTGTCAAGTCACCAGCTTCACTTCCCGAAGAGGATACCCCACGTAGCCGACTAAACATTGTCTGTTCAGATGACGCGGAAAGCAGCGAAATCGAAAGCCCTGTTCCAATGACGAGAGCTACGGAACCCGCTAATAAAAGCCAACTTTTTTTGTTCATTGTTAAATTCCTATTTAACTCCATCTATTTTTATCTGTAGATTTGAGAGAAGGCTGTCGTTCTGGCTCTTCTAGAGCATGGATTTGATGAGCAATCAACTCTTGCTGCATCTGCAAATGATGGAGACGTAAGTAGGTGGTCACAATTAAGTATAAAACCCATAGACCCTGCGCTGCCCGCGCAGCGGGCAGCGCAGGGTCTATGGGTTTTTAATTTTGCCGAGGTACTTACTTTCAATTGAGATAGCTGTTTATCTTGGTCAAGTAAGGAGTCTAGAGGCAGATCATCTGAAACTAGATGGGATGAATTCGACTCTGATTGTTGAGTTGGTTGATTCATCATTACCATCATCAAAATCATCGAAACTGGGCAGGCTGCCAGTAGCAACAAAGGCAAAACACTGATCCCTAGATGGGGAGCGAAAATCGCCATGGAAACACCAACAGCGAATAATACTGCTAATATTCGCCAGTCAAGACACCTGTTCAGTAGGCTCGCTTTTCTATTCATTAAAATGCTCCTAAATGATGTAGATGAAGGTAAACATGCCTGAAATTTGCATCAGACCGGAGCCGGCTACTTGCTGCTAGGGCGATCGCTTTTTATCGTTCTCGTGGTTGAGGCATCATTGTTTCTTCTAGAGGCTGGCTATGCATCATTTCAAGTCCATCACCGTTTCCCATCATGCTTGGCATCATGCTCATCATGGAGTTGCATTGAGCTATCATCTGATTCATTGGCTCTGCACTTGGTGCCATCTGCTCCTGACCCATTGGCTCTGCATCTGGTGCCATCTGCCCCTGGCTAACCTCAGGTAACACGGCGGAATCCCGACGAGCTTGAGTTGTGGTAGTTTGACGATGCTCATGAGCAATGGCTGGTAGCATTACAATGCCTACAGCGCCTATAGCTGCTAAGCCAGTCATCATTCCATAAGTAATTTGTTTGCAATTCATGGTAGTCATCCAAATTTTCAACCAGTTACTTCATAACTACGCTTATACTAGAGTCTACAGTGGACTATAGAGTCAAGCTGTCGATAGTATTTTTCCAAAAAGCCTATATGCATCAGCGAAGTAAGCATCAAACTTCAGAACAGTTGCTCAAGATTGGGCAAATTGCCGAGGAAGGCAATGTTGCCGTCGGCACGATTCGGTATTACGAGTCGCTAGGCTTGATTCAACCTGCTCGTCGAAGCCAAAGCGGATATCGCTATTACACCTATGACGCGGTCAAGCGCATTCGATTTATCAAAAAAGCCCAATCTCTCCAGTTTTCACTGGATGAAATCCAACAAATTTTAGGCGTTAGGGATCAAGGCAACCCAGCTTGTCCCTTAGTTCAAGATATGCTGCAACGAAAAATTGCGGATCTAGGCGAACAACTGATTCGGATTCAGCAATTGAAGGCAGGATTAGAAAATTATCAAGCCCGTTGGCAAGATCGCCCCCTGGATGATCCCTGTAGTCAAGAGCTATGCAGCATGATTGAAGAAGTCGTCGATAGTTGTTGATCCTGATCAATCTTGCGATTTAGGGATTATTTGAGCTTTTCACTAGGATTAACTTCGCTGTCTTGCTTCCTCTCAGTTGAAGGATGGTTAAACAGAAACCACCAGAGTTCTAAACTGATTAATGCTAGCCCTCCGCCGGTAACGGCCAACTTCAGCCCTAGGGGCTGTTCTACCCGATGAAATTGTGTCTGTAATACTGGCTGAGAGACAGAGCGGTTAAGCGGTTGAGCGGTGGCTGACCCGACAGTAGCCATGATTACCAGTCCACCCGCGAAGCTCAGCCAGTAATAGGTGGGGTTCAATCTGTAGGGCATCATCGACTCCGAATCATTGCGGTTTGACTGGCAGGGAAGTGGGTTGGCTGAATCTGAAAATTGCGCAAGCGTAAGGCATTGGTGACCACCGAGACGGAACTCACAGCCATCGCACCGCCTGCAATGATGGGATTGAGCAACCAACCAAACACCGGAAACAGAATGCCCGCCGCGATGGGGATGCCTACTGTGTTGTAGATAAAAGCAAAAAAGAGATTCTGCCGAATGTTGGCGATGGTGGCACGACTGAGCTGAATGGCCGTGACAATGCCGTGGAGATCGCCTGAGAGCAGGGTGATATCGCTGGCCGCGATCGCGACGTCAGTTCCCGTGCCGATCGCCATGCCGACATCCGCTTGGGCTAAGGCCGGAGCGTCATTAATACCATCTCCCACCATCGCGACCACTTGCCCTTGAGACTGGAGCCTTTGAATCATGGCTGCTTTCTGATCGGGGCGCACTTCTGCCAACACCCGGTCAACCCCAACCGCTGCGGCGATCGCCTCGGCGGTGCGGCGGTTGTCTCCTGTTAACATCACCACCTCTAGACCCAGTCGCTGTAGGCGCTGAATGGCCTCCCGAGAAGACGGTTTGAGCGCATCGGCAATGCCCATAATGCCCTTCACATCGCCATCGACGGCAATCCAGATCACTGTCTTGCTTTGTAATTCCCAACGGTCTTGATCGGCTTTCAGGGACTGGGGCACGCTTTCCGCAGCCTCTAGCCACCGACGGGTACCCACTTGTACCCAGCGACCGGAGACCCAACCCTGGACGCCACTGCCCGCGATCGCCTCAAACGCCTCGACTTCAGATAACGCGACCTGCTGCGACTCGGCATAGCGCACCACGGCTGCCGCTAAGGGATGCTCGGAACGGCGTTCTACCGATGCAGCCAGACTAATCAGCGTTAACTCATTGTGATTGGCCGTACCGTCGGTGGTGACAAAGTCCGTCACCGTTGGTTGCCCCTGGGTAATCGTGCCGGTTTTGTCGAGCACAACCGTTTGAATTCGGTGGGCTTGTTCTAAGCTTTCGCCCCCTTTGATCAAAATACCGTTTTCTGCGCCCTTACCCGTGCCCACCATCACCGAGGTCGGGGTGGCTAAGCCCAGGGCACAGGGGCAGGCAATGATCAGCACACCCACGGTAGTAATCAAAGCCATCGTCAGATTCCCCATGAGATTAAACCAAACAACGAAGGTGAGGATGGCGATCGCAATCACCACCGGCACAAACCACCCCGTAATCTGATCTGCCAGTCGCTGAATCGGTGCTTTCGACCCCTGGGCTTGCTGTACCAGCTGCACAATTTGCGCCAGCACCGTGTCTTTTCCCACTCGTGTCGCCCGGAATTGGAAGCTGCCGACATGATTGAGCGTGGCCCCGATCACCTCATCCCCTGGCTTTTTCTGTACCGGAAGACTCTCTCCGGTCACCATCGATTCATCGACGGTCGAGGCTCCCTCCACGATCTCTCCATCAACGGGAATCTTTTCCCCCGGACGCACCAGGACAATATCTCCAGGCTGAACTGCCGCGATCGGGACATCTACCTCGTGACCATCGCGAATCAACCGGGCCGTTCTCGCCTGCAAACCCATCAGTTGGCGAATGGCGGCTGAAGTTTCATTCCGCGCACGATTTTCTAGCCAGCGACCCAGCAAAATCAGCGTGATGATCACAGCTGCTGCTTCGTAATAGACTTCCGGTGGCAACCCCTGGTCAGTAAAAAAGCTCGGCCAGAGGGTCGCCCAAACTGAGTAGCCATAGGCGGCACTGGTGCCCAACGCCACCAATGTATCCATCGTGGCACTCCGACGCTTAAATGCCTGCCAAGCCTGGGTGTAGAACGTATAGCCACACCAAAACTGGACTGGCGTCGTTAAAACGAGCTGTACCCAGGGATTTTTAAGGGGGGCAGGAATCCAGGGAAGCTCCACCCCGATCATGTGATGGAGCGACCCAACGATTAATATGATGCTGATGATCGCCCCGACCCCAATTTTTCGTGCTAACGTCAGGGATTCTGCCTGCTGAGCCGCTGTTTCAGCATCTGGTGCAGCAACGGCTGCTAACCAGGCGTCATCTAGGGGAGCCGCGCTATAGCCAGCCTGATCAACGGCTGCCTGAATGCTCCGCATATCGGTTGTACGGTCATCGTAGACCACCGTTGCCTGATCCGCTGCGAAGCTAACCGTCGCGGTCTCGACGCCAGGTAGGCTACCGATCGCCTTTTCAATGGCACTGGCACAAGCCGCACAACTCATACCATGGAGTTTGAGGGTTGTGGTTTTATTCGTCGTGTTTTTATTCGTCGTGTTTTTAGTCATTGATGATTCGTTCCCAGGCGTTAGTTCGATTCTGTGGATGCTACGGCTACCCAGGAACTGCCCGCATCTCGGCTGTGCCATAGTTCACCGTCACTACTGACTGCGTACACCTGCTGCGCATCAGTGGCGTTGATGGTAATGACTGCATCAGCAATCCCTGCTTTGACCAAGCGCCAGGTCGCTCCAGCATCGTCTGTCTTAAAGACACCCTCCCGAGTGCCCGCGTAGAGAGCTTGAAAATCATTAGGGTCGGCGGCGATGCTATAGACCCGCTGATTATCTGGCAGGCCGTCATTCGCCAGGTTATCCCAACCGCAAAAGCAGTCGGGACTTTTGGTCACGCCCGTGTCGAGCCCGGCGTAGAGCCAGATGCCGCCCATTTCTGTCGGGTAGCCCACTGAGGCTAAACTGCGGATTTCCTGATCTTTGGGGCCATCGCTCACCCGTTGCCAGGAGTCTCCGGCATCGGTGCTGCGGTAAAGTCCATCCTTGAGTACCCAGGCATAGAGCTGATTGGAATTTTTCACGTCTATGGCAACGGCTTCCACGGAATCGCCACTCAACCCCTCGCTTTTTGAAGTCCAGGTAGATCCGCTATCGGTGCTTTTGATCACTCCCAGACCGTGGCCTGAAGCATACATGACCTGTGGATCTTGCGAATCAATGGCGATCGCGGTCACATTGGCGCGAGCCTTAGTTGTTGGGATGTCCTCAATGGCTTGCCAGGTTTGACCGCCATCTTGACTGCGATAGATGGGGCGCGCCCCCAAAAACAAGTCGCCGGTGATGGGGTTAACGGCCAGCGCGTGGACGTGTCCACCAAAGGGACTCGCTTCGAGGCGATCGCTGATAGCAGGCGTTCCAGTCGTTGCCGAGGGTGCCTGGGCAAACTGTCGTGAACCCATGAGCCACCCCCCTAGACCTGCTATGGCCAGTAGCCCAACGCCTGCAGCGACGATGGCACTGCGTTTGACAAATTGACGGGAGTCAGAAGAAGTCAGTTTTTCCACAGTAATGGCATCATTGAGACGATAGAGAGCGGGACGGTTCGGAGCCCATCATGGCATGGCATCCCATGCCCACTGGCCCCCGCAGTAGGGTAATGCCCAGCAGAGGCAGTAAAACCGCTACAGCGATACTCCCTAACAGGAACGCTGGCGCGATCGCACCTCCCTTAAGCCAGGGCGCACGACGGAACTTGGCCGGTGGCTTTTCTTGCAGTTGCCGTGCGGCCTGGTGAACATACTCTGGAGCGATGTTGGCCTCTGCCGCTGCGGCCATCATGTCTTCCCAGGTCAATGTATCTTGCTGTTGAGCCTGTAAACGGGCGGCTAACGCCAGCACCTCTGGTGCTAAATCAGCCTTAATGTTGGAACCGGACGGAGTAACCATTGCAATGCCAAAAATTGACTGTGTGCCCAGTCTAAACTCTGTAGCTGACTATAGAGTCAACCGAGAGTAGAGGAATATTTCGTTGAAATTGTCTCCTTGACCTTGAAGTCGAGTTCAAGGTTTAGGCTGAAACCAGCGTTCTAGGTAAACTTATGACCCAACGACAGGTGGAAATCTTTGTGGCCGGATGCCCCCGCTGTGACGATGCGGTGGCACTGGTGCAGCAAATGGCCTGTGAGAATTGCCAGGTGCAGATTTGGGATGTGCGCAGCGATCGCATCACCCCAAGCGCTCGGCAAAAGCTAGACGAGTACGGCATTCAGCGCCTGCCAGCGGTGGTGGTCAATGGTGAATTAGTCGATTGCTGCCGCCAACAACAACCGCTTTCCCGTCGAGATCTCGCTGCCGCC
>CAYXJG010000067.1:13418-16686 GCA_964465285.1 uncultured bacterium
GCCGAGTTAAGCCGACAGTTGGCTGATGCCGCCGTCCCTCCCCCCGCGAATCTCTGTAATGGCACCATCTGCGGCTTTATTGAGCAAATTTCCGATGACGCCTAAAAACACCTTTATCGCGAGCACCGTGGGCACCGTTGTCGTGGCCCTATGCTGCTTTACGCCAGTCCTAGTGATTTTGCTGAGTGCCCTGGGGCTGGCTGGGTGGGTGGGCTACCTAGATATTGTGCTGCTGCCACTGCTCGCCATCATGATGACCCTGACCATCCTGGCCTATCGGCGACATCGGCGCTGCTGTCAAAAATAAAGTGAGAAAATCTTGATGACTGACTGTTGCCATCCCGAATCATTCTCCTCGCCCCTATCACTTCATCACTGCCCGCTCAATCGTGTGAAGGGGCAATCGGTTCAACTCATTACCCTCAAAAGTTTGCTATTGCCGGATGCTTTAGCGCAGCTCAATGCTCACCAGCACTACCGCTTTTGCGCTAGCCCCGATTGCCCGGTGGTGTATTTCGGTGAAGATGGCCAAACGTTTACTACCGCCAATCTCAAGGTCCCCGTTTGGTCGAAAGATGATCGCCTGGACGTGCCTGTATGCTACTGCTTTGGCTGGCAACGACACCATCTCCAAAATCCAGCGAATCGTCATGCCCCTGAGGAAATCGCGGCCCATGTTCAGGCAGGCCGCTGTGGCTGTGAAGTGAATAATCCGCAAGGACGGTGTTGCTTGGCGAATGTGCGCACCGTAGGTGACTTAGGCAAGACGCGATGATGTTTAAATAAACTGCGATCGCAAGTAGGATATATTTGCGATCGCAGGGGAAACGCGACGGGCGGTGGATCACCGGGTGATTCCACGAGCAATTTTTACCGATCCGCAAATTGGCATTGTGGGGATGACAGAGCAAGAGGCGATCGCCGCTGGACATCTTTGCTGGTGTCGCACCGTACCGATGACACTCGTACCCCGTGCCGGAGCCATTCGCGATCCCAAGGGCATCATCAAAATGGTGGCCGCTGCCGATACCGATGAGATTTTGGGCGTTTCCATGGTCGGTCACAGCGCCGCCGAAGTAATTCATGAAGCGGCGATGGCGATGCGGTTTCATGCCAAGCTTGAGGATTTCATCGATCTAATTCACGTCTACCCCACGATGGCTGAAGCCCTTAAGATTGCTGCCATCTCTCGCTACAAAGACCCGGCCAAATTATCCTGCTGTGCTGAGTAATCCTGCTGTGCTGAGTAACAAGGAAGAAGGCATGATGAGTATTCCACCCAAATCTAGATTTTGGCGGCGCTACGCCGATAAAGTCGGTATTAGCGGCTCTGTTTTTGCAGCGCTCTGCTGTTTAGGGTTTCCGGCACTGCTCTTGCTTTTGGGAGCGATTAGTCTCGGCTTTTTAATTAATGATGCGATCTTGCTACCGCTCTTAGCCATCTTTCTGGTTATCATACTTGGTGGACTATACGCCGGAAGGCGTCATTACGCCTTTGGTTTAGGGTCGCTCAGTGCGGTGGTACTGTTTGTCTTTTTGTTCATTAATCCGGCGATCGCCTACATCGGCCTCATTGGCATCATCGTTGCTAGCGGTCTGAACATTTATCATACCCGAACCCACTGCCAACAATGTTAATTGGCGAACTCAGCAAACAATTAAGCCTTCCGACTCACACCATCCGCTACTATGAGCAGTTGGGATTATTGGATCCCCCCCAACGTAGTGAAGCCCAGTATCGGCTCTATACAAAATCGGACGCTGAGCGGTTGCATTTTATTCAAAAAGCCAAGCGGTTGGGGTTATCCTTAGATGACATTCGGTAGCTCATTGTGGTTAAGGAGGGAGGAACACCGCCCTGTCATGAGCTAAAAGAGATGGTAAGCGATCGCATTGATGAGCTAGATCAGAAAATTGCCGAACTGCAAACGCTGCGGCAAGAAGTGCTGGGTCCACTGGCGTTGGTCCTGTCCCATTTTCCTCCGACAGACCTTTGTCGAATAGGTTGACCAGGCGCGGCGATATTCGCAGTGGTTCCAGGCGTTTTACCAGCAACAGAAGCAGGTCGGCAAGACTCACCAAAAGGCCATTCGAGCCTTGGCTTACCAGTGGGGCAGCATTCTCTGGCGGTGCTGGCAAGATGGCAAACCCTATGATGAAGAGCAATATCTGGCCGCATTGAGGCGGAAAAAATCATCTCTGGTCAAGCTATTGGGAGTCCATCCACAGACTCAACCACAGAGTCAGGCCGGATAAACACTCCTCGCAAGAGCCTATAAATTAACCCTAAAAGGAGGCGTCATCAACAGTAAACCTCGAAGATAACGGACCCAACAGGCCATTGGCTTGACCGTGCCACTGTCAGACCAAAGGCGGATTCTGATATAGAGGCTGCAAGTTTACTGACAGGCTCTGCATTAGAGCAACTTTGCGTGGCTAGAAATAGCTGTAATTGAATTACAGCAAGGCTTTTAATCTTACCTATTGACCCCGTCGGCCTCAGGGACTATGTCAGGTGTCTTGCATACGCTTCAAAATCTCATCTAATGTTAAGTCTTTGAATAGACTTTCGCGTTCTTCTGTATAGTTGCCATACCCGGTTGAAAACTGATTTAGAAAACGTACTGTACTTGCAATGCCAATTTCTTTAGATAGCACTTGAATTGCTTGCTGCGTAATTTCGCTCAGGGACTTCGTTTGACTGCTCATTGCGATAGCTCCGTAATCAGTTCAAGAGGAGAAACAACTTTGATCTGCAAAGTATCAACTTCTTTAGCCCGTCTTAAAAATCTGTCGTCGCATGTGCAGAAATAGTCTGCTTCCGCCTCAACTGAAAAAGCCAAATGCAATGCATCAAGTGATTTGATACCTGAGTTGACAAACACTTGTGCTCGTTCTTCAACTTGCTTATTTGGTTGAAGAAATAAGTTTGCCTTCGATAACACCTCTAAAACATACGCTTTTCTTGGAGAGAGCGTAATTTGTTCAGCTTCAAACATCAAGGCTTGTGAGGACACTAACTCAAGCTGTCCAGTTTCCCATAGTGCAATGACATTGAGAACAGCCTCAGCTTCAACAGCGACTCGAATTTGCGTTTTGGTATCAAGCGGGCGTTGCAAACTGCACATATCAAAATAAATCCTCATAATGCAAACTTGCAACGTCCCCTCAAACCAAAAGCTCTATCCTATGAATTGTCCTACATATAGCCTACCAAATTATAGGGCGTTGCTGGTTTTAGGTATGAGTTTGTGTGTGGAAGGCGCGC
>CAYXJG010000068.1:0-9389 GCA_964465285.1 uncultured bacterium
TGGCGGTCATTACTACCGCCTTTCCCGGTGCCAGTGCCGAACGGGTGGAAGCCCTAGTCTCTACGGTGCTGGAGGAGGAACTGGCTGAGATTGAAGAAATCAGCGTGATCGAGTCAGACTCGCGGGTCGGCTTCTCGACGGTCACGGTGGAGCTGTCGGAGGCGATCAATAACATTGAGCCGATCTGGTCTCAAGTGCGCGATGAGCTGGAGGATGCCACCCCGCGCTTCCCCGCTGGCGTAGCCGAACCGGAACTGTCAGAGGTGCTGGTCAAAGCCTATACCTTCGTTGCGGCGCTGACCTGGGATCTGCCGGACAAACCAAACTATGCCGTGCTGAGCCGCTATGCTGACGACCTGGGCGTCCTGATGCGGGGGCTGAACGGGACGGAGGAAGTTGATTTCTTCGGCAATCCGGATGAAGAGATTCTGGTGGAAATTAATGCGCCGGAACTCGTCAGTGTCGGGCTGTCGCCCCAAGAACTAGCGAATCAGATTCGCCTGAACGATGCTAAGGCCAGTGCCGGACAGCTTCGCACCGCTGAGGAGACTTTCGCCATTGAGGTGGAAAGCGAGCTGAAAACCACCGAGCAGATTCGCCAGATTCCCATCCAGTCCAGCAGCGGTCAGTTCACTCGCCTCAGCGACATTGCCCGCGTCAGCCGGGGCATCCGCGATCCCCTCAGCGACCAGGCGATGATCGGCGGCCAGCCTGCCGTGGTGCTGGGCGTCATGATGCAGTCGGGAATTCAGATTGATCAGTGGGCCACCAGTGCCAGGACAGCGGTGGCGGACTTTCGCGATCGCCTCCCCGCTGGCCTGAACTTGAACATCATCTTTGACCAAAGCGGCTATGTCGAAGACCGCATCAGTACGCTCATGCTCAACCTCGTACTGGGAGCCTTTCTGGTCTTCGCCGTCACGCTGATCGCGATGGGTTGGCGTGCCGCCTTGGTGGTGGGAACGGCGTTGCCCTTCACCCTCTTTGCTGTGTTTGGCTGGATGGCCGTGCTGGGGGTGCCCATTCACCAAATGTCGGTCACGGGGCTGATCATCGCGTTGGGACTGCTGATCGACAACGCGATCGTCGTGGTGGACGAAATTCAAGCGGACATCCAGCACGGGGCAGACCCGCTCCAGGCCGCAACCAAAACGGTGAATTACCTAAAGGTGCCGCTGCTGGCTTCCACCGCGACGACGGTGCTGACGTTTTTGCCGATCTACCTGCTGCCGGGGAGCGCAGGAGAATTCGTCGGCGCGATCGCCCTGGGGGTCATCCTGGCGATCCTCTCATCGCTGGCTCTCTCGCTGACGGTAATTGCCGCACTGGCGGCGCGGGCGCTGGGGCGTGACGGTTCCCCAGCGCCGCAGCAGAATTTGAGGCAGGGAATTGGGGGCAGAGTCGGGCAATTTCTCAGTCAGCCGGGTGCCTGGTGGAATGAGGGGCTGTCGCTGCCGCGTCTGGCGCGTTTCTATCGCTGGTCGATGGGGCGAACGGTGGCGCGACCGCTGCTGGCGATCGCCATTACCCTTTCCCTTCCCCTGATCGGCTTCATCGCGGCGGGAACCCTGGAAAATCAGTTCTTTCCCCTGCTGGATCGAGACCAGTTCCACATCGAGATGGAGTTTGCGCCCCAAACGGCCATTGAGCAGACGCGGGAACAGGTGCAGCAGGCCCGCGACGTGATTCTCCAGCATGAGAACGTAGAGGAGGTGTACTGGTTCGTGGGGGAGAGTGCGCCCCGCTTTTACTACAACCTGACGGGCGGTCGCGAAAATCAGCCCTCCTACGCCCAGGCGATGGTGCAGCTCAAGTCCGCAGCCGGTCTGGAACCGCTGGTGCGAGAAGTTCAGGCGGAGCTGAGCGATCGGTTTCCGTCTGCTCGCGTCATTGTCCAGAAATTCCAGCAGGGGCCGCCCTTCGATGCACCCGTCGAGATGCGGATTTACGGCCCCAACTTGGAAGAACTGCGCCGCCTCGGAATGGCCGTCCGTGAACTGATGACAACGATTCCCAATGTGATTCAGGTGCGGGACGACTTGACGGCAGGACAGCCCAAACTCGGCCTTTATCTGGACGATGAGCAGGTGCGGCAGGCGGGACTGACAAACACCGAAATCGCGCAGCAACTTGATGCCTACTCTGAAGGCATCACGGGCGGTGCCATTCTGGAATCCACCGAGAGCCTGCCCGTGCGGGTACGGCTGACGGCGGGCGATCGCGCCAGCCTCGACACCCTTGCCTCGCTAGATTTGCGCCCTCCCCAGGCGCAGGATCGCGGCTTTCGGCCCACCTCGGCTCTGGGGGAGTTTGAGCTGGTGCCTCAGCTAGCCAAGATTGCCCGCCGCAACGAGCAGCGGGTGAATACGGTTCAAGCCTTCATCACCGCCGGAGTCTTGCCCAGCACCGTCCTCACCGCCTTGCAAGAACGCTTAGAGGCAGCCAACTATGAGCTACCCCCCAGCTACCGCTACGAGTTCGGCGGCGAGTTTGAAGCACAGAACACCGCCGTCGGCAACCTGCTGCTGTTTGTGCCGATGCTGCTGCTGGGCATGGTAACAGCGCTAGTGCTGTCCCTGGGGTCATTTCGACAGGCCGGGATCATTGCGGCGGTGGCAGTCGGTTCCGTGGGGATGGCGCTGCTGTCTCTCAAGGTGTTTGGGGCGGTGCTGGGCTTTATGGCGATTGTCGGCACGATGGGCCTGATCGGGATTGCCATCAACGACTCCATCGTGGTGCTCACCGCCCTCAACGAAGATGCTGATGCCAGCAAAGGGGATCCCCGTGCCGTTCAGCGAGTCGTGCTGCGGGCCACTCGCCACGTTCTCACGACCACCGCGACCACGATTATCGGTTTTGTGCCGCTATTGGCTGATGGCGATCCGTTCTGGAGACCGCTGGCGATCGCGATCGCCAGCGGCATTTCGGGCGCGACCCTGCTAGCCCTCTACTTTGTCCCCGCTGCCTACCTTCTGGTCAAGCGCGGTAGTTCAAAGCCGACCCATCCACGTTCAGCTCCAGCATCCGACAGCCACCTCGTTATGCACTCATGAGGCCGAGACCGTCATGAATATGTCCCTTACGCAGCCGAGCGATGTCATTGACCCAATGGTGGCACCAAGAACAGGACATCGGACCGATTATAAAAGATGTCCTGGGTGCCGTTGCCGTAATGATAGTCCACATCCAATACGGCAACCCGATCGGCTCCCCCATCTCGAAAGGCTTGAGCGGCGATCGCCCCATTATTGAGGTAGCAGTAGCCCCCCAATAGATTCCGTGCTGCATGGTGTCCCGGAGGTCGGCACAGGGCAAAGACAGCCCGCTCACCCTGGGCAACGCGCCGCTGCCCCGTGAGTGCCACTTGGGCAGCGGTGGAGACAGCATCCCATGTGCCCGCTGTGATGGGTGTTCCCGCGTCGAAGGAGTAGTAGCCGAGTTTGCCATCAATTGCTTCAGGGATGCGATCGCCCCACATGGTGCGCACTGGCCAGTTCAGGGGTAAAGCATCATAACACCCATGCTCCAGTACCCACGCCTTCCACGCTGTTTGCAGGAAGAATATATAGGCTTCGTCATGCACGCGCAGCACCGGATTGATGCCGATATCTTCAGGTTCTATAACCCGCCCTAAACCTGACATTTGCACTTGGGCAAGCACCATATCTGCCCGCCGGGGCATCTCAAAGGGAGGCAACATTTTGCCGTCCACTAGCTCTGCGGCAGCATGATGGCATCGGTGGGCATCGCTGTAGATGGTAAGCATTGAGGAATGGTGAAGACAAAACCATGTTGAGAGCTAAAGTCTGAGACCACCTCAGATCTGAGCATGGTTTGATCGATTATGGTTCGACCTACGATTTATGATTCGAATTCAATTGCCTTAACTAATTGCTCAAGCTCAATGGGCTTAACCAGATACTGACGGGCACCTAGTTCGAGAGCTTTTGCTTGATCAGACTTAAACGCATAAGCAGACACCACAATCACTGGAATGCGAGACCATTGGGGATGACTGCGTAATTCCATTAAAAGTGAGTAACCGCTTGTGTCTGGGAGCTTCAGATCTAACAAAATCAGCTCAGGCTGAAAATGCTGGAGCGCAGATGAAAATTCAGAACCTGTGGCAACACCCAAAACGCTGTAACCGACAAGGCTGAGGTAGTCACCAAGCATCTGTCGATTTGCATCATCATCTTCAACGAGAAGAATACGCTTGCCTTCAGACTCCAAGGGATATGGAGTTGCAACCATAGAGATTTCAGCTCATGAACGCCTCACTGTAATGATCAACTCAGCCTAACGAACAACAACACACAAAACACACAGCTCAATCCGACAGGTCAGGACTTAGAGTCAAGGACTAAATACAATCCAACTCTGGTGGAGCGGCGCGGCAATGCTGCATCGCTCTATCAAACGTTGGTTCACATGATTTAATTCTCTCTCCTGACGCAAGTTCTGCATATCTAGCGCAAAATTGCGGGAGGGGACAGGCTAAGCCTGAGTCATTTTCCACAACCATGCGTAAGTCCTGTAAGTCTGCTCTCAGCAAAAGTAACTCTGCTGAGTCAAAATTGTTACGGTTTATCATACGGAGTTGGGAATTTTTAGAGTTCCTTCAGAGCAGGAAAGCTTATAAAAACTTCAATAACCAGCAATTACTTTAAAGTTTTGATAAAGCAATTAGCGGATAGATCCCTGAAGTATTATGACTCACGCGCATTTCAGTAAAGGATAGCAGCATAGCCGACCTAATCCACGGAAAAGAGATCTTTTAAGTACCTCGGCACAATTAACAACCAATCGTAACTGCTCAGTCTGCCTCAAAACCTGGACTGGCCCTCACCCTAAATCCCTCTACCAAGCAGGGAGAGGGACTTTGAAAGGGTTCGACTTCCCCTTTTTGGGAGAAAAAGCTAGGGGGTGAGGGCTAGGCTAAGAGGCTGAGTAGTTACAACCAATCTATACAACCATGTACTGCCTGCGCAGCGGGCAGTACATGGTTTATGGGCCTTATATTTAATTGTGACCATCTGCTTAGAAGTATGAAAGAGGTCTCCGTTGTCTCCAATAGTTCTGCCAATCGGTCGTGTAAAACCAAAGAACCTGTGAAAGTTTGGGTGAAATTCCAAATGTTTGCCTAAGCTAAAGACGTGAATCAGGGACGGTGTGCTCGCAAGCTAAAAGCCCTGACTTGCGTCGAGATAGTTTGCTTAGGATCGAGGACTCAACAGAATCCGACTTCGGCAGGAGGGCGTGGCACTGCTGCGCCCTCCTGCCTAGATCACGACAAGCCATTCATTGACGGAGGCTATGGCATGACCAGTTCACTCTATATCAGCACGACCGAAGCTGGCAGCGGAAAGGCGTTGCTTTCCCTAGGGATTATTGATTTGGTGCTGCGCAAAACGACTCGTATTGGCTTCTTTCGCCCAGTGATTCGTTTGACGAAAGGCGACACGTGCCAGCTATCGGCTGATAGCCTCTGCCTGGACAATGCATCGTGCGATCGCGACGAAGACATCGATTTGATCCGCACCTACTTCAAGCTACCCCAGTCTTACGAAGCATCCTTCGGGCTGTTTTACCACGACATCAGCGAAATGATGGCGCAGCATCGCATCAATGATGCCTTGGAAGCGATCATCACCAAATATAAAGCTCTGGAGGCTCAATGTGATTTTATCCTCTGTGAAGGGTCTGACTATCTGGGCCAGGGATCAGCATTTGAGTTCGACCTGAACCAAGAAATCGCTAAGAATTTAGGATGTCCCATTATTGTGCTTGGCAGTGCCCAAAACCGCAGCGTGGATGATGCTATCAGCCCGGTGCAGATTGCAGTGGATACCTATCGAGAAAATAATGCTCAAGTTATGGGTGTGGTGCTGAATAAAGCTGAGCCTGACCAGGTTGAAGAATTGGAGACAGCGTTACAGAAGAGGTTTGGCACCGAGGGGTATACTCTGGCGGTGATTCCGTTTAACCCCAAGCTGAGCAGTCCCCGGATGCGCGACATCGCTCAGCAGCTCCAGGCTGATGTGCTCTATGGCCATAATCGCCTGGCGAGTTTAGCGTCTAACTTCCTTGTAGCAGCAATGCAAGTCCAGCATGCGCTCACCTGGCTAAAAGAAGACAGTTTGGTAATTACACCGGGCGATCGCGGTGATGTCATTGTGGGCATGTTGCAGGCGCACCAGTCCAGTAATTACCCCAAGCTAGCGGGGCTGCTGCTGTCTACCGGGTTGAAGCCAGAAGCGGCGATCGCCCAGCTTATCGAAGGATTACCCGATCCAATTCCCATTCTGTCGGTACAGACAGATACTTACACCACGGCTTCTCAGGTGCGGGAAGTTCACAGTACCCTGTTTCCCGATGATCAGGAGAAGATTAACCTGAGTATTCGCGCCTTCGACGAGCATGTCAACCTGGAGCAGTTTGAGCAGCAGATTAGTTCACTCCAGGTACATGGAATTACGCCCAAGATGTTTATCTACAACCGGGTACAGCAAGCGAGGAACGATCCTCAGCATATTGTGTTGCCTGAAGGTCGTGACCCCCGTATTCTCAAAGCGGCATCGGTGTTGCTCGCCCGGGGCATTGTAAACCTGAGCATTTTAGGCAATGGGGAGGAAATCGCTCGGGTTGTGAAGCAGCACGGTATTCACCTTGACCTGAATTCATTGCCAATTGTTCATCCTCGCAAAAGCCCCAAGCTAGATGAATACGCACAAATTTTCTACGAACTTCGAAAGCATAAGGGTGCAACACTAGACATTGCCCGCGACTTCATGATGGATGCCTCTTATTACGGCACAATGATGGTTTATACCGGAGATGCCGATGGCATGGTGTCGGGAGCAGCCCACACGACCCAACACACGATTCGTCCGGCCCTTCAGGTTATCAAGACGAAACCAAAATTTTCCATTGTGTCCTCGGTGTTCTTCATGTGTTTGGATAATCGGGTGCTGGTCTATGGTGACTGTGCCGTAAACCCCAACCCCACGGCTGAGCAGCTTGCCGAAATTGCGATTACCTCCGCAGAAACCGCCCAGACCTTTGACATTGATCCCAAGGTTGCTCTTCTGTCTTACTCCTCTGGGGCTTCAGGCAAGGGAGATGAGGTGGAAAAAGTCCGGAAGGCAACGCTGATTGCCCAAGAGCGCCGCCCTGACCTGAAAATAGAAGGCCCCATCCAATACGACGCGGCGGTGGATATGGACGTGGGTGCCCAGAAGATGCCGGGGTCATTGGTGGCAGGACAAGCCAATGTGCTGGTGTTTCCTGACCTGAATACGGGCAACAATACGTACAAAGCTGTGCAGCGGGAAACAGGGGCGATCGCCATTGGCCCTATTCTCCAGGGCTTGAAGAAACCTGTGAATGACTTGAGTCGGGGATGCACTGTCGAGGATATTGTCAATACCGTCGTGATTACGGCAGTTCAGGCACAGACAGCAAAGAAGGCATTGAGGCAACTCATTAGTATCTAAGGATCAGGATCTGGCGCGGTGCTCAAAGTCATAGGAAGAAATGAGAATTTTGGATGCGCACCACGCGCTCAAAATCCTTATTTTTTAGTCTTAACGTGTAAGTCTTAACGACTCATACCAAATCCGTTTTGTCTAGCCCCTAAAAAAACAAAAGGCGTCGCGCGACGCCTTTTGTTTCGGTCACGACTTGGCAAGTTTCACGCAAAAATAGGGGCTTGGGGGGTATACAGATGAGGATTTGGTCTCAGCCCCTTAGCCTGAATTATTCATAAAGTCGGGTGGGCACCGCCCACCTGAACCTTGCACCCTAGACAATGAAGCAGTGGTGGGCATTGCCCACTACAGATTTAGTGGTGGGCATTGCCCACTACAGATTTAGTGGTGGGCATTGCCCACCCTACGGATTTAGCTTCACCTCTTCTACCTTTACTGTGGTTCAACTACTGTGGTTCAACATCAATACCGCCCTCTTCCGGGCCTGTAGATGGAGGGAGGTCGTCATTTTCAGGGCGATTCGTTGGGTTTTCGTCCTGACCGGGCGGAATATCAGGACGCTGATTGTCTAAGTCGGGGAGATCAGGCTCTCGAATATCATCATCTGGCTCAGGTCGCTCTGGCTCACGGATATCATTGTCTGGCTGAGGCTGCTGATTGTCCGGGCGAGATCGCTCTGGCTCGGGTCGTTCTGGCTCGGGTCGCTCTGGCTCGCGTCGTTGGCGGTCTGGGCTGGGTCCCTCTGGCTCAGGGCGACGAATATCAGGTGTTGATGGTGCTCTGCCATCACCCGCTGGGGTATTTTGGACTTCTGTCGCGTCAAGAATGCGCTCAAGCTGTTGCGATGAGGGATCGTCTGTCAGGACATCTGATGGCACGTCACTCCCTGGCGATGGCGTCAGACCAGCCTCTCGCAGATCGTCTTCGGTCGCCGTCATGCGAGCAAAATTTGGCGTTTCATCGATATCGCCGGACTCGTCAAACTCATGATTCTCGAGGGCGGTCAGAGTTTCAGACCGAACCAGGGCGATACTCTCTAGCTGAGCTGTGGGCTCTAGCTGTCCTCGGGTGGCATAAATTTCTGCCGTCCCCAGGCTTAGCCCTCGCGCCAATTCACTGGTTTCGTAAAAGCGGTTCAAATCCATTTCATAGATTCGTTCAATCCGATCCTCTATGACAACGGCGACCTGTCCCGCTTCCAACTCGTAGCGTTCTGTTTCATCATCGTTATACACCTCAATGCCGCTGTCCGTGAGCGCCCCGACCAGAGTTGTGTCCGTTCCCTCGATGTAGCGGACAAACAGAGCTGACCCACGAATTCCTGCGGTCGCGTTGGGGGTTTGAAGTCGCGTTCGACCCTGCCCGGGGGGAATGAGGAGGAGCACTGTGCCGTTATCTAAGCGAAACGTCCGGGTGTTGGGCACAAATCGAAACAGCACGCTCTCGCCAACCCGCGCCAGGGAGCCGTCGTTGAAGTGAAGCTCTGCGAAGGAGCGTCGCGCCGTTGCCAGGGAGTCACCTGGATCCATCCGGTCAGACACTTCTGCGGGGCGAGCAGCTTCTCCCTGGGGGATCAGGTCAACATCATTTCTAATCAGTTGAACAATGGCACGGGTTAAGGGAGTTGTTGCGGAGGCTGACCGAATCAATGCTTGTGAACCGACGCCCCACAGCAATGCCGTTAGAAGAAGAACAAGCTTGCGCTTCATAATATTAAGCTCCAAATTTGCAGCACTGCACGGAAACGCACCGAGATAGTGTATTAACGCTCCAGTCGGGGAGTAAATGCCTATCCCGAAAACCAGTCACTATCTAAAAAGTAGTCAGAGGTTTGCAGATAGGTGCTTATTAATATGACGATAAAAAAGTACGACGATAAAAAGTATGACGATAAAAAGT
>CAYXJG010000068.1:9489-16503 GCA_964465285.1 uncultured bacterium
GACGATAAAAAGTATGACGATAAAAAGTGGCGATCGCTCCCCAGATATTTTCCTGACTCCAGGATGAGAGCAGACCGTCAAAATACACTGAAATAATTATGAAATAAAAATCAGCAGAATCCATGCGGAACTACTTTACCTTAAATGCATCACAACTGGCGAGAATCGCCGCTGATTGAGCCCCTAGCTGAAAACTCCAGCGGGGGAGTTGGAATCTGAACGCTCCGGCAAGTTTTGGATAGGTACTAAAAGCACCGAACAAGAGCAGTGGGTTAACGCTTGGGGCAATCACGCCCAAACCATCACTCGGTACTCTAGGAATGTGTGCTGGGTATGTATTCAGACGGGCATACTGAATTTGCGGAAAACTCCCTCACAAAACAATCTTTACATTTCATTAGAGTTTATTCAATGCATCCCTATATGTATCGCTCCATACAGTCTGAACTATCAGCTATAGGCAAATGCATCGGGATAAATCCTTAAACAAGGGGGCTGGATAGGCTAACATCATGAAGATTTGAGTGTGGAGGGTCATTCCCCTTAGTCTCAGTCGAAGTCTATCCACCAGCAAACTTTGGTTCAAATTATTTAATTCTCGTTCCTAAGTCCCAATCGTCATAAATTTCAACGCATGACCGTACAGCGTCACCCTCCTCTGTGGCTTATTTTCTTAACCTGTCCATGGATAGGTGGATGGGGTGTCATAGCCTTTTCTAGTCCTGCTGTGGCCTACTCACGTCACGCCAGCGAACGCCACCGTATCGAGAACCGCCGCCCTGATGATTCCTTTTTAGCGGCGACCCAGCGTCGTCACCGACGTGCGATAACCGTGCAGGGGGAACCCGAAGAAAATGGGACAAGTCCCCTGAGGTCAAACCAGGCTGCAGTGAGCCGGGGTGTCGCCAGTGACCCTGACAATTCACTTCTGGCATCGTGTTTATCAGACACGTCTTTTAAGCAGTGCGGAAAAAAGAGGCGATCGCCCTCATCTCAGTCTCATGTCTACGTCCCAGAAGAGCTGACGCGAAGTGCTGTTGATTATGCCCAAGCTCCCCTCCTCGACACCCCTGGCCGCCCTGATCAGCCTGCTGATGGTCAGATGGAGTCACTATCCGAGTCAACCTTAGATCTAGAGACTCATCCAACCGTCGATCCTGATTTGGGGATCTTACGCTTGATTGAACTGCCTGTGGAGTCTGTAGAGATTCTTGATCCAGAGTTGGGAGTACTCCGGTTGCAAGAGGTGCCCCTGGCCTCAGATCCTGCGGATCCATCGGTTTACTTGCAGGTGTACAGTAACTTTTTCTGGACAGATAACGTCCTGTCTGTCGTGGACGATCCCATTGATGATGGGATTGTGCAGTTGGGGGTGTCCCTAAGCGCCATTCCTGCCCTTGGCGATCGCACCTATCTCATTTCATCAGCATCGGGTGATCTCGTGCGCTACACCGATGAGACTAACTTGGACTATAACGATATCTCTTTCAACCTGGGGGTCTATCATGCCTTTACCCGGAGATCTTATCTGGAGTTGGGGTGGAACAACGACCAGTTCTTCGACAGACAAACGGGAGATCGGTTTCTGAATGACCACAGCTTCTATGTGTCAGTAGGGCGACGCGATCGCCTATCGTCCCGATTGAGCTTAGACACCGAATACGAGCTAGAGTACAATCTATCGGATCCCGTTGAGCGAAACCGGGCTATCAACGAACTTAGGGCATCTCTCGAATACCAGATCACGCCTACTTTGGAGACAGACCTATCCTATCGGTTCAACCTCATTGACTTTACCAAGCAGGATAGAAACGATTTTTATCATCAGGTCATTTTAGGAGTGAACTATGACCTGTCCCGCGAAACACGAATTTCATTCTTCGGTGGAGGCCGATTTGGTGATTCATCAGAACGCTTTCTCGATTTTGATAGTGCGCTTTTAGGGGTTAGCATCTCCGTAAATATACCACTCTTTTGAAGGAGAGAGCAGCAAAAGTTACCGATTCCGGCATGTCTTACAGGAACTACGGCTTAAAAAACTCCTCAAGAGAGGGGCGGCAGGCTGCGCCCACTATACGCTGCACCAACTCGGCACCGTTTACTCAGTGAACCACTGGTTGATGCCGGCAAACCGACCGTTTCGACTCACGACTTGGCAAGTTTCAGGAAGAAACAGGGGTTTGGGGCGCGCGGCGCGCGCCCCAAACCCCTGTTTCTTCGTTGTGAATTTGAGAACTTTGCCAAGTCGTGTCGACTAACGTCATCGAGGGGTTGATCAGTTCTAAGCGCTCTCTGTGCTGCGCCTCGCAAAGCGCTCTGAATGGGGAAACGGGGACTTTCAGAACTTACGTAGACCCGATGTAAATTTTCTGCAAACAGAACGACATGCTTTACAAAGACTTGATAAAAGCTCAGAAGATTCTCTTAGGAACATGCGGGATGACTCGCTAGTCTAGGGTTGAATCAGGGTGTGGTATGAATTGCTAGCTTGTTGCCGTCGATTAAGATGCCCAGGTTATTTTTTGAAGCGGCACTAAGGGATGAAGTTGTTTCCAGGACATACCAGCCTTATGAGGCCGTTTCAAGCTCCGTTCACAATTGGATTGTCGGCGATCGCCCTCGCTAGTGCATCTGCCCCTTTCGTCATGGTGCCTCGTGCTCAGGCGCTACAGTTTAGCTTTGGCTTTTCGGAGGGGACTCCCCCCGAGGTTGTTCAGGGATTGAACGCGGCAGGTGACTTATGGAGTTCATTCCTGTCAGACGATGTAACAGTCAATCTGATGGTTGAATTTGAGCCGATCAGCTCTGCCTCTCTCGGACGGTTTGTCCCTCAGCGGGTAAGCTACCGCTACCAGGACATTTTAAGTGCCCTAGGAGGCGATATCACATCTCCCAATGATGCTCTGGCATTTAGTTCCCTGCCTAAAAGCTCAGAGTTTGACGTACTGCTTGACTCCACCCTTGACTTTGAGGTGTTTCTCAACGGTACGTTGAACAACCCAAACGGAGAGGGCAGTCTCGTTCCATATCGTGATGACGATGGAGACTGCAATAATCGCTCGGTGCGAATCACAACGGGAAACGCTCGGGCATTGGGTCTACCTCTTACGGGGACAGGTTCCTGTGGCCCTGCCGCTTCTAGTTCAGGAATGCCTCCAAGCGATGGCACCCTCACCTTAAACAGCAATTTTAATTGGGATTTCGACATCTCCGATGGCATTGATTTAACTGCCTATGACTTTGTCGGCATCACCTCCCAGGGGATCGGGGTTATGCTCGGACATATCAGCGGTGTTGATGTTCTTGACTTCAACAGCCCGCTCTTGTCGTCTTCTATGTTTTTTCGGGATGATCAGTTTCCTTTCGTGAGCTTACCTGATCTATACCGTTTTTCGGATGAAAGTGCTGAACTCAGCATTATTGACTGGACGACAGGGCGCGCGGATGTCAATGGGTTTGACGTCGATAAATATTTCTCAATTGATGGTGGACAAACGGCGATCGCCCAGTTTTCTACAGGACTGACTAAAGGAGACGGCAATCGCGCCAGCGGATGGAAAGCTGACGAATTGGGGGGAACCTATCTGGGCATTGCTGAACCAACGCCGAATGCTGGGCAAATTTTGCAGTTCACCAACAATGACCAGATTCTGTTTGATGCCATTGGCTGGGATTTAACCGATCCGTTGACCGATGCACCGGTTCGAACCATCAAAATAGATGATGGCTCTGATGATGATGGCTCGTCAGATCCCGCTGACCCAAGCGATCCCAAATCAATTCCCGAACCGTCCTCAGCCATTGCTTTCGCCCCCATCCTATGGGTTGGGGCCACTTGGCTGAGAAAGAAACGACGGCAGTAGCCCTCCCACGGCATTGCCTTCTACGGGCGATCGCCTGAAGACAACCTCCCTCCTTGCTGTTTATTTCGGGGTGTGTTGAGTGGGTGTATTGAGTGGGTGTATTGAGTGGATGTATTGAGTTGTGGTTTAATCCTAATGCTCTGGTTGAAGGTGTTATGAACGGCTTTCGAATTCAAGCTCCCCTCTACTGCGTTGCACTCAGCGCCTTTGCTGTCACTCTCTATGACAGCCAAATGCATCGGGCGGGCGCTATTTCTTTTCATATTAATTCCTCTGACTCGGTTCCTGCCTGGGCCATTGATAGAGTTGCTGAGGCAAGCACCGTTTGGTCATCCTCATTCACCGATGACGTGACCGTTACCCTAGACCTGCACTATGCCCCTCTGGAGGAAGGCGTGCTCGGCTATACTGACGTGGCCGAAACCATCTATGACTATCAGGATGTTTATCGGGCGCTTTCCCTGGATAGCTTTTCTGCATATGACGCCAGTGCCATTCAACATTTGCCCCAGGGTGGCACCATTCCCCTGCTCATAAACCACACAAGCGACCATCCTCTGGGATACGGGAGTCCAGTCCCCTATCTCGACAATGATGGAGGGAGCAATAACCAGCGCCTTCGCCTCACCCATGCAAATGCCAAAGCCTTGGATTTGTTTGCCCCCAATGCCGACGAACGATTGCAGCTTAGTGCGCCTTCTACTGTCGATGCAACCATCACCCTCAATTCCTCCGTTCGCTGGGACATCGACCGCACTGATGGCATCGCATCGGATGCCTATGATTTTTTGGGGGTTGCTGCTCACGAAATCGGTCATGCTCTAGGGTTTGTTAGCGGCACCGACTTGCTTGATGAGGCCAGCCCTTTTTCGGTGAATGGAATAGACTTCTTCTTCCCAGAAGATACGTTTTCGGTGGTCAGCTCCCTTGATCTGTTTCGGTTTTCTGAGGAAAGTGTGAGCTATGGTGCAGGCGTTATTGATTGGACTGCTGACGCAAGAGATAAATATTTTTCCATCAATGGCGGTAGGTCGCCGGTTCAGGGAATGCCTCCCGACGGAACACTGATTCAGCCAGCACTCTTCTCCACCGGGACAAATCGGGGGGACGGAAACTCGAATAGCCATTGGAAAACAGGACTCAATCTAGGTCTGATGCAGCCCCGTCTGGAGTCGGGCACCCTGCTTGATCTGACACCGCTGGATTCGATCGCCCTTGATGTCATCGGGTGGGATCCCTCAGAATCCTTCGTTCAGGCCCCAGGGGCATCATCAACGCTGCCAGCGCCATCTGTGCTCCAGGTGGATGGAACGCCCACCGAGGGATCGATCGAGAGGGTGATGCCCAGTAAAGCCATTCTCGCTAGCCGAATGATGATTCCTGAGGTGGCGATCGCCACAGCATCTGGAGAACCGCCGCCGGACTTCTACCAGAACCCCTCTCCCCTAGCCATTCGTTCTGCCGGGTCAGCGACTCCTACTGAAATTCCTGAATCTCGGTCTGCCCTGGGCATGGTAGCGGCGATCGCTTTATTTGGAACATGCATGGCAAAAACCAGGAGATGCTGTTCAAGGGGGTAGCGGGTCTTCTCTACAGCGCGCTCTTCTCTGGGCATAACACCATTTAGGATCACGACTTGGCAAAGTTCTCAAATTCACAACAAAAAAAGGGGGTTGGCGCGTGCGGAGGGCGTGCCAACCCCCTTTTTTTCATGAAACTTGCCAAGTCGTGTTATGCAGCAATTTTCATTATGGAAATTTAGGGGGCAAAAGGTTGCCTGAGGCAACCTTTTGCCCCCTAAACCGATACAAGTGAGCGCCTATAGGGCGCGAAGCTTTCCAAAATGAGAATTGCTGGGTTTTATACTTAATTGCGACCACCTACTTAACATAACGTTAGAATACAAATAGTCAGTACCTTGGCACAGTTGAAAAAGCAAATTGAAAAAGCAACCTTAAAAACCCTGCGCTGCTCGCGCAGTGGGGGGCGCAGGGTTTTTAGGTTCTATAGTTAATTGTTTTATAGTTAACTGTGACCCTCTACTTAATAATGATGTGACAGGGCGTATTCCTCAAGGCGGGAAGTTTTCCCAAGGATAGAATTCAGGAGCCAGGAGCCAGAAGCCAGCTCCCTCCTGAATTCTGACTCCTAGATTCTGGCTCCTTGCCCATCCAGGATTTCCCGGCTTAAGTTACAAGCCTGTGACAGCGAATTTATGATGGCTGGTTACTACGTGGTTTCTGCTGATTCATATTGCGGGTCGCATCACAGGTGAATATGGCGAGACGCAAATGCTGTACGAAACCCCTCAGAGTTTTTTGGGAGACGGACGTTGAGCCTGCGTGCTTACTCCAAAACTCCCCAGAGTTTTTGGAGCCATGTCTTCTCCATAGGAGTTTCCAATGGAGTTCAAAAGATACAAGAATTAAATAAAATTAAATTTAGTTGGGGTAGTGCAGTGCTGTCTCATCCCCTGCTAGGTTTGATGTGAAGTATTGCACTCTCGTTACGAATAAAGCCTCGACGAGACGACATCTGCGGGAGGATTCCGATGATAAATTCATTTATTGAACGTATTTTTATGGCACTAGCATGGCTGATTCATTCGTTGCAGCCAGCCGTTGTCCCCGTCTGTTTCGCCGCAGCTTGGATATTGTTGCTCATGGCAGGATGGAGCATGGTGAGCTTTATGAGAGATGGGGTCAGCCGTGCCCAGAAAATGCACAAGATTCCATGTGCTACATGTCAATATTTCACTGAGAACTATTACCTTAAATGTCCGGTTCATCCAAGCATTGCCCTCTCCGAAGCCGCTATCAACTGCCGTGATTATGAAGAGCGCTCCATCGGTTTCTATTCATAACGTGAATATGCAGCGCTCAGGAACGGGGATGAACTCGTTGGAGCTAAGTTCGGTCGGAGTGGCACGGCATTATGGTGAGGCTCCACTGAAATTTAGTTTAAATTACTTAGTTCTTGTTCCTGAAGGGAGCTCTTAGAGAATGTTTGAAAAGTATTTGATAACACGCTGGAACAATACTGATCCCCCTAAATCCCCCTTGAAAAGGGGGACTTTGAACGTGATTCCCCCCTTTTCAAGGGGGGCAAGGGGGGATCTGAACTGATCCCCCTAAATCCCCCTTGAAAAGGG
>CAYXJG010000069.1:0-13151 GCA_964465285.1 uncultured bacterium
CAGGAGACAGCTCCCTCCCAAATTCTAACTCCTAGATTCTGGCTCCTTGCCCATCCAGGATTTCCCGGCTTAAATTACAAGCCGGTGGGCGGGCTGCGCCCGCCCACCCAACAAAAATGGGATGCACCCCTTGGAAACCTGTTGAGGTGTCCTACTCTTTAGGCAATAAGGTCACGACTTAGTCCGCGCTACTAAAATTGAATTTTATTTCATCCTTGATCCCTAGCGGGATTCCACAGCAAAAGCTTATGATCCGCACCCCCGCTCACCAACATCTGGCCGTTGGGGGTGAACGCGAGCGATCGCACAGGCTTCTGATGGCTGATCAGCGGTGGACTGAGCCGCTTTTTCCGAGCAATGCTCCACAGTTCGATGCTATGGCCTGAGGCGCTTGCCAACACCTGTCCATCAGGGCTAAAGGCAATGGCACTCAGCGCTCTGGGCTGGCGGCTCTCTAATAAGCCTAACCGCTTTCGCTTCAAACTTAGTAACTCGATATTGGCACCCGTTGCACAGGCGAGGGTCGTGCCGTTTGGGCTAAAGCATACGGAAGTCGTGCCGTCGAGCTGATAGCTTGTCTGCCAGATGCGTTTGCGGCTGAAGGGATTCCACATCTCCACCGTACCGGATAAGCTGCCTACCGCCAACACAGAGCCATCGGGACTCATCGCCAGAGATCGAATGGACTTGAAGCGATGGGGCAAGGTTGCAATGAGCGCCCCAGACTGGGTACTCCACAGTTTTACCACTGTGCCTGTGGCGCTGACGATCATCGGCTTTTGCGGGACAAAAACCACAGCTTGGATGGTGTCGGGCTGCCGCTGAAACTGATGCAGTATCTCGCCATCAGCCAGCGACCAAAGCCGGACATGACGATCATAGCCGCCACTTGCAATCGTCATCCCATCTTCGCTGACGGCGACAGCGGTAATACGTTTTGCGTAGCTCTCAAACGTGGTGATGGGTGTGCCATCAGGGAGGAGCCAGAGCTTGATCGTGCCGTCGAAGCTGGCGCTGACGAGTATGCCGCTATCGGGGTGAATGGCGATCGCCCGAATCTGATCTCGATGGCCCTGGAGCACTCGCTTGACTCTGGCATTCGCCCAGGCGTCAGGGGAGGGAGTAGACGGGAAACCTGCCCAGGGATCAACGTCGGCTAGCTCCGGGGATCGATCGGCGATGGGCGGAGCTACAGGGACATGCACGGACGTTCCCTGGAGCTGTTCCAAAATCTGTCGAGCAGACCGGGGCCGATTGCCGGGGAAGCTCTCCATCATGGCATCTAACAAATCAGCAAGCCACCCTGAAATGTGCGGCACATATTCGCGCCACATCAGCTTTCCGGTCTTGTCGTCAATCTCTATCGCCATGGGGTGAATGCCACTCATGAGATGAACGAATGTCCGGCCTAGGGCAAAGAAGTCGGACTCAGGGCAGGCTCGCCCCTCTACCTGCTCATGGGGGGTGTAGCCTGCGGCGAAAATGCGGGTGGCGGTGTAGCCTGTGCCCTGGCTCTGGAGATAGGTGACTGCGGTGTCTCGCACTGCCCCAAAGTCAATGAGCACAAGCTGTCCACTGGCCGTCAGCATAATATTTGAGGGCTTGATGTCTCGGTGAATCAGGCCCTCACAATGGATGACGTGCAGGATGGAAAGGATCTGTTGGAGCCACTCCAGAGCGCAATCCTGGTTTAGCAGATCATGGTGGCGTTGGCGTAGCCAGGTATCGAGCGATCGCCCCTCAATGTAGTCCATCACGAGGCAATGCAGGGGGGGCTTCCTATTTTCAGGCCAGGTGAAATACCCACCTTTCTCGACCCTGGGAATGCCTGGGTGCCTAAGTCTACTCAAGACTTTGGCTTCCCGTCTGAAGAGTTCGATGGACTTGCGACGACTTTTTGATTCTTGGAAGCGGCTCAAGTTGAGAACCTTGAGGACTTTAAGAGCAGGGGAAGCATCGGCAAGGAGATTGGCTTCATCTATCACCTGAAACGTCTCGCCAAACCCGCCATAGCTCAGGGATTGAATCACTCGATAGCGCCCTTGTAGGAGGGTGTCGGGTTCAATCAATGATATGGATGCATCCTCCCAATCGCGCACGCTGATGTCCTAGCCCACGGCTCTTCAATAATGGTTCTCATTCAGAATACCCAAAAACTACAGGAATCCTATTTGATTCCTGTTTGATTCCTGAAAATATTTCTAAAGGTGGGGGCGGGCTGTGCCCGCCCCCACCCTCTGTTTTTGCGTTGTGAATTGGAGAACTTTGCCAAGTCCTGTAATTAAAATCTTTAGAAATTAAATAGGATTGCCATATCTCAGCATCTTAGGAAGACGGACAAAATGCATATTTGGCAAAAGTGGAATACACCTGTCAAGAGTTCCTAGAGGGAGTTGCTAGATTTTAAGCATCCGGGAGTGAAGAAACCAGGGGGCAAGTATATGGGCAGAATTACTGACAAATGCTTTTCCCAGGTGCATCCCTAGAGGAGTGTGCCCCAGGAAAAGGTGTTAATGATTTTGCACAGCTACGATTTTGCACAGCTACTGATGTATGGTGCTTCGCGCTTAGACCCAACCAATATCTTTAGAAAGCTGTGCGGAGCGCAGCTTTCCGTAAAATATCTGTCCTAATCTATAGGCTTAATCTATAGGCTTAATCTATGGGCATAGCGCCATACCTTAAAGAAGAATTGCTTCAGCGGGCATTACGGAACACACGACTTTTTCCAGAAGTTATGCTAGCAGTGTGTTTATTGGGCACTCGTGTCAGGGAATGATCAGAAAAAATGAACGAAAAGTCCTTTTTTCTGAAACATTCAGCACTGTAGGAATCCTATTTGATCCCTGAAAATATTTCTAAGGGGGGGGGGGGGGGCCCCCGCCCCCACCTTTAGAAGCAAAATAGGCTCGCTATAAGTATTCTGAGATTCTTGCCACCGCTATTCTGAAGAGTTGATGCCGCTCTGAAGAACTGATACGTAACTGGCTCGATAGACCGTCTTAAATCCTCCCTATAAAGATGCATGGGCAGAGTTCATTACAGCTCTTTTTCCTGGAGGCACACTTCCGGAGGGGCATCCCCCCAGGAAAATGTGTAAATAATTTTGCATCGCTACTTGCATCGCTACTGATTATTGCTTTGGCGATCGCCATCGCTCATCCGTACGTATTTCTCTATCCGATTTGGTGTTATCGAAATGACTAGACAAGTGATAGCTAAACGACTGAACCGCCTGACAACATCGGGATTGTTAGTGTTCGGCACGGCCCTTAGCCTTGCGGGGTTACCTGAGGTGTTGCCAGACAGCACGATGCCTAGCCGACTACACCCCAAAGCTGCCCAAGCTCAGAGCGCTGATGAAACAGTGCGGGTGAGAGTCTATCAGCAGGCAAGTCCGGCAGTAGTCTCAATTGATGCAGCGAACGGAACAGGTAGCGGCAGCATCATCCGGAGTGATGGGCTTATTCTAACCAATGCCCATGTGGTGCAAGGGGCGAGAACCGTTACCGTTCAACTGGATGATGACCGCGAGTTTCAAGGGAACGTTATTGCCTTTGGAGAACCGGGTCTCGACCTGGCAGCTATCCAGCTCTCCGGCGTTCAGAACCTGCCAACAATTCCCATTGGGGCGATTGATGATGTTAATGTCGGCCAGACCGCCTTTGCTATTGGAAATCCTTTTGGACAGTTTCAGGGCACCTTAACTGTCGGCATTGTGAGCCGCATTGATCGGGAGCAAGGGCTGATCCAGACTGACGCCGCGATTAACCCTGGCAACTCAGGTGGCCCCCTGCTCAACAGCCGGGGGGAGTTGATTGGTGTGAACACCTCCATCTTCACCACAGGCCGAGACTCTGGCAACATCGGTATTGGCTTTGCCATCCCAGTAGAGCGTGTTCAGCCGTTCCTCACCGCTGTGCAAAACGGCAACGCTCCTCAAGAGTGGTCCCGGTTTGCCAACGTCTTTTCCGTGGCACCCAATGGGTCGCCTGTCCGCGGAATGCTGGATGCCAACAGCAATGTTCTGGAGTCGGACAATAGCTATTTCAACGCCTATACCTTTGATGCCGAACAGGGCCAGCGTATCACCATCGACATGATTAGCGACCAGCTTGATGCATACCTCATTTTGATCGACCCTAATGGCCAAGACATTGCTCAAGACGATGACGGAGGAGGCGGCACGAACGCGCGGTTGGTGACAACGGCAACGGCATCAGGAACATATACGATTCTCGCCAACTCCTATTCCGTTGGTGAAGTAGGTGAATACCGCTTACAGGTGGAGGCAGGTAGGTCAGCCCCTAGGAACACAGAGGTCTTAATCCAGGAAGAGGGCTTTCTGGGGCAGGGTGCCTCTGTGCTGCCTTCTGACGGGAGCCTCTACCGGGAACATACCTTTTATGGTGAAGCCGGGCAGCGGGTAACGGTAACCATGGAGAGCAATGAGTTTGATACCTATCTCATTCTCATTGGGCCCAATGATCAGGTGATTGAGCAGAATGACGATATTGGGCCCAATAACTTTAACTCGTCAATTACGGTAACGCTCCCCGTTACAGGAAATTATAGGGCGATCGCCAATTCCTATGATTCAACCGGACGTGGCAGCTACGTCATCCAAGTCCAGTAGTTGAAACCACCTCAGGAAACCTGAGTTCGGGTTAAGCGGTTTTTGGGGGCGGACGCACTGCGCCCGCCCCCAAAAACCGCATTCTGTCGTCCGCGTCGCAGACGATAGAATGCAGTTTTGAGCTTATCCCGAATTGATGTTAATCAAGGTAGCTAGCACTCACGACTTGGCAACGTTCTCAAATTCACAACACAAAGATAGGGGTTTGGCGTGCGCGGAGCACGCGCCAAACCCCTATCTTTGTGTGAAACTTGCCAAGTCGTATAGCACTGTGAACAGAAATAGAGAGCACAGCCTTCTGCTGCTTTAGAGTTGAACGCTGGATTAGAGGGCATCGGCACCGGCAACGACCTCTAGAATCTGCTGAGTAATTGCCGCTTGGCGCGCTTTGTTGTAAGCAAGAGAAAGATTGGAAATGAGGTCGCTCGCATTGTCGCTCGCATTATTCATGGCAGTCATCCGGGCTGCCAGCTCACTAGCTGCAGACTCTTGGAGTGCCCGCAAAAGCTGGTTATTGAGATAGAGCGGCAGGAGCGCATCCAAAATCTGCACTGGATCTTGCTCAAAAATCATGTCCTGCGGAAGCGCTGCTAAAGTCGTCGCTTGGACGGCTTGACGTTCCACATCAAAAACCCCACTCCGTGTTGTCAATCGAAATATTTCATCATCTGCAGGCTCTAACCCCTGAGGATCAAGGGGCAAAAGCGTCTGAACCACAGGACGAGAACTCACCAAGGAGACAAATTTGGTGTAGATCAACTCAACTCGATCAACAGTTTCTGAAAGAAACAGAGACAGCAGCTCATCGGCGATGGTAGATGCTTCATCTGCTGTGGGCACCTGCTCTAGACCTGTAAATGAGGCGTCAATGGGAACTTCGCGGCGCTGAAAGTACTGATTTGCCTTTCGTCCGACTATCACATAGGTGTAATCAATATTTTCAGACTGGAGCTCTTTGGCACGATTTTCAGCACGGCGAATGACGTTGGCATTATATCCACCACACAATCCCCGATCACCGGACACTACCAGCAATGCCACCTTCTCAACTTCACGGGTCTTAAGCAAAGGCAGATCGGCATCTTCAAAGCGCAGTCGCGTTTGAAGACTGTAGAGCACCTGCGCTAGACGATCAGCAAAAGGACGCGTTGCAGTCACTTGCTCCTGGGCACGGCGAACCTTAGCGGCAGCAACCAGACGCATTGCTTCAGTAATTTTTTTTGTGTTTTTAACGGACTTAATGCGATCGCGAATCGCCTTGAGGTTAGACATAACCAAGAACCAAGAATTACGTTCAAAAGAATAAATCGCCAAACGTTCCAGCCACAGGGGAAGAATAGAAGGGGATAAAGCTTTTAGGCTCCATCCCCTACTGGTGGTCACAAGAGAACTAAACAGTCGCCATGAAGGTCTTCTTAAACTCAGTCAGCGTTGACTTCATGAGTTCAACAACCTCATCGCTGAGCTTCTTCTCTTTCGTCGCTAGCTCAACATAATCTGTTCTGGTGGTTTTCATATATTCACGGAGACCCGTTGTAAAGGCTACGATCTTCTCAACTGGGATGTCATCGAGATACCCGTTGATTCCTGCGTAGATCAAGATTGCTTGCTCAGCAACAGATAGAGGAGAATACTGGGGCTGTTTCAGCAGCTCCCGCAAACGTTGACCCCGCGCCAACTGGTTCTGGGTGGCTTTGTCCAGATCAGAAGCAAACTGTGCAAAGGCTTGAAGCTCATCAAATTGAGCCAGTTCAAGCTTCAGCTTTCCAGCGACCTTCTTCATCAGCTTCGTCTGCGCCGCAGAACCAACTCGGGATACCGAGATACCTGCGTTTACCGCAGGGCGTAAACCGGAGTTAAACAGATCAGAGGACAGGAAAATCTGACCGTCGGTAATCGAAATGACGTTGGTCGGGATATACGCGGATACGTCTCCAGCCTGGGTCTCAATGATTGGCAGGGCGGTCATGCTTCCTTCACCCAAGGCGGGGCTAAGCTTAGCCGCACGCTCTAGCAGACGAGAGTGGAGGAAGAAAACGTCTCCAGGGTAAGCTTCACGTCCAGGGGGACGGCGCAGCAGCAAAGACATCTGGCGATAGGCCTGAGCCTGCTTAGACAAGTCATCATAGACAACCAGGGTAGCTTTGCCCTGATACATAAAGTATTCCGCGATGGAGGCACCCGTGTAGGGGGCGAGATATTGCAGGGCGGCAGGATCACTGGCATTTGCCGCAACAACGATGGTGTAGTCCAGCGCGCCCCGCTCTTGAAGTGCGCCAGCAACCTGCGCAACCGTTGATGCTTTCTGCCCAACCGCAACGTAGACACAAACAACGTCTTCCGACTTCTGGTTTAGGATCGTGTCCACGGCGATCGCCGTTTTACCTGTTTGGCGATCGCCAATAATCAGTTCCCGCTGCCCCCGTCCGATGGGAATCATTGAGTCGATAGCGGTAATGCCGGTTTGCAGAGGTTCATAAACAGACTTTCGGGCAATGATGCCAGGTGCGGGAGATTCAATCAAGCGGTTCTCGCTCGTTTGGATGTCGCCTTTGCCGTCAATGGGGCGTCCTAACGCATCAACAATGCGGCCAATCATTGCGTCACCAACAGGCACTTCTGCAATCCGCCTAGTTGCAGTAACCGTGCTACCTTCCTGAATATTCCGACCGCTGCCCATCAATACTGCACCGACACTATCTGCCTCCAGATTGAGCGCAATTCCCACAGTGCCATTTTCAAACTGAAGCAGCTCTTGCGCCATGCATTGCTGCAAACCATAGATGCGAGCAATGCCATCGCCCACCTGCAGCACTGTACCGACGTTGGATACCTTGACGTCCTGGTCGTACTGGGCGATCTCCTGCTGAATGATGCTACTAATTTCACTTGGATTGATACTTACCATAAGAGCCTCTCTTAGAAAAACGGAAATACTGAATCTGGCGATCGCAACAAAATGGCGTCATCCATTGCGAACCGCATCACCGACTTAAACTCAGACCAATTCGCCGAAGCTGTCCCCTCAAACTTGCATCCAAGACTTGAGAACCTACTTTAATCACCACACCGCCAATCAAATCAGAGTCTAGCTTGGTCTCAATTTCGACTGAACTTGCCCCTGTAATCTGAATGACCTTTTGCCGAACCACTTCTTGCTGCGCGTCCGAGAGTGGAACAGCAGAAGTGACCTCTGCCAGGGCAATATGATTCAGGGTGCGGTAGATTTCTTGATAACGCTTGCATATATCGAGCAGCAATGGAGTCCGTTTACGGTCAACCAGAAGCATTAGAAAATTAAACGTATATGGATGCAGATGCTCTGCTAAAGACTTGCGAAGCAAGGATTTCTTACGGGAATCTTCAACCAAAGGATTAGACAGGAAGCCATATATAGACTCTGACTCACCCAACAGTTGAACCAGAAAACTCACGTCTTCCGTAATTTGAGCAGTCAGATCGTTCTTCTGAGCAACACCCATTAACCCCTCAGCATAAGGGTTCACAACATCTACCAATGAACCTGAACTAGTCATCGTTATCCTCCCAACATCGCAATGCTTCGATCAATCAACCGCTGCTGGGAATCGTCATTTAATTCAGATTTGCAAAGTCCCTCAGCAGCGACTAATGCTTTGTCTGCTACGTAGCGGCGAAGCTCAGAGGCAATCCGATCTTGCTGAGAACTCAGATCGCGCTGGGCATCAGCCCTCAGTCGCTCAATATCTCGCTCAGTTTGCTCAGCTATTGATGCTCTCACAGTTTCAGCCCGCGCATGGGCATCTTCAACGAGCTTCTTCGCTTCAGCCTTAGCTTGGGCGAGCTTTTGCTGTTGCCCCGCTAGTTCAGACGCAGCTTTTTTCTTTCGCTCCTCAGCTTCTCGAATAGCAGTCTCAATCTCAGTTTTTCGAGAAGACAGCGTATCGCCCAAAAATCTTCGTCCAAAAACGATTAAAACACCGATAATGATGGCAAGGTTAATGAGATTCGTTTCCAACAGGTCAAAATTTATGCCAAATCCTCGCTCTTCAAGACCTGAAGCTTCCTCAGCCAGCAGCAGTAGTATTCCCATGGTCACGTAGTATAGTTGTCATCCAGTTTAGATAGGCAAGTTTGAAAGGGCAGTGCAGATATAGCTCAGGGAAGCTAAGCGCTCAATAACTTGGAAACAATCTGACGGCTTAACATATCGACCTGTTGCTCAAGAGCATTCATCGCGTCTTGCCGTTGCCGGTCTAGGTCAGCCTGCACCTCATCTCGCTTGGCTTGGGCTTCCTGCCTCGCCTCTGCAATTTTTGCCGAAGCAATCTTGTTAGCTTCTTCCTGAGCCGCCGTCACGATGTCCTGAGTTTTGCGGCGAGCATCCGATAGCTCTTGTTCATATTGAGAAGCCAACGCTTCAGCCTTCATGAGCCTTTCCTGAGCCTCGGCAATATTAGTGCGAACATAACCATCTCGCTCATCAATAGCTTTACCGATAGGCTCGTAGAACAAGACGTTCAATATCGCCACTAAAATCATAAATTGGACTGCCATTAAAGGAAGGGTTGCGTCTAGGTCGAACAGCCCTCCTTCCTCAACCACTTCAGCAGCAAATAAAGTTATCCAATACATCATGTTTGTATGTGAACGTTAGCGACATCCTGGAAACAGATGCGAAATATAATTATGGCCCAGTCAGGCATTGACACCTGAGTTACTCAGAACCTCAAGCCCTGCCTCAGAGGAACCTGCCCAGGCTGATACATCAAGGACGAACCAAGCAGAGGCATTCAAATCACCTCTGCTTGGCTCACCTCATTCAGCTTACGAGAACGGATTGGCGAACAGAAGAACGAGAGCAACAACAAGGCCGTAGATCGTCAGTGCTTCCATAAACGCAAGACTAAGCAGAAGCGTACCTCTAATTTTGCCTTCTGCTTCAGGCTGACGGGCAATACCTTCTACAGCTTGACCTGCTGCGTTCCCTTGACCGATACCAGGGCCAATCGAAGCCAAGCCGACTGCAAGCGCAGCAGCAATAACAGAAGCAACAGCAATAATAGGATCCATAATCTCCTTCCTTACCTCAAAGTAAAACAAGTAAACAGTTGGAAAGCAATGCCAAAAGGCTCAAACAATGTGCAGACTAGGAACAATGTGCAGACTAGGAAATCTGAGGCTATAGCTCACCTTATGAGTTTCCTGAACGAAACAGGCAATAATTGCCTCATCTGAAGAATCTGCTATTCTTCATGACCTTCTTCGTGCTCCTCAATCGCTTCACCGATGTAGGCTGCCGCTAGGGTTGCAAAGATCAGTGCCTGAATTGCACTTGTAAACAAACCTAGCGCCATCAGGGGAAGGGGGACAAACAGAGGAACAAGAAACACCAGTACCGCTACGACCAGCTCATCGGCAAGAATATTTCCAAACAGACGGAAGCTGAGGGACAGAGGCTTGGTGAAATCCTCGATAATTTTGAATGGAAGCATAAACGGGACAGGCTGGACATAGTTGCCAAAATAGCCAAGTCCTTTCTTGCTAAAACCCGCATAAAAGTAGGCGAGAGAGGTCAACAGAGCCAGTGCAACGGTAGTGTTGATATCATTTGTTGGCGCAGCGAGCTCACCTTCCGGAAGTTGAATAACTTTCAGGGGAAACAAAGCTCCCATCCAGTTTGAAACAAAAATGAACAAGAATAACGTACCAACAAATGGAACCCATGGACGATAATCTTTCTCACCAATTTGCTTCTTTGCTAAATCTCGAATGAATTCCATCGCATACTCCAGGAAGTTTTGAAATCCTGAAGGCACCATTTGGATGTTTCGAGTTCCAAGGACTGTTAGCCCAAGCAAAATGCCAATCACAATCCAAGATGAAATAAACACTTGACCATGCAGATTCAGATTTCCCACATGCCAATAAAACTGCTCACCAACCTCTAGTTCAGCAAGATGGAATGGGAAATAGTTGCTCATAATGTCCAACCTATCCGAGTCTTAAAAGTTTTCAATCGCAAGCCATAGCGGCTGCAATAGATGAAAGGTGTAAGCAGAACTGACCGACATCAAGATGATGGGGGCAGAATTGCGGTTCGCACAACATAAACAATGAGAGATGCTTTGTATGTCAGGAATCCGAGAAATACAGGAAGAATCTCCAGTTGCTCCAAGCGTGATGCCAGAATAATCAAGATAACCAGAGCAGCAAGGCGAGTTTGCCCAAACTGACCTTTCTTCCGTCCAATTTGCTCCACGTGCTTAGCTAAGAGCCTTAGATAGAAGATTCCCGCACAGGAGCCAATCATATAGTTCAAGGCAGTATTGAGGGAATAGAAAATCCACGTTGATACGAAGATCATTCCCGTCAATGTGACGGTCACCACAAGAAGTTCTCGCTGAAGGCGATGGTAATCACTCATGGAAGGGTCTGGCTCGGACATCATGCCATCAATTGGCTCATCCGCAGCATTTCCTTCTCCATGGGTAGATTGAACCTGATGTGCTTGAGAGTCCACAGAACTATCTATCCCAATGCGCTCACTTGCTGGACACACTTGATTCGCCACGAACCACAGGCAATCATATCACGCAGTGGTAACAAACCTTAATGGACACGGGGAGGAATCATTTTTTTTAACGACTTGGCAACGTTCTCCAATTCACAACTAAAAATTAAGAGTTTGGAACGCGCTTAGCGCGCCCCAAACTCTTATTTTTTCGTGAAACTTGCCAAGTCGTTTTTTTTCATGGCGGTACTGATGAAGCGTTTATTTTACAAGCGGTTGAGGCAAATGCTCTAGGTTTTGGAAACAGGTGAAGCGTTCGAAGGTTTTGGGCTCATCACTTTAGGGATTTACGGTTAGATAAAGATTAAGAAGAGGGGCGGCAGACTGTAAGGGTGATGAGTTTCTGAGCTAGCAGATGCCGCACCTGATCTAAATCTAGTGGCGATGCTCTAAGGATAGTTTGCACCGTCTTCAAAGAGGTGGGTGGGCGATCGCCACTGCGAGTTCCATCGTCGCTGGGCGCGCCACAGGCATTCAAGAATGACCACTGGTCATCATCAAGGGTAAGAATCTGGTAATCGGCATTAAAGATGGAGTGGCTCGGCCATCCGTCCATGCAGGGGTGACGTTTGGGTATCGCGGCAAGCAGTGCTTTATCATCGCTCCAATCTGTTCGCGTAAGCGGAGGTTTCCCCAGAAAAAACTCGTAGTGGGTGATATCCGGATCAAGGAGTTCAATTAAGCGGTAGAGATGGCGATCGCCCCTTCCACTGCCCCGTTTCTCAACTTGAGACACCCGCTCCATCAACTCAGGAGAGTTGCCCAGCAGCCGCTCTACTGACCAATACCCTGGGTTGGAAAACCCCAGGAACTCCAGCCCAGAAGCATCGATCAAGTCAAAGAGAGTGTTGATGTTGTAGTCAATTTCTTGGGGATGAACATACATGTCTGCGAAGTTGGCGTCTCGCTGATTTTCCAATGACCAGCGCTCGCGCTCACGCTTGCAGAGGCGATTATTCTCTGGCAGAGAGTCAAAAATCTGCCGCCCAACGCGGACTCCATCCTGATAGTCGCCTTGCTGGTCTCCCTGGAGGAGGGCGATCGCCTCTTGCATGAGCGAAATTTCCCAGCGTCCCAGTTCCGCATAGACAAAAACATGCAGAAATCCACCGGGGGCTAGCTTCTGGGCGAGAGCTTGAATGCCCCGCACCGGGTCAGCCATATGATGTAAAACCCCGACACAGTTGATCAGGTGAAAGGTTCCAGGCAGTTGATCTGCATCATAAATTGACAGGCGATGAAACTCGACCCGATCGGCTCCCGACCGCTGACAACGTTCCTGAGCGACCTGCAGGGCACCATCACTAAGATCAATACCAACAACCTGAGCAGAGGGGTTGAGATGCACTAAATACTCTGTTCCTACCCCTGTTCCACACCCTGCATCTAGAATTCTGACATGCTCAAATTCGGGCGATCGCCCCGTACAGAAACTATGGGCCGCCACCCAATTCCATCGCCAGTTGTATCCCGGTGGCGGTTCATCAAGCAAAGGCTCTGGAGGAAAAGGATAGGTGTCATACAGCCGTGTGACCGCAGAACTCACAGAATCAGACCCAGCCATAGCGCAGTATCCAATGAAGTGTAGTCAGTCGCCCAACATCAATAACCTCAAAACGGGTGCATCCCATTTTTGTTAGGTGGGCGGGCTGCGCCCGCCCACCTAACAAAACAACATTAATCAATTTGCAAATCAATTTGCAAAAGTGGGATGCTCCCCCTCAAAACCGGAGGGGCACTCCCCGGTTTTGAGGCTGAGTTTACTAACACCGACCTACTTAATTAACAGGCAGTAATTGACCCTATCTCAAAATTAAAGGAATACGGCAAGGCAACTCGTTGATTAGCCCCAATATCCCGAGCGAACGTAACAAAACTTATCATTATTTTAAGCTGCAGTGCTACGATTTCTTATGATTGCAGTAGGCATTTAGCTTAGGCATTTAGCTTAGGCATTTAGCT
>CAYXJG010000069.1:13251-16494 GCA_964465285.1 uncultured bacterium
TAGGCATTTAGCTTAGGCATTTAGCTTAGGCATTTAGCTATGGATTTACGTAACGCTTGCGACACACTTTTTAATAAATTGCTGGCATGGGGCAAAAACGATTTAATCTAAATCTTAAGCTAAAACGAATCAAAGATTAAGAAGCAAGGATCTATAAAGAATCTAATGGTGTTGAGGCGGCACGGCATTGCCACCCCACTTCAATAACCTTGAGTTAAGTCTACTGAAGACTTGTTTCTGAGGATCTCTAATTCCAAATCTATAGGAGTCCTGCTTGATTCCTGGAAAGAACTCCAAAGATGGGGGCGGTCGCGCCCACCCCCACCTTCAAAGCTCAGATCAGACCATTTATATTACGTGTTGATAATCACTATTGAAGGGAGCTTTTAAGAACCGATGAGTGTTAAAGCAAGTGGTGGAAGCTCTGTTGCACGCCCGCAACTCTATCAAACTCTTCCTGTTTCAACGATTGCTCAAGCAGAGCAGCAAGATCGCTTTCTTGCAAAAGGAGAACTGGGTGAACTGTCCAGCTTTTTTAGCTCAGGCCTAAAGCGCCTAGACATTGCAGGCACATTGACCAAAAACTCGGAGTTAATTGTTTCCCGAGCCGCAAATCGAATCTTTGTGGGTGGGTCTCCAATGGCATATCTGGAAAAGCCCGAACCCGAGGTGGCAATGGTCTCGGTGGGAGGCACCAAAATGGACACCCAGGAATCTATGAAGTTGGGAACGGCGACTTTTGTTGAAAGCCAGGGGGGGTTCTTTGAAGGGGTTCGTTCACTGTTTAGCGCCTCATCGAGTGGCCCTTTGCCCGCTGGTTTTCGCCCCATCAATGTTGCTCGCTATGGCCCCAGCAACATGCAGAAATCCCTCCGGGACTTGAGCTGGTTCCTGCGGTATATCACCTACTCCATCGTGGCAGGGGATCCGAACATTGTCTCAGTAAACGTTCGAGGACTACGAGAAATTATCGAAAATGCCTGCTCTGGCCAGGCAACCCTGGTAGCATTGCAGGAAATGAAGCAGGCTGCCGTTGGCTACTTCAAGCAGGATGCTGATGCCGCAGGCATTGTGAGCCAGTATTTTGATGTAGCCATTACAGAATTTGAAGCCCCCACCCCATCCGACAAATTGCGTCAGCGCCCATCTGCTGACCAGCAAGGCTTGCAACTGCCCCAAATCTACTTCAATGCGGCTGAGCGTCGCCCGAAGTATGCGATGAAGCCCGGTCTGTCTGCCTCTGAAAAGAATGAGATTGTTAAGGCAGCCTATCGACAAATATTTGAGCGGGATATCAAGCGTGCCTATTCCTTAGAGATTTCAGATTTAGAGTCTAAGGTTAAAAATGGCGATATCTCGATGAAAGAGTTTGTTCGCCGTATTGCGAAGTCTCCCCTGTATCGGAGAAACTTTTTCGAGCCATACATTAACAGCCGTGCTCTGGAACTGGCGTTCCGCCATATTCTGGGCCGGGGGCCGAGCAGCCGAGAAGAAGTTCAGAAATACTTTTCAATCGTCTCTAGCGGTGGCTTAGCAGCCCTTGTCGATGCGTTGGTGGATTCTCGGGAATATAGCGATTATTTCGGAGAAGAAACTGTTCCCTATCTCAGAGGACTGGGGCAGGAGGCGCAGGAGTGCCGTAATTGGGGACCGCAGCAAGACCTGTTTAACTACAGTGCGCCCTTCCGCAAGATTCCGCAATTCCTGACGACGTTTGCGTCTTACAGCCAACCGCTGCCGGATCAGCATCCCTATGGGTCAGGTAATGATCCCCTGGAGATTCAGTTTGGTGCTATCTTCCCGAAAGAGACTCGGAATCCAAGCGCGAGCCCAGCCCCCTTTAGCAAGGATACCCGCCGCATCTTGATTAACCGTGGCCCTGGCATCAACAACCAGTTAAGCAATCCCAGAGCACGGGGCGTTGCCCCCGGTTCCCTTGGGCCAAAAGTCTTTAAGCTGGATCAATTGCCCGCTGGCAGCGCATCCCGTGGAACAAGCGTTCAGTTCTCCGAGTCGTCTACTCAAGCAGTTATTCGGGCGGCCTATTTGCAGGTCTTTGGGCGAGATGTGTATGACGGGCAACGTCTGAAGGTGGCTGAAATTAAGTTGGAGAATGGTGAAATCACCATGCGCGAGTTCATTCGCCAGCTCGCAAAGTCAGCAACCTTCCGCAAGATGTACTGGACGTCACTGTATGTGATGAAGGCAGTCGAATATATTCATCGTCGATTGCTGGGGCGTCCTACCTATGGCCGCCAGGAAGCTAATCAGTACTTCGACATCTGTGCCAAAAAAGGTTTCTATGCGCTGGTTGATGCAATTCTAGATACGCCTGAGTACACGGAGGCGTTTGGGGAAGATACTGTTCCCTACGAGCGCTATGTGACTCCGGCAGGGCAGGCGTTGCGATCGCTCCGAGTAGGTAGCATTGGTACCACAGGTTCGAAAGTTGAGATCGAGGACACGCCTCGCTTTGTTGAACTAGGACAGGTTGAGGAATTTCGAACAAGTCCTGACATCCAGTTCCGCGTCAATCAGGGTGTTAGCGTCCAGCGACAGCAAACCAAGATCTTTAAGCTAACGTCCTTGGTTGAAAAAGCAGCGGTCAAGGTGGTTACCCAGGCCGCCTATCGACAGATCTTTGAGCGCGACCTAAATCCGTACATCATCAAAAATGAATTTACATCTCTTGAAAGTAAGCTCAGCAATGGCGAAATTACCGTTAAGGAATTTGTGGAAGGGTTAGGCGTATCTAGCCTCTACACAAAGGAATTCTATACGGCATTCCCAAATACAAAAGTCATTGAGCTGGGTCTGAAGCATTTCCTGGGCCGTGCGCCTCGGGATCAGGCTGAAATTCGTATGTACAACCAAATCCTCGCACGGCAAGGTATCCGTAGCTTTGTCAGTGCGGTGGTAAACAGCATGGAGTATGCGCAGGTTTTTGGAGAAGACACGGTTCCCTACCGTCGTTTCCCAACGTTACCTGCGGCTAATTTCCCGAATACAGAGCGGTTGTATAACCAACTGACGAAGCAAAACAGCGACATCGTTGTGCCTAGCTTTACGCCTGTGCCGTCGCGCTAGTGGCCTGTTAGTTTTGCAACCTATCCGAAAGTGTCGTCGAGGGGGGAGTAGATTCTAACCGCTCTGAGAAGCTTTCGGATGGATTCCTTGGAGCAGCACACATTGCGCTTAACTGGACTTTTAACAAAATCGCACCAAATTTTCTGAAAGGCAGGC
>CAYXJG010000070.1:0-16420 GCA_964465285.1 uncultured bacterium
GAGAAGTACGTCTTCCAGAAGATGGCCCTGCCCTTCCGCCAGATGCACTCCTGGGATTACTCCGGCCCTTACCACGGCTACGACGGCTTCGCCGTCTTCGCCCGCGACATGGACCTCGCCATCAACAATCCCACCTGGGGCCTGATTGACTCCCCTTGGAAAGAGTAAATGAGTTGAGAGTTTTGAGTTTTGAATTCTCGACTTAAAACTCAAAACTTAAAACTCAAAACTTACCCTCCCCTTCCGCCTTCCCTCATCCAGACTTTCTCTCAACAGGAGAGCACTATGACTGACAACATTGAAAACACCCAAAACCCGAATGGGGCTGCTGCCGAATCGGGTAAAATCCAGGACCACTTTGACCTGTTCCAAAACCAGGAATATCAAGACCTGTTTGACTACAAGCACCAGTTTGAAGGGGCTTACAGCAAAGATAAGGTCGCCGAGGTCGCCGAATGGACCAAGAGCTGGGAATATCGCGAAAAGAACTTTGCCCGCGAGGCCCTCACCGTTAACCCTGCTAAAGCCTGCCAACCCCTGGGGGCGTTATTTGTCGCCTCTGGTTTTGAAGGCACTTTGCCCTACAGCCACGGCTCCCAGGGCTGTGTCGCTTACTTCCGCACCCACTTTACTCGTAACTATAAAGAGCCGTTCCAGGCCGTATCTTCCTCGATGACTGAGGATGCAGCGGTATTTGGCGGCCTCAGCAACATGAAGCAGGGTTTGGAAAACTCCTACGCGCTGTACAAGCCCAAAATGATTGCCCTCTGCACCACCTGCATGGCAGAAGTAATTGGGGATGACTTAGGGTCGTACATTGCCACTGCTAAGCAGGAAGGCCATATTCCTGAAGAGTTGCCTGTCCCCTTTGCCCACACTCCCAGCTTTGTCGGCTCCCACGTTACGGGTTATGACAACATGCTGAAGGGCATTCTCACTGCTCTGACTAAGGGTAAGAAAGCCGAGACGACTAATGGCAAGTTTAACTTCAACCTGGGCTTTGACCCCTATATCGGCAATACCCGCGAGCTGAAGCGTATTCTCGATCTGTTTGGGGTTGACTACACCATTCTGTCAGACAACTCCGATACCTTTGATTCTCCCAATACGGGCGAATTTCAGATGTATAACGGCCTCACTACCCTGGAAGACGCCGCCGACAGCATTAACGCCGAAGGCAGCTTCTTCTTCCAGAAGTACAGCACCCCAAAATCTCAGGAGTTTCTGGCGAAAGAAGGCGACCAAAAGACCTACAACTTCCGCCCCTTCGGCATCAAAGGCACTGACGAGTTCTTGATGAACCTGTCTGCCATTACCGGCAAGCCGATTCCCAAGGTGCTGCAAGACGAGCGCGGTCGCGCTGTGGATGCTATGACCGACTCCCAAGCCTGGATCCACGGTAAGCGGGTGGCTCTCTACGGCGACCCCGACCATGTGGTCAACCTGGTTAACATCTTGCTAGAACTGGGTGCCGAGCCCGTCCACATTGTGGTTTCCAACAGCAACGACAAGTTCGAAGCTGAACTGCGGGAAATTCTCACCGCCAGCCCCTACGGCCAGGACGCCACCATCTGGGGCGGTAAGGATCTGTGGCACTTGCGATCGCTGATGTTCACCGAGCCCGTTGACCTGCTGATCGGCAACAGCTACGGTAAGTACCTGTGGCGCGACACCGGCACCCCCTTAGTGCGCATTGGCTATCCAATCTTCGATCGCCACCACATGCACCGCTACGCTACCCTCGGCTACCAGGGTGCGATCAACCAGCTTACCTGGATCGTCAATACGATTCTGGAGCAGGCTGACCTCAACACCAACATCGCTGGCGAGACCGACATATCGTTTGACTTGATCCGTTAATTTAAGTGAGTGAGATGGTGGATAAGTGGGTCAATGAGTACGTGAGCGAATCAGCTGTGCTTCTCACCATCCCACCACTCCACCATCTCACCATTCCACCACTGCACCATCCTTCATTACCTCACCAATATCATGAAACTTGGCGATCCCGAACTCCACCTCCCCCCCACCTTTGACCTGGATCAGAAAGTCCGCGTCACCAAGCTTATTCGCAACGACGGCACCTACCCCGGCGAAGCCACCGGTAAGCGCCTGGTCGAAAAAGGCGAAGAAGGCTACATCATTGGCATCGGTACTTACCTGCAAAACTCCTACATTTACTCGGTTCATTTTCTCAATACCAACCGCATTGTCGGTTGCCTGGCTATAGAAATGGAACTCGTAGAAGATGCCTATCGCAGAGACGAGGACGAGTAGAGGGAGACAGGGTGCAGGGTTCAAGGCTCAGGGTTCGGGGTTCAGGGTTCAAGGCAACCCTAAGCCAACATCCAACGCTCAAGCCCCTCTACCCACAACTGCAAACCTTACACCCTGTATCTTGCACCGTATACCCTACACGCACCTACCCGCACACCCCCATACCCTCATCCCTATGTCTCTCACCCATCCCAAAACCAGTGAACTTCTGACCCAGTCGGGTTGTGAGCACAATCACGAGAAAAGCGACCAGGGCCATAACAAAGCCTGTAAGCAGCAGGCAAAGCCCGGTGCTGCCCAGGGGGGATGTGCGTTTGATGGCGCAAGCATTACCCTGGTGCCAATTACCGATGCGGCTCACCTGGTGCATGGCCCTATTGCCTGTGCCGGTAACTCCTGGGGCGGACGGGGCAGTTTGTCCTCGGGGCCGACCTTGTACAAGATGGGCTTCACCACCGACTTGAGCGAAAACGACATTATTTTTGGTGGTGAGAAGAAGCTCTATAAAGCCATTCAAGATATTCAGGAAAAGTATAATCCTGCTGCAGTGTTTGTTTACTCTACCTGCGTCACCGCCCTGATTGGGGATGACATGGATGCCGTCTGCAAGGCGGCGGCGGCAAAGTTCCGGCTGCCCGTGGTTCCGGTTCATGCTCCTGGCTTTTCCGGCAGTAAGAATCTGGGCAACCGCCTGGCGGGAGAAGCCCTGCTAGAGCACGTCATTGGTACGGCAGAACCAGACTACACCACCCCCTACGACATCAACCTGATTGGCGAGTACAACATCGCTGGGGAAACTTGGGGCGTGCTACCCCTATTCGAAAGGCTGGGTATTCGAGTTCTATCCAAGATTTCAGGGGATGCCCGCTACGGCGAAATCGCCTACGCCCACCGGGCCAAGCTGAATGTTCTGATCTGCTCTAAGGCGCTGATCAACCTGGCCACCAAGATGGAAGAGCGCTACGGCATTCCCTACACCGAAGAGTCCTTCTACGGCATCGAAGACATCAACAACTGCCTGCGCCACATCGCCCAACGGCTGGGAGATGCCGATCTGCAGGCCCGAGTCGAAGCGCTGATTGCCGAAGAAACCGCCAAGCTCGAAGGGCAGCTTGCCCCCTATCGCCAACGTCTGAAGGGCAAGCGAGTTGTTATCTACACTGGCGGCGTCAAGAGCTGGTCCATCATCTCAGCCGCCCAGGATCTCGGCATCAACGTAGTCGCCACCAGCACCCGCAAGAGCACCGAAGCCGACAAAGCCCGCATCAAAACCCTGCTCGGCCCTGACGGCATCATGATGGAAAAAGGCGGTGCCCAGGAAGTGCTGCGGGTAATCAACCAGACCAACGCCGACCTGCTCATCGCCGGTGGCCGCAACCAGTATACTGCCCTCAAAGCCCGTATTCCTTTCCTCCACGTCAACCAGGAACGCCACAATCCCTACTCTGGCTACGGCGGCCTGCTGGAAATGGCGAAGGAACTGGATGAGACAATTCATAGCCCGGTTTGGGAAGAGGTGCGGAGAGCTGCGCCGTGGAATCAAGCAGAGGGTAAGATGGCGGAATGGCGAGATGGTGAGAACACCCCACTATCCCACCAATCCACCACTCTACCACCCTCCACAAAAGTTATCGCCCGCCGCAAAGCTGTCGCCGTCAATCCCCTCAAACAGAGCCAACCCCTCGGTGCATCCTTAGCGTTTTTGGGTATTCAGGGAGCGATTCCCCTGTTCCACGGTTCCCAGGGCTGTACGGCCTATGCCAAGGTGCTGCTGGTAGGTCACTTCCAGGAAGCGATTCCCTTGGCTACCACCGCCATGAGCGAGGTAACAACTGTTTTGGGTGGTGATGACAATGTTGATGTTGGCATTATGACCGTGATCGAGAAGACGAACCCGGAACTGGTGGGTCTCTTCACCACTGCCCTGACGGAAGTGCGGGGCGACGACATGACGATGATTCTGAAGCAGTTTCATGAAGCCCATCCTGACGTGAATATCCCTGTCGTCTTTGCCTCCACCCCTGACTACAAGGGCAGCATGGAAGACGGGTTCGCCGCCGTAGTGGAAAGTATGATGCATGCCCTGCCGGAAGCAGGTGAAGTTGATCCCAAGCAAGTTACCCTGCTGGCCAGCTCTGCTTACGGTCCCGGCGATGTGGAAGAGCTGAAGGAAATCGTTGAAGCCTTTGGCCTGACGCCCATCGTTGTGCCTGACCTGTCTACTTCCCTAGATGGTCACCTGGATGATATCGATTACTACACCACTCCCACAGGGGGAACAACCATCCAAGAACTCAAAGCGGTAGGACGGTCTGCAGCCACGTTGGTGCTGGGTCACAGCCTGACCAAGGCTGGAGAAATTCTGGCCGAGCGGTTCGGCACTCCCGCGACCACCTTTAATCAACTGACTGGACTGGATGCTGTGGATCAGTTTGTTTACACCCTATCCCAACTCAGCGATCGCCCTGTCTCCACCCGGTACAATCGGCAGCGGCGGCGGGTGCAGGATGCGATGTTGGATGCCCACTTCTACTTTGGGCAAAAGAAAGTTGCGATCGCCCTTGAACCTGACTTACTCTATAACGTCGCTTGGTGGCTCCACTCCACTGGGGCCGAGATTCAAGCAGCTGTGACTTCCACAAAGTCATCTCTGCTCAAGGAGCTTCCCATTGATAAAGCTTATATCGGTGATCTGGAAGACTTGGAAGAACTAGCGGTAGGGGCTGACTTACTCATCACCAATTCTAAAGCTCGTCCCCTTGCCCGTCGCATGGGTATTCCCCTTTACCTGCATGGCTTCCCGATGCTCGACCAGTTGGGCAATGGTCAACGATGCACGGTAGGCTATCGCGGCACCCTGGAGATGCTTTTTGACATCGGCAATCTCTTACTAGAGGCTGAGCATGAGCGGGTGCATGAGCTAGTTTATGCATGGCGTGAGGGAGGTGAATAATGCCAATTTTCGATTTTGGATTTTCGATTTTGGATTGGCAAACCTATAGTTGGCATAGGCTACAGGTTAACTATCTGTCGTTCTACTTTCAAGAATTGGTACAAAGGGTTTGAACGAGTAAGCATGAGTTTGAAACATTCAGACCTTAAAACTCAGACCCTGAGACTCAAACCTTAACATCACTTCCTATCACTTTTCCCTAACTTTCTGCATTTCTAATCAAAGGAGACCCCAATGAAAATAGCCTTTACAACTCAAGACTCGGCACATGTAAATGCGCACTTTGGCTCAGCAAAACAGATTGATGTTTACGAGATTAACCAGAACGGTTACGAGCTACTTGAAAGCCTGACCTTTGGTGGTGATCTCAAGGAAGATGGCAATGAAGATAAGCTACAGCCAAAATTGGAAGCAATGATGGACTGCACCATCGTTTATGTAGCGGATATTGGCCCAGGAGCAGCAGCACGGCTAATTAATAAAAATGTGACGCCAATTAAAGCTCCGGCCGAAAATGCAGAAATCAAAGATATTCTCGATCGGCTAGTGGTGACTTTAAAGAGTAGCCCACCGCCCTGGTTGCGTAAGGCATTGCAGCAGGATCAGCCCCGGACATTTGAAGGGGAGTACATTGAAACTGAGGAGGAAGTGGTGGTATGAGTCCTGTTGAGCTACAAACAGAACTAAGTCCGTCAGTAACAGTAGAAAGTTCTCCATTTTTACGGGCGATTGTGCAGCAAGTTCGAGCAAATGATGCTTATGGAACCTATCGCAGTTGGAAAGATGAACTGCTTTTAAAGCCCTACATCTTGTCTAAGGCTAAAAAGCGAGAAATCCCTCTTGATGGGGATATTGATCCTCTGACAAAAAGCCGTATTTTGGCATTCTATCGGGCGATCGCCGCTTGCATTGAAGGCGAGACGGAAAAACTCGCTACGGTCGTCGTAGACTTAAACGATGAAGGCTTTGGTTGGGTTCTTATCTTTTCGGGTCGCTTAATTCTTGTCTCAAAAACACTGCGTGATGCTCACCGTTTTAGCTATACGTCATTTGAAAAAATGGCTCAAGAAGGTGAAAAACTGATCCAAAAAGGTATCGTTTTAGCGACTCAATATGAAGAAGTTTGCGACCTGTAAATTTCTATATCAGCTTTTGTAGGAGGTCTCTTTTTACCCTTTATAGATGATAGCTTTGGATAGTCCAATAGTTCAGACGACAGATAAATCAAACGACTTTTCTCTGACTCCAGAGGAGCTAAAAGTCACAATTCGGAAGCTAACCAGTAAGGCTGAAGAAATGCAAATGGATTTGCACGACATTGCTGAAGAGCTTCCTGCTGAGCTAGACAAGCTTCCTGAAATGGCAGCTAAAACCTACGACATCTTCTGTCAGCTTCAGAACTTAAAGCAACAGCTTAAATCCCTAGAAAATTCTTAATGCATTTCTACTCAATTTTCGAGTTAACGAACAGGAGCCAGTTCAATGTGTCAGACGCTTAAGACTTTCAACACCTTATCCACGGCTGAGGACTATCTTCAGTTTTTTGGAATTGACTATGACCAGGAGATTGTAAGTGTCAATCGCCTGCATATCTTGCAAAAGTTTTCAGGTTTTATCAAGGAAATTGACCAAGACTCTAGCCTCAGTGAACACGAGAGGTTAGAACATTACCGAACGGCCTTGCAAAATGCATATAGCCTGTTCCTGACTTCGACGCCTCTAGAACAAAAATTGTTCAAGGTTTTTCAGCATAAACCTGGGAATGTGGTTTTAATGTCTGACATTGTTACTGAATAATCATCGTTACTGAATAATCATCGTTACTGAATAATCATCGTTACTGAATAATTGGGTGTTCGACTGCTGCCTCCAGCGCGCCTCCCTGTGAGAACCTTCTTATACCCTACTACAAGGACTGTCCTGTGACTTATCTGACTCTGACTGAACTCGAACGCTATCGTCGCCAGATGATGTTACCAGGTTTGGGAGAAGCTGGACAACTGAACCTGAAAAATTCTACCGTCCTGGTTACAGGGGTCGGTGGCCTTGGGGGAACAGCTGCGCTCTATCTGGCTGTGGCTGGAGTCGGTAAACTTATCCTAGTGCGAGGTGGAAATCTTAAGCGAGATGACCTGAACCGTCAGGTTCTCATGACGGATGACTGGGTAGGTAAGCCACGGGTTTTCAAAGCGAAAGAAACGTTAGCTGCGATTAACCCGGACATTGAAATCGAGGCTATTTGTGAGTTTGTGACTCGCGATAACGTCGATGCGTTAGTTCAATCCGCTGACTTAGCCCTGGACTGTGCCTTCGACTTCAGGGAACGTACACTGCTAAATGCAGCCTGTGTGCGTGGAAGGAAGCCAATGGTAGAAGCCGCTATGAACGACATGGAAGCGTACCTGACAACCATCATTCCTGGGGAAACCCCTTGCTTATCCTGTATTTTCCCTGAAGTGCCTGAGTGGGATCGATGGGGATTCGGGGTGCTGGGTGCTGTGTCGGGTACGCTGGCCTGCCTGGCAGCCTTGGAGGGCATCAAGTTGATTACGGGATTGGGAGACCCCTTGCGTGGCAAGTTGCTGACCATGGACTTAGCCCGTGCCGAATTTGCCAAACGCCGCCCTTACCACGATCCGAATTGCCCGGTATGTGGTCAGCGATCGCTTGCTCTCCAGGCTCCCGATAGCCCCTTACCGGATGATCCTGCATCAGAGATAACGAAAGCGCCTCTAGCCGTGACTCTATCCTGATCTCAGGGCTACGGTAAGAGAATGTCCATACCCTACTGTTACTTTTATCGTCATCACTAGCTTTGGGGGCGATCGCCCTTCCATCAACGCTCCCTCCCCTCAACTCTTTCCGTCCCCTTAATGGTTTCTAGTTCTGCTCACCCATTCACTCACCAAAGGAGCCACCACCATGACACTCACTCTTACCGACACTGCGGAATTCCGCCTTCGCACCTTCATCCGAACCTCAAGTGCTGCAAGTGCCCCTCTGCGAGGGATTCGGCTCTCTGTAAAAAACGGGGGGTGCAGTGGTTATGAATATGGCTTGGGCGTTGTAAAAGCTCCCAAGGAGGGGGACATTACTGTTCAAGAGGGGGCGCTTAATGTTTATGTAGATGCTCAAAGTGCTGCATTACTCGATGGAGTGATTGTAGATTATATCGACAGCTTACTCGAAAGCGGATTTAAATTTACAAATCCTAATGCGACAGATACCTGTAGCTGTGGAAAATCATTTCAAGCTGGAACCTGCACTCCCGCAGCAGCGTCCTGCACCTAATATTCTCACACACGCGACTATGGCAGAGCCATATCTCAAAAATTGTTTGAAAAGACTGTTGTCTGTGGGTTTTATTCACAAAAGTTATCACTAGCAGGCCCTTTTCAGACATACCTGTCGTTGCTCGATTAGTGCCTATCTAAAATTGCTAGCAAGAAATTTTCATAGGTTCTAATAAGCAAGAAAACCGAAATAAGTAGTAGGCAAAATTATGTATACATTTTCTTGGCGGCTATTCCTCCAGGGAGCGCTTCAAGAAGAGTTATTTGTGTTTAATTTTGCATAGGTACTTAGCTTAGCGAAGTCTATTTGAATCTAGGAGAGAGTAGATTATGACAACCTTTAATGTTCGACTAATTAACAAGAAGCGTAAGATCGACATTACGATTCCTGTTGATGAGGATACCTACATTGTCGATGCTGCAGAAGACCAGGGTGTTGAACTTCCGTATTCTTGCCGATCTGGAGCATGTTCGAGCTGCGTTGGGAAAATAGTAGAAGGTGAAATTGATCAAGAAGATCAATCATTCTTGGATGATGAACAAGTCGCTAAAGGATTTGCCCTTTTGTGCGTTACGTATCCTCGGTCAGACTGCACGATTAAAACCCATATGGAGGCTTATCTAGTTTAATTACCATGCATAATGAACCTATCAAAACTTATTCGAGTTTTGAGCTTCGAAACTTTTGATGAAGTCTCCAAATAGGTTCAATGTCCGCTCTGTTATCTCAATTTTGTAATAATTCAGGAGTCAGAAAATGGCAGTAATTGGAATTTTTTATGGTAGTACCTCTGGTATCACTGAAGAAATCGCAGAAAAAATTCGTGGTGAAATCGGTGAAGACCTCTGTGACATATACAGTATGGAAGAGGACTTTGATGATGTTGACGACCTTCTCAAGTATGATTATCTGCTCCTTGGTTGCTCGACGTGGGGTGCAGGAGAAGTGCAGAATGATTGGCGTGAGCCATTATTTGATATAGAAGTCGATAAGCCCGACTTCTCTGGAAAAACCATTGCTTTATTTGGACCAGGGGACTGCGAAGGTCATAGCAAGCACTTTGTTGGTGCATTAGGCATTCTCCATGATCAGTTCAAAGCACTTGGAGCAACAATTGTCGGCGCTGTTTCAGCGGATGATTACACCTTCGAGAAATCTACAGCAATTCGTGATGGACAATTTGTTGGATTGCCGCTTGATGAGGTAAATGAAAGCGAAAAGACAGATCAGCGGATTGCAGATTGGTTGGAGTTGCTCAAGGCTGATATTCCAGCGCTAGCATCTTAATCTAGCGATTGAGCTTCACATTCGCCCTGCGAGTAAACTGCGGGCTAGCTGATCAAGTCTACTCAACGTGGATTCAATCGCTCAAATCCTGGTAGAACAGTACGTTAACCCATTGAAATGGGTTTTCTCCATTCGCTCGCAATTTATTTGCGAGCTGGGCCGACGAGGAATTCTGGAGCATCATTGAATTCACGTTTCACCGATATTTTTCAGAAGGGTGGTTTCCTTGAGAATCCTAGAGTTCCCTTACTTGAGCGGGCACTGAAAGGGGCGATCGCCCCTTTCAGTGCTGAGGCTGCTGAAGATTCGAGTTCAAAAGCAGCTCAGGCAGCCTGGAAGGACGTTGCTGAAATTTCCGATGAAGCGTCTGATAATCTGATGGTTTTAATGCTTATGCCGCGTCAGGGCTGCTGTTGGCCAAGCTCGGAGATTTGGATGAAGCATTGGCGATCGCCACCCACGTCCAAGCTATTGATGAGCAACAAGAACTTAGCGGCGATCTGCGATGCCGTGTTTTGGCAGTGCCCCCGGATGATGACGATGATTAAGGAAACTGTACCATGAGTGCTAAAGACTGGCTCGTAACGAACGATGGGCAATGTGAACCCCGACCGTCTGCACGGGAGTGGGATCTAATCCGACAGAATTATTATCTGCACCAGTTTCTTAGCGAAGTCATGGACATTCTGAACCAGGTGCAGCATGAAAGCGATGAATGGGACTACCTCCCTCTAATTCGGATGCGCGTCCGGCAACTAGTGATGAATTCTTACTGGGTCAGAACCCGCCACACGGAGCCGAACTCTCAAACTGGCGTGGGCATCTTGCCACTCTACGACGAAATTGGCTATCCCCTCACTGTGCAAAACGAAACCATGCTGCCGGGGACGATGTCCAATATCCACAACCATGGAACCTGGGGCGTTGTGATGGTCATAGACGGTAAGGAAGAACATACCTTCTGGCGGCGCGTGCCCGAAGCCAACGCCCCCGATCGCATTGAACTGGTCGGACGCAAGATCCTGACCCCCGGTGAAATTTTGAGCTTTATGCCTGACGCTATTCACCAGAGCAAAGCGGTGGCAACTAAACCCACTCTCAGCTTTTGTATGTATGGCGACACGCAACCGCGATCGCGCTTCCGCTTCGACCCAGTGAGCCACACCGCCAAGCATTTTTGAGAAGGCAGCACGGGCCATGTAGCCGCTGTCTTCCAGGAACGCCATAAACAGGAACAGGCAGGCAATCACAGGAATGAAGGTGGCCACGGTTTGAATACCGCCGCCCATGCCTGTAGCGAGTACGACCTGCACCAGATCCGGCATGCCGATGGCGGCAAGGAGATGACCCAAACCATCCACAAAGATGGTGCCGGGAGCACCCCACTTTTGCAAATTGATTAATGTTGTTTTGCTGGGTGGGCGGGCTGCGCCCACCCAGCAAGAATGGGATGCACCCGATGGTGCCATACCCGCTATTCTTAATGCTCGTAATTACTGAGGAATCATGATAGGGTATCCCCGGCTACTTTTATAGACTTCAGAGCTAGGCAGCTCATTGATTCATCGATGTCTCGATGGTTCACTTATTTACTTAATTAACAGAAACACAATGGCTTCACCAAACGACAATACATTAGCAACCGCAAATGATCTGGGTGTTCTCTCTCAGCCAATTAACATCGCTGATACGTTTGAAGGGTCTAATGGCGATCGCCATTTCTTCTGACTGCGGAGCACTGGGGATGCCTGGTTCTGCACCATCATTCGTTTCAGATGATGGTGCAGATGACTATGCGTTAGATGAGGGGATCTCACTGGCCACTTCCGTCGAATCGGAAATTTTCTCAAGGGTCACGGCCTGGCAAAGTTCTCAAGTTCACAACGCAAAATAGGGGTTTGGGGCGCGCACTGCGCGCCCCAAACCCCTATTTTTCCTGAAACTTGCCAAGTCGTGCGGGTTTTCTCCGAAATATACCTACGTTGGCAGCATAAGAGTTGGCAGTATAAGAATCCTATTTGATTTCTGAAAATACTTCTAAAGCTGGGGGGGGCACAGCTCGTCCCCAACTTTAGAAATCAAATAAGATCGCTATATCAGCCTTTAATTGGATTTATTTGCAAATTATTCTCAATAGTGTATGATAATCATATACACCTAAAACGTAAGCTCTCACAAATCATCACAGGCTCCTCAACGGGACAGGTTCTAGGGTACCTAATGAAGTTAAGTAAGTGAGCACAATTTATTATCAAACCTGTAAAACCCTGCGCTACCTGCGCATTGGGTGGCACAGGGTTTTGCATCTGGTTTTTAATTGTGCCAAACCATTTAATTCATTACGATCTCTGGCGAGCTGATAAGCCTTTGAGCAGGCTATCGGGAGCTAGGAAATGGGCAACATGATAGGCTCGTTCCTCAGTCTTCAGCAAGATGCGTTCATACAAATAGCGAGTAGCGCGATCGCCAATGCTTTCAACTCTTGCAATTTGTGGACGCAGTACCGCAATGATGGCTTGCTCAGCACTCAGGTCGTGTTCTAGCATCTGGCGACATGGATAACTCCCATCAGGTTCAGGGGTAAAACAGCAAAGATTTGCTAATTGCGTCAGACTTGCAACAGGCGTTCCCCCTAACCCATTCAAACGTTCTCCAATTTCATGGACATGGTCATGGGCACTCTCATAGCTCTCTTCAAAGAATTGGTGCAGCATGTAGAACTCTGCGCCTTCAACCATAAAATGATGTTTCTGGTATTGCAAACAAAGAGCCTGAAAGCTAGCGAGCATGATCGTTAACCCTTCACAAACGGGTTCAACCATTACCCTATCCATCAAAATGGGGTTGCTTGAAACCTGATTTAGCGATTGAACCGATAATTGAGTTTTTGACATAAATCTTTCCTTCAATTTTCTTTCTGTTGTTATGAATATGTCTCGAAAAAACGTTCAGCTTTCAACATCTATCTCTCAACATCTATCTTTGAGGAATTAAATCATGACTGATTCAACACCTTTCTTCCCATCAAACAATGCTTCTGAAAAATGAGTTCGCATTGACTGCGATAACCGCTGGCAGATATATCAACGACTACAGGAACTGGATATTTCGTGCCAATACACAATGCACCGCCCGCTTGAGATAATAATCCATCATCCGACCCATGGCATTCAACTCTGGAGCGTGATTCAGAGCTTCACAACGCCTCGTCAAACTTTCATTCAGCGGCTAGAGAAATGCTGGCATCTCAACTCCCAATCATAATCTCCGAAATAAAATACATAAGTGCAATCGCGCCTTAACACGATGATTTCGACTCAAATAAGTACACGTTGCAGCGTCGTTCCATAACGCCGCTCTATGTAGCTGCAATTCCGTTTCAACTTAACCTAACTAGTTGTCAATCTATTAGGAATGTCAAACAAAATAAAGCAACCCCATATGTCATTCAGTATAGGTTGACACGATTCTCGATAATGAACGTTATCAAGAATTTCAGCCTTGATTCCACTCGGGTACTCACTTAAGGCAGATGAGCGGGCGATTCCACCACTCTTTCCCGCCAAAGCTATCCTGCGCGATACGCTTATCCGAAAACCCGTTAGAGATTTTGGACTCTATGCATTCTGATGAGTGCTTGGATAGGTGCCGAGCAGGAGCCTGTCAGAAATACGGATCGATCAGTAGCTGGGCACAATTGAAATCAGATGTAGAACCCTGCGCCGCCCGCGCATCGGGCGGTGCAGGGTTCTCCGGATTTAACAATTTTAATAATTAATTATGCTCACCTACTTAGGTCTACAAAACATTAGAGTCTATAAAAGCTCAGATACTGATGAAGATTTAAGCGGAGGAGGGCAACCTCTAATCCTGAGCAATCATGCCATATCCCACGACTCACACATTAAAAGCCATATTCAGACAGCATGGCCTGCGACTGACCCACCAGCGTAAAGTTATCCTAAGAGAATTTCGGGAAATTCCAGCCGGTACAAAACTGAGTGCGAAGGATCTCTTCGCCCGCTTGCATTCATCTCAGGAATACATTAGTTTGTCTGCAATTTATCAAACCTTAGAGGTCTTGGTGAAAATTGAGCTGTTGCAAGAATCAAAGTCGGCACAGGGATGCCGGATGTATGCGCTGAACTCAAACCATGAATCTCATTATCTGAAATGTAGTCATTGTAAGCATAAGCTGAATGTTTCTAGCGACATTGTTGTGGAGGTCAGTCAAGAAAAGTCTGACCTGGATGGATATCGAATTCTAGATTCCCACTTAGTGCTCTATGCATTTTGCCCGCAAGCATGGATGTATTATCGGGCGCAGAAGCTTACTAAGCGCTGGGTCTGTCATCGAGTGCAACAGTCAACAGACAACCCAACCCAGTTATAGCAACCAAAGGGTTGGTTAGGACAAAACCATTTTAGGAAACCCTCGCTGAGCGAGGGTTTCCTAAAATGGTTTTGGTTTCACGAATTCTTTGGTTGCGATAAAAGATTAAGTATCGCGCAACATATTAGAGCGATCGCTCTCCCTATACCGAGCATTGCGGTTATCTGATGATGCTTAAGGAGTCGAGGAACGACACAGAGGAGAGCGCTTCTCAGATAAAGTAGCGGGCGATCGCTCTTCGGTCTCATGTCCAACAGGATCATAATCTAGGCAGCCAATTGCCTCTTCTGAAAAGGCTTTGCAAGGATGAACCGCACACTTTAGCCGATAATCGCCAGTGTAGAAGGCACAGTGACTACAGGGAATTTGGTGCAGTCGTTTCAATCGATTCATGCCATCCTGAATTGCTAAGGCGATCGCCAGAAAAAGCGTTATCAATAGAATACAGATGACAACTGGACACAGGAAGGTGACTGATAATTGAGTCATAGTGAGCAGTAATGAATACAAACATTAAGCATCAGTATTGAGAGATACACCAGAAGTGGAACGTCAACAGAAATGGGTAATAAACTCGTTTACTTTTCCTTCTATGGTTAAGCGGCATTCAAAGCGATGACGGCAACGGCTGCTGTAACCCCTACCATTGCTAAACGTCCGATCCAAATCTCGATTCGCTTTGAATAACTTAATGGTTGAGGATCGAGTCTCCTAGTGTTAGTCGCCGAATTCTTCTCCTGTAAGTTCTGCATGTCTCTTTAAATCCGTTGAATAAACTCCAAAGTTTTTATTTCAGGTATGTAATCCAGGGTTTAATCCACCTGGTTATTCCCAGCCCACAGGCATTCGCCAGGGTCGAATTACTGTGGGTTCGCATGGGTCAATGGTTGACCCATGACTAAACGGGGTGTCAGCTTGTTGATTATTACTTTCAACAAGTTGAGTTAAAAGCTAGTTTAGAATTATTCTCAATAATTTGGGATTAAGTATTGTAAAAAATATGTAATGGAATGAGATATGAAATGAAGCTAAAAGCTTATAGTCACGACTTGGCAAGTTTCACGCAAAAATAGGGGTTTGGGGCGCGCTCCGCGCGCCCCAAACCCCTATTTTTGCATTGTGAATTTGAGAACTTTGCCAAGTCGTGTGTCAGACTGTGAAGCAGGGGGTTCTGAGGGCTAGAAAACTATAATTCAAGAGGTGTTAGCCTTTTATGTAAAGGCATGGTTCCTGTGGATTCCTGACACGCAGTTGTACAAAAGTGTTGAAAGGCACTAGAATATCGATTGTCTTATTAAAAATACTTCTCAACAATTTTCCTCTAAGGGACTTGCAAAAAAATAAAGTACCCGGAAAAGAGCAGCGGGCGAAGCCCACTGCTCTTTTCTTCCGGTATCTTTTTTAGACGCAGATCCCTAATTGTCGTCACTTAATCCTTCAGCACTCGCTCCACTTTCTTAGCAGATTTGCGTGGGTTTTCGACAGGAGGTCAAATTCTCGCGTTTTGCCGGAATTCTTAAATAGGGTCTGCCGCACAGTGTCGAGATCGAAGAGTATCTCGCGATCGCCCGGATCACGCACGAGGCTCTGTACCCAACTCACCGCCACGAACCGCTGCCCCGCCGTCACCTTATCCACTCGATGCAGCGTGGAAGACGGATAGACAATCATCGCTCCGGCAGGAAGCTTGTAGGCTTGTTCACCCTGGGCACTGTCAATGACGAGTTCACCGCCCTGATAGTCTTCAGGGGCATTGAGAAATAAGGTAAAGGAAATGTCTGAACGCATGACCTGGTTCTGACTTCGCATCAGTGCATCATCAATGTGGATACCATAGGCCATGCCTGCTTCATAGCGGCTGATCAGAGGTGAGTGGATGCGCTTGGGGCGAGTTGCCATCTGAAACACGGTATGGCGCTGGAGAGCCGAAATAATGAGCGATCGCACCTCTTGCAATACAGGCGAGTCTTTGGGTAACTGGGTGTTCTCTTTCACCAGGCGGGCGTGCCAGCCAGCGGTCACTTTGCCATCAATGAACGTCGCTGATGCTAACTGGCTTCTAATATGCTGCAGTTCTTCATCACTTAATATATTTCCGATGCAAACAATCATAAAGAGAAGGAAATAGAAAGTTGAGTGGATACGCCTATGGCAATTCTCTAAGGCTTGTAATTTAAGCCGGGAAATCCTGGATGGGCAAGGAGCCAGAATCTAGG
>CAYXJG010000071.1:0-16369 GCA_964465285.1 uncultured bacterium
CGCGCGCCAAACCCCTATCTTTGTGTGGTGAATTTGAGAACTTTGCCAAGTCGTGTTCAATCGAAGATTTCCACTTTTATAGCGCTGTGCAAGCGCATTAGGTATAGTGTGTTGAGTGGCAGAGCGCTGCCACTCAACACATTTGGGTGTGTTGAACCAATTTGCACACCGCTATATTTTTGTGCCTGAATGTCTGACACAGCTCTGTAAACAGCTTCAATTTGCGCCTCATCTCAAATGTGCATTCTCGATTGCGTATCAAAAAGATTTGCGATGCACTTGCTAGAATAGCTACCTGTGATGCTTGCTGTTCGCCATCAATAATGCGTTGACGCGGTTGAGGGGTCGGCAGCAGACACTTTGTCGTCAGAAAGAGCGTAAGATCCTGTGGCTGTTGCAATCGAACAATTTCTAAATTCTGATGTCTCACGGCCTGCTCGCTACTTGGGCAACGAGTTGGGAGCCTATCACAAAGATTGGGACTCGTCTTCTGTTCGCTGGGTTCTCACCTACCCGGAAGTTTACGAGGTGGGAGCTTCAAACCTGGGGCATATTATTCTCTACAGCATCTTGAATACCCAGCCCCGGCAATTATGCGATCGCGCCTACCTTCCTGCCCCAGATTTAGCTGCAAAGCTGCGCGAGTCTCAGACGCCGCTGTTTGCAGTTGAAGCTCGGCGATCGCTCACGGATTTCGACATTCTTGGCTTTAGCCTCAGCTATGAGTTGGGGGCTACCAATATTTTGGAAATGCTGGACTTGGCAGGCGTTCCGTTAACATGGGGCGATCGCAACGCTGCTGAACCTGATGCCCCTTGGGAGGTAAGCTTGGGGAGCTGTCCCCTCATCTTTGCTGGGGGACAAACGGCCACCGGGAACCCAGAACCCTATGCGGATTTTTTTGACTTTATTGCCCTTGGGGACGGAGAGGAGCTGCTTCCTGAAATTGGTCTTGTTATCGAAGAAGGCAAAGCCCATGGCCTCACTCGGCAGGAACTGTTGCTGGACTTGGCGCAGGTGCCGGGGGTCTATGTTCCTCAATTCTATGATGCATGTGATGACGGCTCTGTGCGCCCAAATCGGTCTGATGTGCCTCCCCGTATTTTGCGGCGCGTCGCAGACCCAATGCCTGCTTATTCCATCGGCCTGGTGCCCTATGTGGAAACTGTCCATGATCGCCTAACCATTGAAGTCCGGCGGGGTTGTACGCGGGGTTGCCGCTTCTGCCAACCAGGTATGTTGACTCGTCCAGCTCGGGATGTCGATCCCTTAGAGGTGGTGGAAAGCATCGAAAAGGGAATGCGGCAAACCGGGTTCAATGAATTTTCTCTCCTGTCGCTGAGCTGCTCTGACTATCTCTCGCTGCCTGCGGTAGGGCTAGAAATTAAAAATCGCTTACAGAACGAGAATATTTCCCTGTCCCTACCCAGTCAGCGGGTGGATCGGTTCGATGAAAATATTGCCAACATGATTGGTGGCACGCGTAAAAGTGGGTTGACCTTTGCCCCAGAAGCAGGCACTCAGCGGATGCGCGACATCATCAACAAAGGCTTAACTAATGAAGAATTGCTGCGGGGTGTGAAGACAGCCTATGAGCAGGGCTGGGGCAAGGTAAAACTCTACTTCATGATTGGCTTGCCTGGGGAGACCGATGCAGATGTGTTGGGCATTGCCGAAACCATGCGCTGGCTTCAGCAGGAGTGCCGCCAACCCAAGCGCAGGCCAATTGGATTCACAGTGACTATTTCGAACTTCACCCCTAAACCCCATACGCCGTTTCAATGGCATTCGGTGTCCACTTCTGAATTTGAGCGAAAGCAGGCCCTATTGAAAGAAGCATTCCGTGGCATTCGCGGACTAAAGGCAAATTTCACCGATGTGCGCATTTCAGCGATGGAGGATTTTCTGGGACGGGGCGATCGCCAGCTTTCCGCCGTGGTGAAACGTGCCTGGGAACTAGGTGCTGGCATGGATTCCTGGTGGGAAAGTCTCGATCGGGCTTTTGCGGCGTGGGAGCAAGCTATTGACGAAGCAGGATTGACCTGGAAATATCGCCGGATTGAACAAGGCGGGTGGAATCTGTTTCATGGCAATCCTGATGACGCTCCTGATCATGTTAGTGAAGGAGGGATGCAAGCGACAGCCCGATATAACCTAGATGTCCCTCTTCCTTGGGATCATATTGATACAGGAATCGACAAGTCATGGCTGCAGGAAGATTTGCAGCGGGCACTCGCGGCAGCAACGGTACCTGACTGTGCCTTTGACGGCTGCTCCCACTGTGGCATCTGCGGCACAGACTTCGGCCACAACATTGTGGTGCCGCCCCAGCCGATTCCCGAATTTAAGGGTCACTTTACCCCTAACATGGCGCGAGTGCAGCGGCTGCGGGTGAAGATGGGCAAACTCGGTGAAATGGCGCTGACCAGCCACCTGGATTTAGTGCGCCTCCTGGATCGAGCAGTGCGCCGGGCGTCATTGCCTGTATCCTTCACGGGAGGCTATCACCCTGGCCCACGCATCTCCCCGGCCAATGCTTTGCCGCTGGGGGCCACCAGTTGTGGAGAGCTGGTTGATTTTGAACTGACCCAAGTGATGGAACTAGACGAATTTCGGCGAAAGCTGGCTGCCCAACTGCCGAGTGAGATTCCTGTGTTTGATATCTGTGAAGTAGATGTTTCGTCACCGTCTGCGACTCAATCCCTGGAGTGGGCAGAATATTACGTGGCGATGCAGTGCATTGATGCGCCATCTGATGAGGGTTCCAGCTCTGTTCCCGACGTAACTCTGAGCGATTGGAAGTTTTGGGTCACTGAATTGCTAACCCAAGATGAAGTGTGGATTGAGAAGACAAGCAAATCTGGAAAAGTTCAGTTGATTAACATGCGCGATCGCCTTTTTGAACTAGAGCTGGTGTCGTCGGATCAACGTCAAGCCGATGGGATTCCCTTGCCATCGAGTGTGCAGCGACCAGGCACTGTCGTCCTGCGATATGTCGGCAGTTGCCGTAATGATGGCACCCTGCTGCGCCCGGAGTTTTTGACACAAATGTTAGAGCATGTGAGCGATCGCCCCTTACACATCACCCATGTTCATCGCAATCACCTCTTTCTGAATGCTTAGGGACTTGCAAGAAAATCCAATTTTCACAACTTGGCAAGTTTCACACAAAGATAGGGGTTTGGCGCGCCGCCTGGCATCAGATTTTATACCTTGCCAGGTCATAAACTTAGTCTTTGACTTGAGGATCTCCTCAAGTCAAAAATTAAAGTTGTAGCCTGTGGAAGTATATGTAACGTTGCGCATACGTAGCGTTACACATAAAGTATTGCGCAAGCGCGTTAAGCACGCCGCTATCATTCCCTCTAGCGAACTGACGCATCATTAGCCCCATCAGTCGTCAAATATGCGATTGAGGATGTTAATTCCTGTGAAAACAGACAGCAATGGGGAAAGGACTCGCCCAGCGGCATTCAGAGCAACCGACGTGCGGCTTTCAGGGACAAAGATCACATCACCTGCCTGAATTTGGTAGTCATCGGTGAGGCTACTCAGATCAATGGTTTGGTTTTCCACCTGTCCTGTATCGCTCATCCGAACCAGCTCTACTCGCTTGAGCCGAGCATCAGACGTTGGCCCTCCAGCGGCAGCAATGGCCCCGACCAATGATGTATCAGGAGACACCGCAACTTCACCAGGTTCTTCAACCTGTCCAAATACCCGCACAGGAATGGTGTCGGGTGAGAGGCTCGAACGTCCCAGAAGACGACGATCAACGGTAGCATCAGCTTCTAGCCGAGGGACAAATATAGCATCCCCATCCTGGAGAATGATGTCCTCCGGGAGTTGATCAGACCAGAGGGCATTCCAGAGATTAATTGTCGTTGTGGACGACTGCCCACCAGGTTGCGATCGCCTCACCACAATCTGCTGGATATTTGCGTTGCGAGTAATACCCCCCGCTTCAACGAGGGCGGAACTGACAGTAGGAATGGCATCTAGAGAACTTTCAGCACGGCTACGGGCACTCGAGTTGGCTGTATCTGTCAATCGGTTGACCGTCACCTCACTTAGGCTCCGCAACTGTACCGGGCCAGGCCGATAGACCTCTCCAGCCACAGTGACCACCACAGGACGTAAAACGATGGGGCTGACGGTAACAACAGGGTCAATTAAAAAGTTATTGAGCCGCTGTGTGAGAAGAGTCGTGAGAGATTGAGGGGTTTCTCCAGCAACGGCGATCGCCCCTAGAACGGGTAATGTAATGGTGCCATCGGGCAAAACCACCCAAGAGCCAGTAAATTCTTCATAGTCGAATACTTCAATGGCAATCTGATCCCCAGCTCCAAAAACGTATCCCGTCGCATCAGAAGCTGGCTCCAATGGTGGCAACGGAAGAGTTAAGTTGTCAGTCTGAAGAGATGGGTCGTTTGTTTGATCCCACCCATCCACAGGCGTATGCTGGGCGACAGCCCTATCCATCGGACTCAGAAGCAACCCGCTCAGGGCAATCAGGAGAGAGGCTTGCCAGGGCAGCGGACAAAAATTTGCCCACCGAAACACAGACCGATCGAGCTGGAATGTCATAGCGTTTAAGAACTGAGCAACCATGAGATAGAAAATCGAGCTAGAAGGAGGCGACTACGATGTGAGGCGTCAAGATTCAATTGATGAAGAAAGAGCTTTAGATGTTTCGCTCGTTTCCAAAAAAGGCATCTGCAACAGAGAAGACTGCACTTCCGAGCTGTCTGGAACCTGATTTGCAACAAAGCCAAAAACCCGTTGATGGGAACGGACAAGCATGTCGCGAACAGCTTCCAAGTTATTAACAGTAGCCTTTTGATGACCCACAACTAACACCAATCCCTGGGTCAAGCGGCTTAGGAAAATAGCGTCTGCACTATCAATCAAGGGCGGAGTATCAATAATAACAACGTCATAGTCTGATGCAATGCGGAACAATAGTGCATCCATGCCCGGCGAACTGAATGCCTCTAGGGAATTAACAACGGCTTTCCCGGCAACCATCACCGATAGCTGAGGCTGCACCTGGTGAACAGCATCTTTCCATCTAAAAGCCGTATCTTTTAGGTGACAATCAATTACATCGCTCAGCCCCTCAGTTTTGTGAAGCCCCCAAATTCGATGCTGACTTGGATTGGAAAAATTTGCGTCGATCAGCAAAACATTTTGATGGGATTGAGCAACTGTCGCAGCCAAATTGGCAGTTACCACTGATGTACCTTCATCCTCAGTGGCACTCGCGAAAACCACCACATTTCCTTGTTTTTGACCGCAAACAGCTTTGATATTGGCCAGTAAGATTTGATAGGACTTGCTGATCAGTGAGAAGGGATCGTTGATTACCGATACATCGGCATGATTCCCCATATTTCTACTGGGCTTGACTGAAGGTTCATGTCGAGTATTATCAGGAATGACACCCAGCAGGGGATACTTCAAGAGCGTCTGGGCATCCTTCACACTTTTGACTGAGCGATCCAGTAAATCAAGGAGAAAGGCCACAGCAATTCCTAGTAATGCTCCACAAACTGCTCCCGCAAACACAATGAGTTCAGATTGATTTGACACAGGAGACGTCGGCGCTAATGCTTCCTGGATAATTCTTGCATTCCCTAAATTTTGATTCTCAGCAATTTGAACTTCTTGGAGCCGAACAAGTAAATCTTGATAATTGCTAATCGCATTTTCAAGGCGACGCTCAAGCAGACCCTGAATTTCTTCTAAACGAGGAAAAACCCTGGCTCGGGATTGATAAGTATTGCGGGTAGTGCTCAGTTGCTCCAACTGTTGAGCTAAACCAATTTGCTGAATTTCAAGATTTACAAGAGTTTCAGTCACATTTTGCTGGAGTTGCCCTGCTCGAATCTGCCCAGGATTAATGGATACCGCTTCGCCTACGCCCTGGGCAATCCTGTCCTGGAGCAAAGCATTAAGGGCGGCTTCTTGGCGTTCTAAGCGGACGATTGTAGGGTAATTATCGCGGTAGCGGGTCCGCTCGATGGCTAACTCATTCTGAACTGCTTGGAACTCGGCGAGCAAGTCCTGGATGCCTGGTGTTGCCCCCAGCGCAGTAGATATCAAACTTTGTCTAGAATCCATGCCAAGCTGTTCTGACAGCTCCGCAGACTGACTCGCTGTATCTACTAGATCAGCTTGAGTTGCAAGGATCTGCTGGTCGAGATTTTTTAAAATCTCAACAATCGCGTCAGCTTCTTCTTCTAAAGTGACGATTTGATTGTCCTCTTTGAACTGACGCAAAGCGATTTCAGCATCGCGCACAGCGGCCTCGCTCTCTGGAAGCTTGGATTCGATGAACTCCCGAGCAGATGCAGCCTCAGCCCGGTTATCCAGAAGGTTACTGTCAATATATTCACGCATGACCCCATTAACGATCGCCGCTGCCAGCTCTGGATCCTCACTGCGGTAGGTGACTAGGAGAACATCAGTCGTTTCAGAGACAATAGAAACCTGTAGGGAGTTAAGCAAAGCTGACGGAGAAAGTGGCTCTCCCTCCTCATTGGTGAGGTTCAAATCCCGAATAACCGCTTGAGCAACGGGCACTGATTGCACAATCTGAGCCTGCGTTTCCAGGGGATTGCTTGCAAAGGTCAGAGAATCCAACTCGCCCAGGTTTTGGTCTAGACCCGTCAGACTCGGAGCACGACTAGTTCTGAAAAGCAGACTACCTCGGGCACTATAGACAGGGGTTTCGAGTGACGTGGAGAAAAATGACAGGACTGAAACGGTGATAAATACGGTTGTCGCAGGCAGCCATCGCCGCCTTAAAACTCGCCAATACTTACCAATATTTAGATCGTCTGAGGGCGCGTTCTTTTCCATGATGCTCTGAAGATTTCAGACTTGATTCTATCTGAAATGAATGAGTGATAGGGACAAAGGGGGGCAAGATCAGGATGCCAATGGGTAGTGAGTGCTCATCTAAATCCTTCATTGGAGCCGTTGAAAGCAAACTCTCGTGATGAGGGTTCAAACAGGTTCTGCATATACTGAATTTGAGGAACGAAAATTAAATAATTTGAACCCAATTTTAGTAGAGCAGCGCGGCATCGCCGCACCACTAAAATTAGATTTTGTTTAATCCTGGATCCTAAGACAGCTTTTTTGGACATCGTTAACTTCGAGTATGGCATTATCGATTCCTGATCCATTGTTCCCAAAGGATTACAGAATCCCAAAGTTTAAGTACACATTGATTAATATAGCGAGCCTATTTGATTTCTAAAGATGGTGACGGGCACAGCCCGCCCCTACCTTTAAAGATATTTTCAGGAATCAGATAGGATTCCTATATACGTGCTTTTTCTATGTCCACCCGAAAACTCTAGCGAGTTTTTGGAATTAAAAATTCCTGATGGGTCCTGGATAGGGTTTAAAGATCATGAGAAAAACCTGGGATTGATGGTGTAATGCGGCGATGTCAAGATACTTCACCAGCATCTAGCTTAGGTTCTTGGATTCTCTAGCCGATGGCTCTCTAGAGAGCAAAGCGTGTTGTAGGTGATGCACTCAGTGAAACGCAGCAGAAGAGAAGATGCACTCAATAATTTAATCAATTTGATTCAATCAAATTGATTAAAGAGCCGTAGCTAATGGCTCGTATTTGCCCTTATACGATCTCAGACGCGACGTTATCCGTAAATTATCAGGGCAACGACATATCTTTATGAAAACAATATATGCGCTTATACAAGATAAATATAACCTGCCAAGACTTACGCAAGCCCTTTGCATCGTGCTGTGCAAGCACGTTGACAGCCTCGTGGCGGCGCTCATGTAAAACCCTGCGCCACTGACTGCGCAGGCGACGCAGGGTTTTACGAGCTTTCAATTAGTTGTGCTCACCTACTTAGTTGTGCTCACCTACTTAGGTAGTCTAGACCCCTCTGCTGGCTCTTACCCTAGCGATGTCTACATCCTCTGACTTAATGAGACGGTGTAACAGATCATCAAGAACGTTGTGGTTTATTAGAGTATTTTTGCGTATCGAAACCCTAGCGAACTTTAAGATTATTATCCTTGATACGCTTTGAGGTACGGCTTAGAAGGCGAAGGTTTGGAAGGGCTGGGATTTGGAGTGTTGCTTACGCTTGCGCTCACATGAAGCGACATGAAGCACTATGAAGCACTGGCATCTTTGACTCGCTTTGCTCATGTCATCGTGTGGCGATAGCACGCAGGAATACTTAGGAGCAAGGATTAAAAATAATCCGATGTTGGAGGAGCGGCATAGAACCGTTGCTTTGCCGACAATCAGTTCACGGGATTCACTTCTTAATCCGAGTTGCCAATGTTCATTGCCGTTGCCGCTGACTCGCTGTTGCACGCCCCTTCACCCATATCATCCCATGACTATTGCACTACGGAATTCGAGCGCTCATCCTGTCCAGCTTTCCATCTCCCCCAAACTTCTTGCCCTCCTAGCACTGATATTTGCCCAGTTGGCGATCGCCCTCGGGGTCTTTTGTATCAAGCTGTCTGTGTCAGAAATTGGATCTCTGGGCACAATCTTCAACCGATTCTGGATTGCGGGTGTTGTGTTTCTTGTGTGGCACCAGACTGAGCTTGGGTTCTCCAGGGCTTCCCAGGCCGGTGACAAGGATGCGACGCGATCGCCCGCTGCATTATCTGAGACGAGTGACCCCGAAGAAGCAGCCCCAACACGCAAAATCATCGCCATCTTCCTGGGGGCTGGCATGATCTGGGCGGTATGTTTAGTGCTCTGGGCTTGTTCCCTGGAGTACACCAACATTGCCAACTCGACCTTAATGCATGACCTATCTCCCCTGTTTGCCATCTTGCTGGGCTGGCTTTTATTTAAGCATCACTTCAACTGGCAATTTTTAATTGCAGTGGGCATCACCCTTCTAGGCGTGATCGTTATCGGGGTTGAAGATGTGCATGTCGGGATGGATCACCTGTTTGGGGATGCGTTGGCGCTGCTGTCTGCGGTATTCCTGGCGCTGTATTGTCTGCTGGTGGGGCATTTGCGATCGCACTATTCCTCGACCGCCATCTTGCAGTGGATCTGCTTATTTGGCAGCATCAGCCTGGTTCCCGTCATCTTCCTCGCATCAGGGACATTTTTGCCGGTGACAGCGATGGGCTGGCTGGCGATCGCCGGAGTGGTCTGCCTGTCGCAAATCATCGGCCAGGGATTGACGGCCTACAGCCTGAAGGAGGTTTCTTCAGAGCTGGCATCGCTCTTTTTCCCTCTGGAGGCTGTGTTTGTAGCAATCTTCGCATGGATTGGTTTGGGAGAGCATCTGACCCTGCTCAACTGCCTGGGGTTTGCTCTGGTGCTGGCAGGGATTTACGTGGCGCTACTCAGCCCGCCTGCCTCTTCCGCAAGGGCAGAATAGGGAGTGACTTCTTGCACGCTCATGGGAAGTTGAATGGTGAAACAAGTTAAGGCATTCGCACTGGTCGCTGCAATAGTCCCGCCGAGGTGTTCCACCAGGCATTTTACGAGGGCCAACCCCAAGCCCGTGCCGCCGTGTTTCCACCGATCAGCACCCGTGATGCGGTAAAACTTCTCAAAAATGTAGGGAAGTTTGTCAGCGGGGATTTCTACCCCGGAATTACAGACTTTGATCTGTAGCATCTGATGACTTTCTTGGGCAGTGACAAGAATGCGCTCGTGGGGTGGCGTGTATTTGCAAGCATTATGAAGCAATTCCACTACAATACGCTTGAGGCAATCAGGATCGGTTTCGATCGGAGACAGATGGGGGGAGATATTAATTCTTAAGTGTTGCTGCTGCTGCTGAGCGCGTACCTGAAAGGATTCTGCAACAGAGGAAATCCAGTGGGTTAAATCCAAGCGTTCCATATCTAGGGAGTGGCGTCCAGTTTCTAACCGCTGCAAGTCGAGCAGGTCATTCACTAATGCCAGTTCTTGATTGCATTCTTCTTCAAGGATTTGGAGATAATGGGTAAGTCGATCAAGCTGGAGCTCAGGTTGGGCGAGGCTGATGTCGAGCATCTGAATCGCCATTTTGATGTTGGCGAGGGGCGATCGCAACTCATGGGACACCGTACTCAAAAAGTCGTCTTTGAGCTGATGAAGCTTCTCTAGTTCGGTCACCTGCTCGCGGGATGCTTGGTAGAGCAACGATTGGCGGAGGGCGATCGCCATTTGGATGCTGATCTGATGGAGCAGGCTAATTTCCCAGTCCTGCCACTGACGCGGGCCGGTATTTTGATAGGCCGCTAATAATCCCCAGAGCTGGCTATCCAGGATGATAGGAACGATTGCATAGGCCCGTGCCTGAAACTGCTCTAGCAGTGCAATGTGGCATTGGTCGTGCCCAGATTCGTAAATATCTGGAACGGTAAAGGTTTCGTTGTTTTTATAGCGTCCTCCCTGGGTGTCCTGTAGATAGCTGTCTGTCCATACAAACTGACCATCATCACCCACGAGAGCGCTCCATCCCTCTCCGACAGATTCTGCAATGAATTGCCCACTCCAATCAGCATTAAACTGGTAAATTGTCACTCGGTCGGCTTCAAGGGTCTTGCGGGTTTCGCGGAGGACTGTTGAAAAAATGTCGTCTATATTTAGGGATTGATGAATGTTTTGGATAATGAGCCGCAATAGATGTTCTTGATTGGCCTGTCGCTGGAGGGTCTGCGTCCGTCGCCGAACCCGCTGTTCAAGTTCCTGGTTGAGCTGTTTCAGGGCGGCTTCCGCACGCTGACGTTCTGCTAGTTCGCTCTGGGATTGCTGATACAGGTTGGCCTGCTGAATGGCGATCGCCACCTGATCCGCCAATTGCCTCAGGAGCTGAATTTCTCCCTCCGTCCAGTGGCGGGGCTGGGAACAGTGATGGGCAATGAGCAGCCCCCATGGGGCCTTGGGTTGAAGCACCGGGACAATCAGGTTGGCTCGCACCTGAAACTGCCGGAGAAGCTCTGCATGGCAGGGTTCAACACTGCCATCATCAATATCTGAGATGGTGTGGACCCGCCCCTGGACATATTTCTCAACATAAGTTGTGTGAAAGCACGGGTCGTATACATCTTGTCCGGCAATCGCCCGCCAGCCTTCACCGACTGACTCTTTTGCGATGTAGCCCCACTCGTTAGAGTTCAGTTTGAGCAGGACAACCCGATCTGTTTGCAAAATCTGCCGCACTTCCGTCACGGTAGTGATCAGGATATCTTCTAGGTCGAGCGATCGCCGAATGCGTTCGGTCATCAGGCGAATTAACTGCTCCCGCTCAGCAGTTTGGCGAAGCTGGATATCGGCTTGGCGACGCTCATCTCGCATGGTTGCCTCTCGCACCTCTCGCCGCACCGCTTCTGGTAACCGAGCAAGATTGCCCTTCATCAAATAATCGTGAGCCCCCGCTTTCATCATGGCAACGGCAACCTCTTCGCCAATCGTGCCTGACACGATAATGAACGGACAGTCCAGTTGATTCTGCTGAAAAATGTTCAGAGCAGTGGGGGCATCAAATCTCGGCAGCCGATAGTCTGAAATGATGACATCCCACTGTCTTTTGTTGAGTGCAGCTTGGAAGCCGTCGGCTGTTTCAACGCGCTCCAAGGTTAACTCAAACCCGCCTCTTCGAAGCTCTAGCGCGGTTAGTAGTGCATCATCTTCAGAATCTTCCACCATCAGCACTGCAATGGGTTCATCCATAAAGATTATCCCTCCGGGGACGGTTCATTCACCAACGCCCAGTAAACTCCGAGTTGGCGCACCGCATCGGTAAAAGCATTGATTTCAACTGGTTTCTGCACGTAGCTATTAGCTCCAAGATTATAGCTTTCAACGATGTCGCATTCCTCTCTTGACGAGGTCAACACCACTACAGACAGCAGACGGGTGCGCTCATTGGCTCGAATTTGCCGGAGTACCTCCAGGCCATCAACTTTAGGTAGTTTCAAGTCGAGCAGCACGACGCAGGGCAACGGATGCTGATTGAAAATGAGGGTTAGGGCTTCTTCTCCATCCCGAGCGATAAGAACGTTATTGACAACCTTGCCTCGACGAAGCGCCCGAAGCGTTAGGCGCTCATCATCTGGATTATCTTCGACCAGTATAATTGGACGCAGCTGCGTCATGGAATCAACCTCGTTCTGGTGCGTCAGAGAATAGTACGAGTAAAATACTTCAGTGAAATAGTTAATGGTGCGGGTTTGGATTCCAAACCTTAATGGGTATCCGGCAATGTGAAGTAGAACGTGGCACCCTGCTCAACTTCGCCTTCCGCCCACACGTCGCCGCCATGACGCCGAATGGCTCGCTGAACAATAGCCAGCCCAATGCCTGTCCCTGGAAATTCACTCATGTTGTGCAGGCGTTGAAAAACGCCGAATAGCTTGGATACATAGGCCATGTTAAAACCAGCACCATCATCTCGAAGGAAATAGATCGTCTTGATATTCTGCTTAATTATGCCAAATTCAATCTGGGCCGTTACATGATGGCCGGTAAATTTCCATGCATTTCTTAACAAGTTGTCTACAACCACCTGCATGAGGGTGGGGTCGGCAGACACAGAAACGTCGGGTGCGATGATGAATTCCACCTGCCGTTCGGGATCAAGGGCTTTGAGTTCCTGGGCCTGTTCTGCGACAAGGGCGCTGAGATTGACTGTTCTATATCGCATCTCCGACCGGGAAATTCGGGACAGGCTCAACAGATCGTCAATCAGGGTGCCCATGCGCTGAGCGTTGTGTCGAATGCGGTCGAAATAGTCCTGCGCATCCTCATCCAGTTGATCGCCGTAGTCTTCGAGCAGGGCTTGGCTGAACCCGTTGATGGCGCGGAGGGGCGCTCGTAAATCATGGGACACCGAATAGGCAAAGGCTTCTAGCTCATGGTTGGAAGCTTCGAGTTGTAGGGCGGTTCGTAGCAGATTCTCTTCAGTCTGTTTTTGGTCGGTGATATCAAAGTTTATCCCTGCCACTCGTAGGGGGTGTCCGTCGTCGCTACGCTGGACGAGAGCAGCGGCTTTTATCCATCGGAGTTGGCCATCTGTCCGCCAAATGCGAAACTCGACATCAAACTCGCCCTCTCCTCGAACAGCAGCCTGGAGAGCCTCTTCGGTGGCATTTAAATCATCGGGATGAACTCGATCCACCCAGTCTTGATAAACGGCAGGACGCCCCAGGTTCTGCAATCCATAGATTTCATACATGCGCTCATCCCAAACAACCTCGTGAACCATATCCCAGTCCCAGGTGCCGATCGCCCCCGCTTGCAGCGCTAACGTTAGCCGATCTGAGAGCTGTCGCAGATAGTCTTCCCTACGTTTGCGATCGGTAATGTCAAGTATGGTTCCCACCAGTTGAACCACATCTCCAGCACTATCTAGAATCGGCTCGCTCTTAATCTGCACATTGACCAGTGTCCCATCCATTCGGAGAATGCGGCACTCGATATCATCAGGGGAAGCAGTGGCGATCGCCCGCTCCACAGTCTGATGATGCATTTCCCGGTCGTCAGGGTGAAGCAGCATTGCGAGTTCCTCGACGGTAGGCGCTCTCGCTGCGGGGTCTTGCCCAAACATACGGAATACTTCATCGGACCAGGTCATGGTTTGGGTGTGTAAATCAAATTCCCAGATCCCTAGTTTGCGAATGCGCTGGGCCAGATTGAGATGGACATCGCTTTTCTGGAGTTTGATTTCGGCGTTTTTAGCTTTGGTGATGTTTACAAGGCGATCGCCCTCCACATTCCAATCCCAAACCTCCGTGTTGCCGGACTGCATCACAAGTTGTAGACGCTCTTCGGTGATCTGTAAAGAGCGCGTGCGATCGCGCACCTGTTCTTCCAGGATTTTGTTCACCGCCTGCAACTCACTGCGGCTGGGCAGCGTCAGCGCAGCAGGAATCACCGGAATCATCACGGAAGCTGTTGCCAGAGAGGTCACAGCCGTTACAGACTTGATGGCTCCAGACACCCAGTAATCTGAATGCCAGATCGTCCAGATTTCCATGGTGTGGGTCAGTCCACAGCTCAAGATAAATAGGCTGAACAGTCGAAAAATCCAGGGATAGGGCAAATCTTCCCGGTGTTGTGCAAAGTAAAGCAGGCCAATGGGAATGGAAAAATAGGCGATCGCAGTGAACCCGTCTGACAGGGCATGGAGCCAGACCAACTCCGGTTTCCAGAAATAGCAGTGTCCATGGGGAACAAACGACAGGAAAAGAGTATGGATAAAAGGGGTTTCCAAGTCCATGACGAAGCATTGATCATGATGGTTCACTGACTATTCTATGGCTCAGCGATCGCCTTGCTATGCTAAAAATCAACTTTAATACACGACTTGGCAAGTTTCACACAAAGATAGGGGTTTGGCGCGCGCGCCAAACCCCTATCTTTGTGTTGTGAATTTGAGAACTTTGCCAAGTCGTGCCTCTCCCAGTTTGGGAGTAGACCGGAGCGCACGCGAAGCGGAGGCTAGGGGATGTAAAGCTTTGCTCTTGCCGCAGGGTGGGCTATTCATAGCCTGAGTAGTTACCCGGTATCTTTATTTTCTTGCAAGTCCCTTACTGGTGATTCTGGAGGAATCCTCGGAATTTTGGGCTTGAGCTACGTAGCTGGCAATCAGGGCAATCATCAACCACCAGAGGGTACTCACCTGGGGGCGGTACCAGACCGTATCCACAAGGCCGTGAGCCAGCATGCCTACCATAGTTGCGATCGCCCCCATTAGCCAAAACCCCTCTCGACTGCCCATTTGCCGGAGCGCCCGAAGCTGTATCCACCCGTTGCTAGCAGTCACGACCAGCAGCCATAGAAAGCACGCCAACCCAACAAAACCCGTTTCCACGGCAATTTCCAGGTAGACCGAGTAGGCACTGAGGGCGGTATACCCCGGTTCCTGATAGTAAGGATAGACGGCGTTAAAGGCATCATTACCGGGGCCGATGCCCAGCACTGGACGTGCCTGGATCATTTCAATGACGGCGTTCCAGACGTTGATTCTGAAATTGTTGCTACTGTCTTCCCGTCCTGCAAAGATGCTGGTAAACCGCTCGCGTAGAGGTGCCACAGTGGAAACGGCGATCGCCAGAAATGCCGTCGTTCCTCCCAGCACCATCGGCATCAGCCACAGCCGCCAAAACTTAGGCAGCCTGGGCAAAATCCAGTAAATCAACATCAGCAAGAACGCGAATCCCGCTGCTACAAACCCAATCCATCCTCCTCGGCTAAAGGTCACCACCAGGCAGGCAGCATTTACACCAGACATCACCAGGGCTAGGACTTTTGCTCCCCATCCCTTCCAGGTAAAAAAGGCCGCCGCACTCAGCATAGTGGCGGGAATCAGATACCCTGCCAGGAGATTGGGATTTCCTAAATAACTGTAAACTCGTGTCGTCCCTGCCAGGGCGGATTCCGGGTCAACCCAGGTCGCCAGGGCATCAACGCCGAAAAACCACTGGCGCATGCCTACAATGCTGATGACGGTCGCCACATGGAGATAGACCGTGATCAGAGCTGACCGCAGGAGGGGCGATCGCAGGAGCCGCGCCATGAGCAGAAACAATAGCAGGTAGAGGGTCAGCTTGATCCAGCCTTCAACCGCCTGGGCACGCACGGGGGAAAAGGCCGTGGCAAGGGTGGCGATCGCCCAATACAGCCCCACCAGAAGGTGAACCGGGGTCATGCGTGCGCCTTGCGCATCGGTGAGGGTGAGCACCCCCCAAAAGGCGGCACATCCCAGCAGTAGCAGTCCCGTCAGTGTTGTCGAGACGAAGGGAGCCGCCACAAACAGTAGCATTACCAGCATCATGCCGAGGACATCGCCCCACTGCAGCACCCAACTGCTTTTTTGCCATGATTGAAACAGTCCTGTCAGCCGATGCAGATAGCTAGACTGCATCCATTTCGGCATTGACACATCTCGGAGTGTGAGTACCTGCCACACCATATTCATGGTTGTCCCTCTGATTCACTGATGCAAGGAATAAAAATAACCACCGCATTTTACGGCGTATTCCTGAAGGCGGAACGTTATGCCTGTAATAGAATTCAGGAGTCAGAAGCTAGAATACAAGAAGGGACTGGATTCTGGCTCCTGACTCCTAGCTCTTGGCCTAGTCAGAATTTCCCAGCTTAAATTACACCTGCATTTTACAGTCTATTGCTCACGAACACCCACACCACACGACTTGGCAAAGTTCTCAAATTCACCACGCAAGAATAAGGGTTTGGGGCGCGCTCCGCGCGCCCCAAACCCTTAGAGGATGTTTGAGAAGTCCTCAGTGCTAATTCAGATCCCCCCTTGCCCCCCTTGAAAAGGGGGGAATCACGTTCAAAGCCCCCCTTGAAAAGGGGGGAATCACGTTCAAAGTCCCCCTTGAAAAG
>CAYXJG010000072.1:0-16350 GCA_964465285.1 uncultured bacterium
GCAAAAATAGAGGTTTGGGGCGCGCGGAGCGCGCCCCAAACCTCTATTTTTGCGTGAAACTTGCCAAGTCGTGTAAGTCCCATTAAAAAGTCTCACAAGCGCTATAGCAATCCTAAATGAAATATGAGAGTTAGGACAGGCTGCGCCCGCCCCAACTCTCACATTTCATTTCATTTCACAAATCACTGAGGAACGTTACATAACCCAAGATCTGTTCCTTTGCCTGCATGGGCAAGCGCAAGGGTTTCGTATTTCACCGCATGGTGAATTAGATCCTCTGCTTCCTTGTCCGTCAGGGTGCGGATGGGTTTGCCCGGTACACCGACAACGAGCGATCGCTCCGGTACATTCTTCGTCACGACCGCTCCCGCCCCAATCATGCAGCCTTCACCGACACAAACCCCATCTAAGACAATGGCACCAATGCCAATTAGCGTACCGCGGCCAATCTCTGCACTGTGAACTACGGCTCGGTGTCCTACTGTCACGTAATCATGGAGAACCGTAGGCTTGCCGGGATCGCCATGCAAGACAGCCCCATCTTGAATATTTGTCGATTTGCCGACCACAATTTTCTCCACATCCCCTCGCACAATAGCCCCATACCAGATGCTTGCCCCTTTGTTTAAAAGGACATGACCGATAACCGTCGCATTGTCAGCTACAAATGCCGCCTCTCGGATGTCAGGAGTTGGCCAGGGAAACGTATGTTTATATTCCATAGTAAAGTCATGAATAATCCAGGCTATTGAGGTCTGCTCCAAGATGTGTGTACTGAGTCGCCCAAGTTTGGGAGTAGACTGGAGGGCGCGCGAAGCAGGGGCTAGGGGCTGTAGAACTTTGCTCTTCCCGCAGGGTGGGCTGAGCTAAGAAGCTGAATCGTTACGAATGAAGTAAATCCCGAGCACAGGGCAGGACTCACCTCATTCAAAGTTAACTCTGCAGGACACAGGCTTTATATTTTCTGAAAATTGATGTCCGGACGCCGACATAGAAGATATGATTCCTTTAGGTGTGCTTTATCAGATTTAGATAGGTGCGGTACATTAGTTTGCACGCCCAACTGCTTTTGGGTATCCGCTCGTTCCCATGAGGAGCAGTCCACCCCTTAGAATATAAGAGATCACTTACCTTTTAGATTTCATCTTTAATCAAAGATATTTTCTGAGAATCGCGGATTAAATCGCATTTAATACTGTAAGGGTGGCTTAGCATCGCTTCCCCGCCTTAACAAAATTTGGTGCAAATCATGATAATCCTCGTTCCTTAACGTATTGCACTGGTGCAGAAAGCCCACCTTGTTGTTCTAGCAAAAGTGGCACTATTTATTTAACGTCATGGTAAATGTAGCGTTTCAATACCCGATTTTTGGCCCTGATATTCAGTGTCCCCATTGCCGTCAAACCATTCAAGCTTTAACCTTAACGGATACCTATCTGTGTCCTCGGCATGGAGCATTTGAAGCGAATCCAAAAACAGAGGAACTCATTCACTTACAGTCTGGACGTCACTGGCGGCAGTGGGAAAACTGCTGGTATCGCCAGCATACTCACCCCGATGGCATCCGGTTTGAAATTCACGAAGCCTTGGATCGGCTCTATACTCAGGGCTATCGGGCGACACGAGTGATTATTGCTCAGCGCTATAAAGACCTCATTAGCACCTACTTAGAGCGGAGTGCTCCCTGGCGAGGACAGGGGGATTCGCCAAAGCCACGGCTTTATGGGTTGCCTGTGGAATTTAGCCCCGATTCTAAAGAGGAACCTTGTTGGGATGTGATTAATTTTGACCTCGAAAAAGAGCCGGGAGCACCTGTGCGCTACCCCTACTTCCGCCTGTTTGAATAATGCTTTCAAGCCTTTCGGGGGAATGATAGTCCAGGGGATCAGTAACCGTCTAAAACATTTATACCTTGCCAGGTCACCACTAGTCTTTAAATTGGGGAAATTCTACGCGCAGCGCAGGATTTCCCCAATTCAAAAATTGAAATTGTAGCCTGTAGAAGTTCACGACTTAGCAAGTTTTACGCAAAAATAGGGGTGTGGGGCGCGCTCCTATTTTTGCGTTGTGAATTTGAGAACTTTGCCAAGTCGTGAGAAGTATATTTTTGAGTCAGTTGACAGGACATAGCTATGCACCATGCGTCTATTCGCACGGCAGATATTCATCGGGCGATCGCCTTCTATGAGATTCTGGGCTTTGAGGTGTGCGAACGGTTTACGGCGGGCATTACCCTGGCGTGCTGGATGGAAGGATTGGGTGGACGCATCGAACTACTCCAGGTCCCGCAACCGAAGTCAGCACCTGATGCGTTTAGCGATGAGCACTACACCGGATACTATCACCTGTCCTTTGACTTGACGGATGCCGTGGAGAGTTTACCTGCTTGGCTAGAAACATTGAACACAGCCTTTGCAGCCTGTGATACAGCAGAGCTATCTCCCCTTAGGATTTTGTTGTCTCCAAGGCAGCAGATGATTGGCGATCGCGTTTATGAAGTTACGTTTATTGCCGACGCTGACGGTCTACCTCTGGAATTTATTCGATTTATTGGTCCCGTGATGGCTCCAGCATCCTGACAAAAAAGCTCCTCTTATCTTGGGGTTCACTAGATTTTTGGGAATGATAAAGTATGGCACTCTCTCCCTATGATGGTCTTCATCGTCAGGATTTATGCAAACCCTGCATATCTAGCGCATTTTCGTGAGGGGGCAGGCACGGATCGCTCCCCGTCCTCTAGAAATGCATGCATCATCATCGTTAAAGAACAAAGATTTAGTAAAATCAAATGTTGTTGAGGTGGCGCGGCCTCACCCCGCCGCTCTAACAACATTTAGTTCGAGGTATTTAATGCTCTTTCCTTATAGGCAGGATGCAGTGCCCCTACAATGCAGGCAGTTTTTTACGTTATGGCAGCTGATCCTACCACCGCATTCTCAGACAACTGGGCATATCTTCGCACTGAGCTGAGCTGGCTCGATCGGATGCTGATGCTGGCAGTGGCGCGATACCGCCAGGATAAACGGGGGGTGGATCGAGTGGCCCAATCTGCCGCTGACCGGGTAAGTAGCCATTGGTGGAAAGGAGTCGTGTCCCTTGATGGCAACATTGCCTATGACGAGCACCGCAGGGCATCAAAACCTGCCAATGCTGGACAAAACATGAGCTACAGCCAACAGCTTGCTGCTCGCGTCCAGGCCAGCCGAGAAAAAGGTATCGTACTGGCGCTCCCGGCTCTGCGCGATCGCCTCAACCTGACGACCTTTGAAAAAAATGTCGTGCTGATTGGGTTGGCTCCAGAGGTGAACCGGCGCTATGCCCGACTATATCGCTACCTCCAGGGGCAAGATGACGAGTGGACAACCGATTTACCAACGGTAGAACTGGTGCTGCGGCTCCTATGCCGCAATGATAATGAATGGCGCACGGCACGGCAGCAAATTGCCCAGAAATCGCCACTGCTGAAAAGCGGCTTGGTAACGCTGTTGCAGCAGCCCTACGATACTCTCCTCAACGCCTCTGTTAAGCTATCTGAGCCTTTGGTGCGCTATCTGTTAGCAGAAAAGCCAACCCTCCCTGACCTGGATCATCTACTGCAGGGCACAGGGACACCAGACTGGTTGCCATCATTCAGCCCGCCGACGTTCAGTGAAACAGCCCCAGAGAGAGGGGCGATCGCCCTTCCTGAAGGTGGTTTTCTTAAGCCCCACAGCTCATCAGATGGGCCTGACGACTCCCGTGTTGGCTATGACGACAATTGGGGGACTTCAGCCGCGCCTTTGGGGGGAAGGGGATCTCACCTCCACTGTTTAGAGCGGCCCAACACGGCATGGCATGATTTGGTTTTGCCTGACTCACTCATCAATACCCTGCGCCATATCCATGATCGAGCGACTTACCAAAATCAGGTGGATGCCGAGTTAGGGCTACTGTTGCCGCTAGCGGTAGGGACGGCTTTGGATGGCAAAGCTGCCACAGGTTCTCTGGTGCTGCTGTTAGGTGAATCGGGGACAGGGAAAAGTCTTGGAGCACGGGCGATCGCCACTGAGCTTCAAGAACCACTACACTGGGTTGACTTAAGCAGGGTTTCTCCTGGGAACTACCGATCTCTGCTTTCAGAAGCGGAATCAGTGCCCCTGCTGCTGATCAAGGCAGCCCACCTCTGGTTGTCTACCCCTGCCTGCTCACTCCTCCAGGACACCGATCTCTGGCATTTTTTGGAGCAGCGACGTATCCAGGGGAGGGTGACATTCTTCAGCGTACAGGAGGCCTACCGAGTAGCACTAGAATGGCAGCGAGAAATGGATGTTATTGCTCGGTTTCCCCCGCCTGATAAGCCCTTTCGCCTGAAGCTGTGGGAAAAAGTGTTAAGCACCCCACTTGGTCATGACAATACGCTGGATGCTAAACTCCTCAGCCAGTTGTCGCTAAACGGAGGGGAAATTCTCACCCTTGCCCAAGATGGGGCGATCGCCGCTGTGGCTCGTCAGTCGCCTATGACTCTGGAAGATATTCGCCAGGCTCTCGAACGGCGCGGGCAATGGCGGCTACTCCGTCAGCTTGACAACCAGGTCACAATACCAAGAACCCGCAAACGAACTCCGTCAAGCTCCGCCTCAAAATCTAAGCCAACGCAATCGAAAACGTCATCCAAAGCTCGCCCGAAATCAGCGAAGCAATTAGCCGATGGCGATTCTAGTCGTTGATCAACCAATGAGGACTTGGTACGACTAGGAACGAGCCGCAACAAAATTTGATTCAAACGCTGTTGGCTCAGTGCAGCATCGCCGCATCGAGCCCACAAAACTAGATTTTTACACGACTTGGCAAGTTTCACGCAAAAATAGGGGTGTGGGGCGCGCTCCTATTTTTGCGTTGTGAATTTGAGAACTTTGCCAAGTCGTGTTTTTAGTCAATCTATAGTCAATCTATAGGGCTTATAACTTAAGCCGGGAATATTTTAAGGCGGGATACTGGGGCGCTCAGCGCCCCAGTATCCCGCCTTAAAATACAAGCCATCTATAGCCTTTAGGGGCATGTTTTAATCGATGAAATGACGGTCAGCAAGATCATTGGAGTCGATGCCTGTCAACACCACAAGTTTCTTAAAGGTGTCAGGATTGCGATCGCCATTAGGATCAATGCTGACCACTGTACGAGGCCCCCGTTGGGTAAGTTCTACATAATCCCTCAATGGGCGGCGGCTCTTAAATTTCCGCCTATCAAATATATCACTTAGGTCAAGGCGATCGCCCTTCAGGTCAAATCCGCGAATTTTGTCCACACCGTCTTTAGGATTGGTGAACACATAGCGATCCTTGCCTTTACCGCCTTTCAAAATATCGTTGCCTCTGCCGCCCACCAGGATATCGTTGCCCGCCTGCCCAATGAGCTTATCTTTGCCGTTTCCACCAAACAGTCTATCCTTGCCATTCCCGCCCTTCAGCACATCTCTGCCGCCTTTGCCCTTGAGAGTGTCTTTGCCGCCCATGCCAAAGAGTCGGTCATGGCCTCTGGTGCCCACTAGCCGATCTCGTGCGTTGGTTCCGGTGAGGCGATCGCCCTCCCGCTGCGATGAGTTTGGGGATGTCCCTGTATCGACAGGTAACGTCCCATCCCCCGTTTGGGGAACCTCTGCACCAAATTCAACGGCACCGATGTCTGGCATTCCATCCCGGAGTGCCCCTCGCTGGTCGAGAGTGGGAATGCCGTTACCGACCCCTGAGTTAATGGCAGGGCTACCGTCCAGCAGGGCATGGGTGAGACTGCCGCCACCATTATCTTGCAGGGGCCCAAGCTTAGGATCTATTCGTTGAACAGATGCCGTCGCGTTGTAGTCATTGAAGTTATTGGTTTGCTTGGGCGGCCACTGAATATTGCCGCCTTTGTCTGTTAATTCCCGGTTAGTATGCTGCTGAATGCCCCAATCATTCGTGCCATTGTCTGATGTATTGTTGGAGAAAATGGTGTTCTTGACCGTCACCTTACTGTCGTTGGCAGACACGCCGCCGCCGACCCATCCAGCATGATTGTTCGCGATAGTGCTGTTGATGATGTCTGTGGGGCCATAGAGGGTCATGCCGCCGCCCACTTTGTTGGAAGCAGTGCCGTTTACTCGGTTGCCTGAAAAGGTGCTGTTGGTGATGGTGGTGGGTGCGTCCATCATCCACAGGCCGCCGCCCTGGTTTGATGCAGTGTTATTAGCAAACGTGCTGCGGTTAATCGTCAATCCTTTATTTAGCCCATTGCTCAGAATGACTACTGCGCCTCCGTTGCCATCGTTGCCCTGAGGCAAATTCTGAACGGTGTTGCCCAGGAAGGAACTGGACTCGATGACCACATTATCCTGGGTGCCTGTATAGAGATAGGCAGCCCCTCCTTCAGCTCGGCCTGTGTTGCCCTGGAACAGGCTGTTGACAATGCGGATGGTGCCCGATGTGCTGTTGCTAGAGGTGCTGGCACGATCGGTATAGATGGCACCACCATAGCCTCGCAGACTGGGATTGCTGTTGCCTGTGTCGTAGGTTGCTGCAGTGGTGTCGTTGTTGATAAAGGTGGAATTTTCAATAGTGAGCTTACCGTTGAGGCTATTGATAGCTGCACCATTGATGCCCTTATTGTGGGTGAAGGTGCTGTTTTTCACCGTGAGGGCATTCGGCCCCCAAAAGGCGATCGCCCCCGCCCCCCGTTCATCATTCCCCGCCACGGCTTTATTGCCCGTGAAGGTACTGTTAGTCACGGTCACTGTCCCCTCAAAGGCGCTGAAAATGGCACCCCCACCATTATCCGCCACGTTGTTTTTAAAGGTGACGCCATCAATAACCAGTTTGCCCTGGTGGGTAGTGCTAATGGCTCCTCCCCGATCACGTGTATAGCCGTCAACAAGGGACAGGTTTTTGACGGTCAACTGGGTTGGCGTCGCTGAGGTGGAGTTGAGCAAGAATATGCGAGAGGCTGTGTTGCCGCTGATGGTGATGCCTGGCGCAGCAGCCCCATCGATGGTGAGGTTCTTGCCTACGGGGATATCGAGTTCGCCGCTGGTCAGAGTAATCGTCTGTCCGGCAAGGGATGTGGCGAAGGTGATGGTGTCTCCGGACTGGGACTGGGCGATCGCCCCTCGCAAGCTTCCGGCTCCGCTATCGGCAAGGGTGGTAACAGTATGAATCGTTGGCATAGGAATAAGGTCTGCAGAAAGGACTAGAGTGATAGATGCAGCACACAAATCCAAAATCGAAAATCGCTATCTCCCTTGTAGCCAATTCATTCGAGAAAGCCTCACCGTAGTTCCAGTGATCTTTCACAGCATTCATGCAATGCTTCCGTAAAGATCGTGGCATTTAACGTTATCAAACAAGTTCCTACCGCTAGGGTGAAGTCAACAATCAGTAGCTTGGCACAATATAAAAACCAGATATAAAACCCTGCGCCGCTCGCGCAGCAGGCAGCACAGAGTTCTACGGGTTTTATAATTAATTGTGCTCACCTTCTTAGAAATGCTGATTTCTCAGGTTTGAGCATAACTAGAGGTTAATGTTTTCCACATGTGGTGAACGTGTCGAGCTTGACCAGATTGTTGCCTCCATCGGTCGCATCTTAAGTACCTATGCAGAATTAATTACAAACAAGTTTCCTAGGGGCACACCCCGTCGGGGTGTGCCCCTAGGAAAATGTGTAAATAATTTTGCTCAACTACTTATCTGCATACCCGGCAGTTTTCCAGGTCCTAAATTTTAGATAAATCACTATGACTGACCCCTGTCCTTTTTGCGCCATTGTAAACGGCAATGCTCCAGTCAGCACTGTGTACGAGGATGACACTGTGCTTGCTCTCATTCCCCTCCATCCAGTTTACCCAGGGGCCTGCATGGTCATTCCTAAGCAACATATTGACCACTTCACGGATATTCCTGATCCGATCGCAGCACAAATCATGCTGGTAGCGCAGCGCATCGGACGCAAGATTATGGAGGTCTATCACCCATTAAGGATTGGCATGGCAGTGCATGGCTTCAATGTAGCCCATGCCCATCTCCATGTATTTCCGCAGTACGACCCGCTAGACATTATGTTTAAGCACTATGCACACATAGAAGATGGCGAGGTGTCCTTCGAGCCAAAGGACATTTCCCAACCTGACCGAGCAGTTCTAGACGAAATGGCGCAGACAATTCGTATTACAGCAACTGTTTATTAAGTCGGTGAGCACAATGACCATAAAGCCTATAAACCCCTATTTTTTCGTTGTGAATTTGAGAACGTTGCCAAGTCGTGAAGAGATCTACTCTGGTTGCTGCATCCTCCTTCTTACGAGTCCTTTAAGTTGAAACTCAGGAATATAAACTTCGTGTAAATCTTTGTGCTGTCAATTATTCGGCAGATGCAATTTCCGTGAAAATACACAGAATACTTCAGAGTTCACTTAATTAGGTATGAAAAGAGAATGAAGAAAAAGTTTGGCAGCTTCAATGATGCTCGTGGTCTAGGCTCTATCAGTCGTAGAAAAAATGCGAAAGGTAGTATTACACGCTCAGATAAGGTAGATTTCTTCGAATTTAGTCTTTCAGGTCGCAGTAGTTTTTCGATTGAGCCAAAGCGAATACGATCAAACTTAAGAGTCCAGTTGTTTGACGCTGATCGAGATCGAATCGGCAGGACTCGCTTCAAGGCTAGGGGCAAGAAAAAGTCTTTAGAAGCCGTTTTAGACCAAGGAACCCACTATATTCGTGTAAAGGGTCGTACTAAATCTAAGAAGAGTCGCTTCAAACTTAAGTTAAAGTCGGACATCATATCTGACCCGGCTAATCCAATTAATTTAATCGACGATAACGATACACTAGCTACGGCCTCTGACCTTGGTGTTCTTACATCCACGGTGGTCAGAAATAGCTCGATTGGGGCAGATGATACGGCAGACTTCTACAAATTTACTCTTAATGATATTGCTAACTTAGAGGTTAGGGCAGAGGGATCTACCCTAGCAAGACGTATTCAACTTATCCGAGATGACAACGGCAACGGTCTTGTTGATAATGGCGAGGTGTTTGCCCCTCCTTCATTCTCTACTTTAAGACCCTTAGATGTGCCAGCGGGTGAATATTTTATTAGGCTAGAGAGCTTCAGCAGCGACTCAGGAGAGTATACGCTAACTATTGTTCCCAACTTTTTCAGTGGTAATGTATCGCCTGATCCGGGGAATGCACTGCCCTTCGCATCCAATGAACTAGGAGTCTTTTCAGGCACTCGTATCTTCAGAGAATATGTCGGTACGTTGGATACCAATGACTTTTACAAGTTCACGCTCAGTGACTTATCAAATCTACAAGTTACTGCTACAGCGTCGTCTAGTCCGGTTGAAGTCCAGTTGATTCGAGATGCTAATAACAATGGACTAGTTGATGGTAATGAAGTTTTTGCCTCTAGGGCAGGTTCCGGTCTCAGCACGCCTGCGCGTATCACTGAAGACTTACCCCAAGGCACTTATTTCATGAATGTGGAACCTCGGTTTGGCAATAGTTCGACCTCGTATGAGATGACTGTCGTGGGAACGCCATACGGTGGTGACGGATTACCTGATCCCGGCAACGGATTATCAAAGGCGCGAAACTTAGGTACATTGTCTGGCACCTCTTCCCTAAAGGAGTATGTAGGCGTGCTAGATCAGGATGATTTCTATCAATTTACATTGAGTAGTGCTGCTAATCTTCAGGCTAAGCTTACTAGCGCATCCGGAGACTCTCTCGATCTGATCTTAATTCAGGATGTCAACAACAATAAACTGATTGACACTGGTGAAGCGTTAGAAAGTATTATAGCTAACTCCATCGCCAGAACACTGACGGAAGATTTGCAAGCAGGTACTTACTTTATTCAGGTCGAGCCTAGGTTTACTGGCAACTTTTCGACAAATTATCGACTGGATCTCACTGTTACATAGTCAATTTTTTCAGCCAGGGATCTGCAGCTAATAAAGTACTAAGAAAGGGACGGCGGGCTGCGCCCGCCGTCCCTTTCTTAGTACTTTAATTTTCTTGCAAGTCTCCCACGGCTATTTGTAACAAACCCAGTTGACCCATCTCAAGCGCTTTTTCTGTCCGATTTAGAGTTTTGCAAAGACCTGGACAGCGAAGCTTTTATCGGATGACTACAGCGACTTTATTGCAAGATATACCATGCAACTACGTTAAATCTTCTACCCGTTGAGTAAGGCTATTAGCATCATCTTAAAACGGCAGATTGGCAGACTCAACAACCTGAGAGAGAACGCGAATCACTCGTTGACCAAAGCTGGCGGATAAAAAGCCACAGAGGAGGGGAATGGCGATCGCCCCAGCTAATCTTTCCGTTCCCACGGCTGCCCAACTTCCGTAGGTCATGTCTACCGAAAGCCATAAATATGCCAGGACGAGTACCCCGCTTAAAAAGCTTCCTAGCAAGAAATGACGCCCCGCAGTGACCATTGGATGCTGCTTGGATTCGATGGATTCCACAGATTCAGGTGCCTTAGAAGACGGATCAGACATCATTGTCGCTCCTTAGTCAAATAGCCACTTTGATATTGAGTATGCTACTGCTCTGACGCTATAGGTTCTCCAAATGCCCTACATCCTGCTGTTGACTCACCCAGTTGGGTAGAATGCAGCCCCGCTTAGGACCAAGGATTAAGCAAAATATTGAGCAAAATATGGATATCCACGTTGTCATGATTTTGTCATGATGTCGTATGAGCAAAATGATTACGTTTTTCTCAGAGGAAAAACCCCTTAGCAGGGCGATCGCCGCTATACTCATGTATGTCTACCCAGCGTACTTTTTGCGGTGATGCTAGAGCGATGATTGAAATGCATGGTATGCGCGATCGCCTTCTCCGAACTCTGCCCCTCCTCGCTTTCGTCGTTAGTGTACTTTCTGCTGCCGCCTGGGCAAACAATTCCCAGCTACCTCGCCCAGAGACGCGACCCCATTCATCATCAGCGTCTGATGACTTGTCCCCCAACCGTGCTTCTATGGAACTGACCAACGCAGACCGAGCCGCCATTCGGACTGTCATTGAACACCAACTGAAAGCCTTCCGAGACGATGATGCGGAAAAGGCGTTTTCCTTTGCCAGCCCGGGCATCCAAGACCAATTTGGCGACGCAGAGCAGTTCATGGCGATGGTCAAAGCGTCCTATCCCCCCGTATATCGTCCTCGGTCGGTCATGTTTGAAGACATTATTCGCATTGAAGGCAAAGTCGCCCAGCAGGTGGTTGTGATGGGGCCAAATGGCGGCCTGTTCAATGCAGTCTACGTCATGCAGTTGCAGCCGGGCGATCGCTGGCGCATCAACGGCTGTTTTTTGGTTCCCATTGAAGGGCAGTCCGTTTAGAGAGGCTCGCTCGAGGCATCGTCCCGTGGCAAGGTATCCTTTAGCAAAGCCCCAGCACGGAGCTGTTCTAGGGAAGTCGATTCTTCCCATCCGCCAGGATTGTGATGGGTGAAACCGAAAATGGAAAGGCGGCGACTGATGGTGAACATGAGTAAAACGATAAGACCCGTAAACCCTACGAGGTCAGCGCAGGGCTTTGTAGTTGCAGCAATTCTCATTTTAGAAAACTTCGCGCCCTATAGGCGCTCACTTGTATCAGTTTAGGGGGCAAAAGGTCGCCTCAGGCGACCTTTTTGCCCCCTAAATTTCCATAATGAGAATTGCTGTTGTAGTTGGTTTTTAGTTGTGCCGAGGTACTTATCTGTGTAAAATTCAGAGTTCAAAATCGTTTTGTCGTGCTGTGGAAAGCTACATTGTTTCGCTCTTAATCTTTACAGCCATTTTCGCCTTGTTTAGTCTGGGGCTGAACCTCCAGTGGGGCTTCACAGGGCTGATTAATTTTGGCCATGTTGCTTTTTTAGCGGTTGGTTCCTATTTGGTAGTGATGCTTACTCTGCCAGGATACTTGAAAGCCGTCCCAGGTCAGATGCTTGAAGAATTTGACTGGATACAGGGCACTCCCTGGCTGGCCTCAATCTTGCAAGGACTTGAAGCCGCTATACCCGATGCATTTCCTTTGGGAATTGGCGTGATAATCGGGGCGATCGCCGCTGCTGGGTTGGGGTTGATCGTGGGCCTTGCGACTCTCAAACTTCGAGAAGACTACTTGGCGATTGTCACCATTGGTGCCGCAGAGGTTTTACGGTCTGTTGCACTGAATGAGGAGTGGCTGACGCAGGGAACCTTTGGTATTCAGCGGTTTCCCCTGCCTCTGGATGATTGGTCTCCCGGTCTCGCTATTCGCTTGATGATGATTGCAGTGGTGACTGCCATTGCGGGAATTGCCCTGGGGCGACAGTGGCGCTGGGCCTTACGAGCTGTGCGATCGGCATCGATGGCATCGCTCATTCAAAGTAGCTTGGTCTTGGTTGCCTACTTGGGAACTCTGGGGGGAGTGATTGTTGCTGTTGGTATGAGCAGCCAACGCATGAATGCGACTGAAGCGGTTTCTACTGGAGTTACCGGGGCGTTTCTCGTTGGGGCGATCGCTCTCATCATCTTTCTTTATCGCTGGCTCTGGAACGCATTTCTTGCCCCCCTCCCTGCTCTAACCGAAAGTACCGCCTTGATTACCACCCTCCTGGTTACGGTGCTAAGCCTGGGACTTTATGGCTACGCCACTGCCGCGATTTATTACTATGATGAAAACCCCACAAAAACAGGACTGATGTGGATTTGCGTGGTGTTAGCGGCCCTTGTCTTTTGGGGGCTTCAGCGATTGGTGCGATCGCCCTGGGGCCGCGTTCTCAAAGCCATTCGAGAAGATGAGACGATTGCCACGGCTCTGGGAAAAAACGTGTTCTGGTACAAGCTCCAGTCACTCATGCTGGGCGGGGCGATCGCCGGAATCGCAGGCGCACTCTATGCCTGGCAGCTCACGACCGTCTACCCTGACAACTTCCGCCCCATTGAAACCTTTAATGCTTGGACTATCGTAGTGTTAGGCGGCGCAGGTAATAATGTGGGAACTCTGCTAGGAGCAGTCATCTTCTGGGCATACCAGACCCTTACCCGGTTTGTGTTGGGCGATATTCTTCCGCTGGACGATGCTAAAGTCGGCGCATTCCGCATCATGCTCATCGGCTTTCTGCTCATGGGGCTGATGATTTGGCGGCCCCAAGGCATCCTAGGGAAAAAGGAGGAACTGACCCTTGGCAAATGATTCCCCCTCAACATCTGAATCGTTCCTGTTGGAATCCCCGCATCATTCTGCACTTCCGCAGGAGAGAGGCGCATTTGAGAATCTGCTCATTGCTGAGCAGTTGAGCAAGAGCTTTGGGGGAATCAAAGCCGTTCACGAGGTCTCTATTCACGTCCCCCAAGGCAGCATTACCGGACTCATCGGCCCCAATGGAGCAGGCAAGACAACCCTGTTTAACCTGCTGTCAAATTTTACCGCCCCCGATACAGGCCGGGTGCTGTTTGATGGCGAGGCAATTCATCAGCGGCCCTCCCACGAAATTGCACAATTGGGCATGGTGCGAACCTTTCAGGTGGCACGAGTCTTGTCAAAACTTTCTGTGCTTGACAATATGCTGCTGGCTGCCCAGCACCAGTCTGGAGAAAATTTCTGGAATGTCTGGCTCCAGCCTCGGCGGGTGCAGCGAGAAGAGCAGGAGTTGCGCGATCGCGCCCTGGCTATTCTGGATTCCGTAGGGCTAGATACCATGGCCCATGACTATGCGGGAGCTTTATCAGGAGGCCAGCGCAAGCTACTAGAGATGGCTCGTGCCCTAATGGTGCGCCCTAAGCTGGTACTGCTAGATGAACCTGCGGCAGGGGTGAATCCCACCCTGATTAACCAGATTTGTGACCACATCCGCACCTGGAACCAGCACGGTATGACGTTCCTCATCATTGAACACAACATGGACGTTGTCATGTCCCTGTGTGATCGGGTGTGGGCATTGGCCGAGGGCAAAAATCTAGCAACTGGAACCCCCGAAGAAATCCAATCCAACCCAGAGGTTCTACACGCCTATCTGGGACAGTGAGATGATTTGTCAGGATGGATATAGAGGCTACGCCAAAGGCCAGTTAGTGAGGAGTCAGGTGCGCCCCATATTCGAGATTTTTGCAACCTTTTCTGGGTCGTGTCAGTAGCTTGGCACAGTTAAAACCCAGAGGTAGAACCCTGCGCCGCCTGTTGCGCAGGCAGCGCAGGGTTTATGGATTTTATGATTAATTGTGCTCACCTGCTCATCTACTTTTTGCAAAGGCGATCGCCGATTATGGAGTTGCCGAAATAGAATAGATGCTTAGAATTAACAGTCAAGAGGGAGTCACCTCAGCTCTGTTAAGAGCATCTCAAATCTGCGATTTTCGGAAAAGTTTGGGAACGTTAAACTATAGAGCATTGTTGCAAGCCCCAATCCCTATTTTAAGGATCAGGGGTTAAAGAAAATCGAATTTTGCTGGAGCGGCACGGCATTATCGCGCTGCTCCACCAAAATTGGGTTCGAATTATTTAATTCTCCTTCTTAGTGGCTTCTGAAAAGAAACGTCGGGAGCTTAGGAGTTCCAAAACTCGGGCAAGTTGGCAGACGGATACCTACGTTGCTTGAATCAAAACCACTCGTTCAGCACCTGTTAAAATCTTCAGACGCACAAACTACTTTCGCTATGTCCGCAGATCCAAACATTGGTCGAAAACTATCTAACCGATACGAAATCGTTGAAACCCTGGGCCAAGGGTCTATGGGACGGGTCTATGGGGCCAAGGATCAGCTTCTAGGCGGGGTTTTTGTCGCCATTAAATTTTTGTCTCAAAACTTAATCAACAAAAAGGTACTTGACCGCTTTGAGCAAGAAGCGATGATCTGCGCGATGCTGGGTCAGCGGAGCATCCATATCATTCGAGTGACTGACTACGGGGTGGATGATTATGACTCGCCCTTCTATGTCATGGAATACCTTAAAGGGTCTCCGCTCATTGACTTGATCAAAAAAGGCCCTATTCCCATTCCTCGCTTCCTTGGGTTAGTCAGGCAAATCTGCCTCGGGCTTCGGTGTGCCCATAAAGGCATTACGATTGACGGGATGGTTCATCCTGTCATTCACCGGGATATCAAACCCAGCAATATTTTTGTAACTCGTGATGATTCCTTAGGCGAACTCGTTAAGGTACTAGACTTCGGGATTGCGAAAACACTCCAGGAAGAGAGCGACCAAACCAACTGTTTTATGGGAACACTAGCCTATGCTTCACCGGAGCAGATGGAAGGGCTAGAACTAGATGGGCGGTCGGACATCTATAGTCTAGGCGTGATGATGTTTCAAATGCTGACGGGTAAATTGCCCGTCAATGCGGAAACTCATACCTTTGGTGGATGGTATAAAGCCCATCGGGAGCAGCCGCCGCGATCGCTCCTAGATGTCTCTGACGCACTGTTACGGACAGCGACCAATATAAAAGCTCGTGATGATATTCGGCGGGCATTAAAAAATATTGACATGGTTATTCAGGGGTGTTTAAAGAAAAGCCCTGATAATCGTCCTCAGTCTGTCTCTAATATTGTCGAGGCTCTGAAATCCCTTGAAGATCGCTTTGCGGCAGGTCGTGAGATTGGCTATCGCATCGGTGGGATTTTGAATAAAACGCCTGTGGTGCCCAAAGCATCCTCCTCCTCCCCAGAAGACATTTGCCGTCTCCAGTCTTGGCCAACAGACAAGCCCATTGCCGATATTGTGTTTCCCCATATCCTGCGAACCAGCAAACAGTCGCTGCTTACCCTTTGGGTCATGCTGCCCAAGGTGGCCATTGAAGAACTCGTAGACTGCATTGCCCATAATAAGTTTATGTTCTTAGCATCTCCTCATCCAGTGCTCCTATGGGTGACGGTTCTTTACAATGCTACCCATGGTCCACGCTGGTTCCCATCCTATCTCGACCTAAAAGATAAACTCGGGAGTCGTATTCTCAATCTTTTAGTCGAAGCCAAACACTACCGTGTGTTACTCTTTGCTCGCGAATATCCTCAAGCCTGCGCCCGGGTCATTACTTTAACCATTACGGAACCATCAACGCGGGTCTCTGCAAAATTAGTCAATGACCAAGCCGATCTCCTCAGAAAGTTCTCCCTGCTTTCGCAGTCTGCACCTACCACTCAAGCGAGCATGAGTAAGCCGTTCTTAAAAGATGAATTGGAAAAGCTCAAGCCAAATATCGTTAAACGCCTCGCTCAAATCCGCTGATGTCTGGTTTGCTATAAATGGGCGATCGCCCGTTCAACAGAACAGGCGGCGATGACTTCTGCCGTAGGGAACTGTGCTAAAGCGAAGCTAATCGTTTTGGCAGATTCCTGTAAAGCTTAGATGGAATTCA
>CAYXJG010000073.1:0-16267 GCA_964465285.1 uncultured bacterium
CAACACAATTTGGCAAAGTTCTCAAATTCACAACGCAAAAATAGGGATTTGGGGCGCGCGGAGCGTGCCCCAAATCCCTATTTTTGCGTGAACTTTGCCAAATTGTGTGTGCAAAACCTTTATTCTTTCGTGAACTTTGCCAAGTCGCGTCCCTAAGCAGGTGAGCACAATTAACTATAAAACCCACAAAGCTTTACTCCGCCCGCGCAGCGGGCAGCGCAGATTTTTATATCTGATTTTAATTGTGCTAAAGCACTTACCTAGTCTCTTCTTATGCCTTTGAGAACGTTGCCAAGTCGTGAATCAAATAAGAATCCTATATATAGCGTTCCTAAGTGATTTGTGAAATGCAATATGGGAGTTGGGGCGGGCTGCGCCCACCCCAACTCTCACATTGCATTTAGGAGTGCTATATCTGCTTTATACTTATGAGAGAAAAATGTTATTCGAGAGGTCTTGATGTAGTGTGAAACACATTTTTTATCAGAGTTAAATGACTTTTCATTACTATTGATAGCTTTATTTGAGGCTTCTGTTTTAGGGCGGGATACTAGGGCGCGGAGTGCCCTAGTACCTTGCCAAGTCATTCTCGGCTTAAGTTATAAGCCCTATTTGAAAAACTCTTAAATCTTTAGAAATAATCTCTAAATAGCCTGCTACAGGCTACTGCCATTTGCTCAGAGATCAGTTATGATGGCAGCGAAATCGAGTTTGGTTCATGGGTACGAAGATGCACATCGTGTTCAGCGTTGCTCTACAAACAGGTTTCTCATATTTGATATAGATCGACTGAATTTGGTTTGGAGAAGGCTGTGACAATTTACATCGGAAACCTGTCTTTTCAAGCAACTGAAGAGGACATTACAGAGGTTTTTGTTGAATATGGAGCGGTTAAGCGTGTAACACTACCCACTGACCGTGAAACAGGTAAAAAACGCGGCTTTGCATTTGTCGAGTTGGAGAATGAGGCTGATGAAGACTCAGCTATTCAAGAATTAGATGGTGCAGAGTGGATGGGACGAGAGATTCGCTTAAATAAAGCACGCCCTCGCGAAAATCGTTCTAGCGGTAGTTTCTCTCGCTCAAAGTCTGACAATTTTTCATAGCCTTTGGATCGCTTGGGCTTCTTGACTAGGGGAGCTAGACACTCCTTGTTGCTCTTACAACCCGCCTCAGTATTGAGGAACACATGATTTGCACCTAATCCTAGGGTGTAGCTTGGTGTCGTTGGGTCAATATTGCTAAGTTTGCTGAAAGCCTGCCTAAAAAAACTGCCGGGGGTGTTTCTTGCCTTAAAACTCCGGCAGTTTTTTGGAGACAGGTAAGTAGATCGGTATTAATAACCCCAAAACCTGAAAACCGGGGGAGCTCCCTGGAGGGGCGGTCCCCCGGTTTTTAGGCTACTTATGCTGGGTTACTTATTGAATTCTAGTGGCTTGCTGGGCAAGTTTTTGATTCGTATTCTGCTTAGGAACTTGCAAGAAAATAAAGTACCTACAAAAGAGGGGCAGCGGGCTGCGCCTGCTGCCCCTCTCTTCCGGTATCTTTTTAGCCGCAGATCCCTTACCTTAGCAATCAGGTTAAACCCTGGCAGGATCTACCCCGGCTTTTAATAGTGACACTGCGCTACCTGGGCCACAACTCCCCCTGCAATCAGATATGATAGCGAGGGTTACTATCGGTGCGTCCTTGCATGAACCGATTACGGGTATGGCTAGTTCTGGGGACTCTCATTCTTGTGCTCGGAATGATGGTCTGGCTGGCCGTGATCTTAAGCCAGTTCTACACAACTCTCGCCGCTACCTCTGTAGTTCTGGCGAATTTTTTGTTGGCAATTTTTTTGTTGCTAATCGCTGCTCTAGTTGCAGTAATCATCTATTACGCGATCGCCTTTAGCCGCCCATCTTCCCGCACCATCTCTCAACGCCCCGTTACTCTCCCCTCAAACAAGCGAGATGTTGCAGGAGAGACTCTTTCGGTAGTTCGGCGGCAGGTCGAGCAAATTCAGGACGAAATTTCGCGGCAGGCACTCCTGGAACAGTCACACCGTCTTGAGCAAAGCTTCAGGCGACAACATTTCCATGTCGTTGTTTTCGGAACAGGGTCTGCTGGGAAAACCTCCATTGTCAACGCGATCCTAGGGCGCATGGCCGGAGAGATCGGTGCACCTATGGGGACTACCACACTAGGCGAGACCTATCGGTTCCGCTTCAAAAATTTAGAAAGTGCAATTTGGATAACGGATACGCCGGGATTGGCAGAAGCTAGTATTGCTGGCACTGGCCATGAGCATCAGGCACGGCAACTCGCGACAGAGTCAGACTTGCTTTTATTCGTCATCGACAATGATCTGCGCCAGTCAGAGTATGCGCTGTTGCGGCAACTGGTCGAAATTGGCAAGCGCTCCATTTTAGTGTTCAACAAATGTGATTTGTATCCTGATGCGGATCTCCAAGTTCTTTTGTCTGGCTTGAAAGATCGGGTCTCCTCTTTCCTGAATGCTGCTGACATTGTGGCGATCGCCGCCAACCCCCAACCTGTAGCACAGCCAGAGGGCGACCCCATTCACCCTCGCCCCTATTTACTGCCCCTATTGCGCCGCATGTCAGAGATATTACGAGCCGAAGGCGATGACCTGATTGCCGATAATATTTTGATTCAGGCACAGCGGCTCGGTGACGAAACTCGACAAATCATCAGTGAACAACGGCACCAGGCAGCCGAAGCCATCGTAGAACGGTTTCAGTGGATTAGCGGAGGCGTCGTGTCACTGATGCCTCTGCCTGTTGTAGATTTCTTGGCAACGGCGGCTATCAATGCCCAAATGGTCATTGAAATAGGCAAAGTCTATGGGTGTGACATCACCATCGATCAAGCGCGGGAGTTGGCAATTTCCCTAGCAAAGACCCTAGTCGGATTGGGCATTGTAAAGGGGGCCATTGAGCTTTCGACCGCAGCATTACAGATCAGCCTTGGTGCCATCATCGTAGGGCAGGCAATACAGGGAGTAACTGCAGCCTACCTGACTCGCATTGCAGGCAAAAGTTTCATCGAGTATTTTCGACAAAACCAGTCCTGGGGCGATGGCGGGATCACAGAAGTTGTTCAGCAGCAGTTTCAGCTCAATCGGCGGGATGAATTTGTCAAAGCGTTCATTAATGACGCTGTTGACCGCATTGTAAAACCCTTGAGCGATCGCCAGGCTAAGTAGTCCTTTTGAACTCCAGTGATTGGAACCCTGGCTATTTTACGGATGCCCTAATTTTCAGGAATAGCAATTTCTGCGCTGTAGATCATCGTAATCATCGACCCTACACAAATAGTTGACCAAATAGACTGTGCCTGGTGAATGGTTCGCGCTTCGCGCATTCCGCTCATCAGGCAGCGACTCAAAGTTCGCTTGGCGAATCCCTAGTGCTTCTGAGGCTCCTATTTCAATGACAGGATATCCCGCCATTGAAAGCTGGCGAATCGCTAGACTTAGTGTCCTTATGAAGCGTCGATGGAGAAGTTTACCCAAGTGTTAGGCCTTTACAACTTCGAGTCGATTTTTAGGTTGCCTTCATGAAGGGATTTCTAGCTACGTCTTAAATGTCTGTAGAAATTCTATTCAAGGGTGAAACTGCTGAGAAAAATTTCCGAAGTGGAACTTCATTAGTGTTACTTCACTCTTTTTTAGGGGAATACTAAGCTCAGCAGCAAATCCGACCCGTGTTTATTCTGGAGTAACTGAGACGATCACCATGCCAGTAGAATCTATCCAAGAAGCACCTTTCATTGTGGGTTCGTCAGCGGACGAAGACCAGCCTCAAGCACGAGAGCTAGACCAAGAGGATTTTGATGCCAGTCAGGTAGAGTCTGATATGGTTAGCCTCGATTTCGACACTGTCGAGTCTGGCAATCCTAAAGCTGGAGGGCGTCGCACAACTGACTTAGTCAGAATGTATCTCCAAGAGATTGGGCGGGTGCGTTTGCTCGACCGGGACGAAGAGGTCTCTGAAGCCCAGAGCGTTCAGCGCTACATGAATCTCCTGAGTAATTGCCGCAAAGCTGCGAAGGATAACCCTCACCTCCAGCGATACATTGAGCTGATCGAGGGACACGATCGACTTCAGTCGAATTTAGGCCATCGTCCCAGTTGGGAACGCTGGGCCGTTGAGGCAGAAACAACGGTTTCAGAACTCAAGAGTGCTTTGTCTAGAGGAAAGAAAGAATGGGCAACCCTGAACAAGCTCGACGTATCTGAGCTAGAAGCAATTCAGCATGAGGGCATTGCCGCAAAAGACCACATGATCAAGGCAAATCTGCGATTGGTGGTGTCGGTTGCGAAAAAGTATCAGAACCGAGGACTTGAGCTACTGGATCTGATTCAGGAAGGAACCTTGGGGCTAGAGCGAGCCGTTGACAAGTTTGATCCGACGAAGGGATACCGCTTTAGCACCTATGCTTACTGGTGGATTCGTCAGGGTATTACGCGGGCGATCGCCACTCAGAGCCGCACCATCCGCCTTCCTGTCCACATCACAGAGAAGCTCAACAAAATCAAGAAAGCCCAGCGAAAGATGTCCCAACAAATGGGGCGAACTCCGACCATTGATGAGGTTGCCAAAGAACTTGACATGACACCTCCTCAAATCCGTGAGGTGCTGCTGCGGGTGCCCCGGTCTGTCTCCCTGGAAACGAAGGTCGGTAAAGAGCGCGATACAGAGCTAGGCGACTTGCTGGAAACAGATGGCATTACGCCAGAGGAAATGCTGATGCGGGAGTCCCTGCACCGAGATCTACAGCGGTTGCTCACCGACCTAACCAGCCGAGAACGAGACGTGATTCGGATGCGGTTTGGCTTAGGAGATGGCAATCCCTACTCCCTTGCTGAAATTGGCCGTGCTCTGGATTTATCGCGGGAGCGGGTTCGACAAATTGAAGCAAAAGCATTGCAAAAGCTGCGCCAGCCTAAGCGCCGTAATCAAGTGCGCGACTATCTAGAAGCACTGACATAGGGGCTGCAAAATCGGTCCTAGCCACCTTGTGATACCAACAGGGTTAGAACCTGAAACGCCCAGGGCAAACTCCTAACCCTGATTTTTATCGCCTCTGCTAGGTCATGTCACTCAACATTCACTGGACGAAAGAGATGCAGTAAAACGCATCTCTTTTTTTTAACTACTCAGACTCTTAGCTCAGCTCTCATCTCCTATAGCAACGAAAGAGTGCGTGAAACCAAAACCATTTTAGGGAACCCGCGCGGCGCGCGGGTTCCCTAAAATGGTTTTGTCCTAGCCAACCCTTTGGTTGCTATGACCTCTGCTCTCAGACTTGGGAGCAGGGGAATCGAACCCTTTCAACATTCCTCTCCCGGCTTGGCCTACTAAGTACACACATCTTGACCCTCACCCCCTTAGTCCCCCTCTCCCAAAAATGGGCGAGGGGGAGGCCAGACAAAACTTTCCGGCTCCGCTTCTCCCTTTCTGGGCTACTAAGTACACACAAGTTATCTGACCTAGCCAATGCTGGGCTTGATCCTCCCTAACCCTCCTATGCCCTTCGGGCAGACTTCGCCAAGAAAAAGGAGGGAACCGGATCGGAAGTCCCCCTTTTTAAGGGGGATTGAGGGGGATCTTGTCAGAGTTTTGGTATCCGAGCCGAGATGTGTGTACTTAGTAGCCCGGCTTGGCAGAGAGATTTAAAGGTGATGGCCCGTCCAGGTTTTGAGGCGGACTGAGTCGTTACGCTTATACCTTGCCAGGTCATGAACTCAGGTTTTGAGGTAGGGAAATTCTGCGCTGCGCAGAATTTCCCTACCTCAAAAATTAAAATTGTAGCCTGTGGCCGTATAGCTCTAAAACCAGGATTCTTCGATGGCAAGTGACTCGTCGATAGCAGGAGTGCTAAGCGTCCGTTGCCGGAGTAACGCGAGCAGTGCTCCAGCCACTCCAGCGCTCAACAGGGCAAATAGCCAGAAGCGATCGCCCACAACATTTGGATGATCCAGCGCCCATCCCCCCAGAGCAGGGCCAATCAGAAAGCCAATCGCCCAGCATTCTGACTCCAGTGCAAAGTAAACGCCCCGCTGGTGAACAGGAGCAATGTCACCCACGAGAGCGGTTGCTGCAGGTGCATAGAGGATTTCTGCCAGGGCGATGAGGGTAAACGCTGCCCAAGCAGGGAAAACCGCATAGGCTGGCACGCGTCCTGTCAGCCAAATCAATAGGAAACTTCCCGCCCAAAGCACAAGGGCACTGAGCAGCACTGTAGCGTGATTTAAGGGCTTGACCTTCCGAGTAATAGGCAGTTGTAGCACAATCTTCAGCAGAGCATGCCCAACAAAGAAGTAGCTAATGAGCCGTTCTGTGAAGCCAGTGGGAGTGTTCCCCCCCGGTACAAAATTGGTCAGGTACAGGGGAAGGGTGCTGCTAAGTTGAGCCGCATAGGTAGTAAAAAACAGATTGGCTAAGAGGTAGATGACCAGCGTGCGATCGCCCAATGCGGTGCGCCAGTTTTTCAGCACATTCTGAGGCTTTGTCTGAGGTACCAGGGTTTCGGCGATCGCCCGATAGATCACGATGCCAAACAACAAATAAGCCACGCCCTTACTGATAAACAGCAACCGATAATCCCCTGAAAGGGCAATGTATTGCCCGGCAAGAAATGCTCCAAGTCCCAGCCCCAAATTATCCGCAAGCCGTGTCAAGGCAAAGGCTTCAGTCCGGTGCTTAGGGGGGGTCAGGTCAGTGATCATCGCTAGCGTTGCAGGCCAGTAGAAGCTAATGCCCAGCCCCAACAGCAGGTTGCCCACCACCAGCACCGGAAACGTTGACGCAAACGCCAGGCAAAAACATGCCAGGGCCGAAATCATAGATGCCATGAGCAAGGTGCCTCGCCGCCCCGGGCGCATACCTAGCATTGGCGCATCAATGGCATTGCCTGCCCAAAACCGTCCAATAGTTCCAGAAATGCCCGCACTGCTCAGGGCTAGCCCCACCTGCGTTGTTGAAAAGCCAAGTTGATTCACAAAGTAGATGGAAGCATAAACCAGAGTAAACCCTTGCCCAATAAAGAGTAGGAGCTGTCCTGCCGACAAAATCCAAATTTCTTGCTTTAGGTCTGGGAACCAGGCAAGAAACGGATGGGTCGATTCAAAATGTTGTTCCACAGTGAGTTGCTAAGCTAGATGAGCACAATTAACTATAAGACTTGTAAAACCCTGCGCTGCCCGCACAGCATGCGGCACAGGGTTTTACATCTGGTTTGAATTGTGCCGAGGTCCTTTGAAGTTGAGTGACCAGAAGTTCGACCTTATCCGTTCACATCCAGGTATCTTTCGGGTATCTAATCTTTCGGGTATCTACAATAGGGTCGCTTTTCCGCTAAAGTAAGCGTATCGGTGCTCGTATAGCGATCCTATTTGATTTCTAAATGTGAGGGCGGGCTGCGCCCGCCCTCACATTTAGAAATATTTTTCAGGAATCAAATAGGATTCCTACTATATCGTTTCTGATTCTCTAGGAACCCCCATAATGAGACACATCTATTCCCTCGCAACGCTGTCAGCCCTGTCTGTTTTGGGAACTTTTGCGCTCACTTCGGCTTCTCAAGCCGAACCGCTCCGAGAATCATTCAGCAAGCAAGTGGAGGAACTGGTATTCCTCTGTGAATCTGCTGGTGATTCAGACGCCCAGTTTCGCTGCTTGCTCAACCAGTCATCCCGCCTCAATCAGGCGAAAAATCTTGCTCGCCAACGGGGCGAACAGGTCAATGGTGGCGTTACAACTATTGAGACTGAGCCATCTATGCACGGCCCCTCGTCTGAATCTCCCTACGACATTAGCGTATCGGGTAATTCCATCGAATATCTTTTTACCTATCGCCTCCGCCCCCGTGCGACAGAGGACTATACCCAGGAAACTCAGGTTCTCGTCACTTATGACGAAGCTGTGAACGCATGGGATATTGAGACGGTTTATAACCGGGCGATCGCCCCAACCTCATGCTCATTTGCCAGCGAGTCAGAAGGAGAGTGCTTGTAATCTCGTTTTGCGATAAACAAACCAAAAGATGAAACTGATGCTAAGCATCGGTTTCATTTCTAATCAGAGTGATGGTTAAGTCTACTGATGATCAAAGCTGGTCAATCTGTGCTCTAAGCTCTTCTAACTCTGCATCAATCTCAGAATCTTGGGATGCAGAGTTCTGTGGCCTTTCAGTGTCTTCCTTAGCCTCAGGCAATTGCCCTTGATCCACAGATGCGCCGCTGAGCATTTCAGCTTTCATGGCAGCAAGTTCATCATCAATATCTCCAGACTCAAGAGCCGCAAACTGGCTCTCCAAATCTGTGCCTGCCAACTCTGCGGCAGCTTTCGACTTGGCTTCCATCATGGAAACTCGCTCTTCCATGCGCTCAAACGCTTCGACAGAACTGCTGGTATTCAACTGCCCGACAGTGTTCTGAAGCCGTTCATTCGCCTTCGCAGCACTAGCCCGAGCCTTAAGCATGTCCTTCTTGGTTTTTGCTTCAGAAATCTTGTCTTCCAAAGCAACCAGGCTCTGCTTTAAAGTGTCAATCTGAGTACGCTGAGAATTCAGTTGCGTCTGCAGAGAGGTGGCCGTTTCCATGTGCATTTTTTTGCGGCCCAGAGCTGCACGGGCAAGCTCTTCATTCTCCTCCTTAAGTGCCCGCTGGGCCCGCTTATGCCACTTGCCCGCCTCCTCTTCAGCTTGGTTAAGCTGTTTTTGCACCTGCTCACGACTGGCGATCGCCTGCACAACCGCCTGCTTCATCTTCTTGAAATCCTCTTGCATGTCTTCGATTGCCTGCTCAAGAACCTTTTCAGGGTCTTCTGCGGCTCCGACCATTGCATTCAGATTCGAACGAATCACTCGGCTAACACGATCAAACAATCCCATAATTTCTTCTTCCCAGCACGCCTACCCCGGTGGGTCAACAATACAAAGCTTGAAAATCTAGAAAACGACCAGAACAGTTGTTGGCTTCCTGTTCGTTTTCGATTCCTTTTTCATCACCAGTCTAGCTTAAGTTTTTTGCCGATCTATCATTTTGTTGGGCGAGTGCAGCAATTCTCATTTTAGGAAGCTTCGCGCCCTGCAGGCGCTCACTTGTATAAACTTAGGGAGCAAAAAGGTCGCCTCAGGCGACCTTTTTGCTCCCTAAGTTTCCATAATGAGAATTGCTGCTTAGGATTAACAGAACATTAGCAATTGTTGCATGAGTGTTATAATACGAAACTGTTGCTTTTTTGGCTGAATGGGACAGGAGAATCAAAGATGACTAAGCGCACATTGGGGGGAACTCGCCGCAAGCAAAAGCGAACCTCTGGGTTTAGAGCACGCATGCGAACTGCTACAGGTCGCCGGGTGATTACGGCACGCCGCCGCAAGGGGCGTAATCGGCTGGCTGTTTAAGGCATCAAAGCGGCCTCAAGCCACTAGTAGCAAGCTGTTTCAATTGATAGAACTTTAATTGATAGAACTTTAATTGATAGAACCCGGTTCATCGAATCAGTTTAAGGTAAATTTTTCTTATAGAGTAGTCGTATAGAGTAGTCGTAGCCCTTTGTCCTTACCTGCGCAACATCGATTACGACATCGGCGGGACTTTTCGAAGGTCTACAGGCATGGACTTCGATGCTCGTCTCAACATCTAGCGCTCAGAGCCTTGAAAGGGTCTACTCAAACCATCCGCAAGAACCTCTGTTGTGAGGATGGGAATAGTAGTCAGCCTATGCACCGAGCGATCGCCCCGATGAGTGGCGATCGCCACTCGTTATCTAATGGGGTGACCAACTCTCTATCGGCAAAATCCCATGCCCAACAAGCGGATACATCCAGCAAATGTCCTACTTGCATCGGCATCTCCATCAGCCAAAAGGTTAGCAAGAAAGCCGTTGTCCGCAACCGCATTAAGCGCCAGATCAAGTCAGCCATTCGCCATTTGCTGCCTCAGATACAGAGCGGGTGGCTGCTTGTCATCATCGTTCGTCCGTCAGCAATTCAATGCGATTATTGGCAATTTCTGAGAGAATTAGAGCAGATGCTGAGAAAGATTGAGGTAATCGATGGGCATTCGTGAAGAGGTTTACCTGGAGAGTGGCCCCCACATCGGAGATTTAATTTTGAATATCCTGCTTGGGTTTACCGTTATTTGCTTGCCCTTGGCGGTGGGTGCCATTGTTCGCGCCATCTGGCTGCGGTATCGCATCTCTAGCCGACGAATTTCGGTGACAGGTGGCTGGATGGGCCGCGACCGCAGCGATATCATTTATAGCGAAGTGGCACGGGTCGTCACAGTGCCTCGAGGGTTGGGACTCTGGGGTGACATGGTAATCACTCTTAAGGACGGAAGCCGTCTTGAATTGCGGGCACTTCCCAAATTTCGCGATGTTTACGATTACATCCTCGACAAGTTGCCTGACAAAGCAAAGCAAGCGAGTGGCTCTCTCGGAGAAGCACGTAAGGGCTAAGAAAAGCTATTATTGACCTAGCTTTCCTTAATATGGCTTTTAGGCTCGGCCTGAAGCTGTTCCAGGAAGTCATGCCTGCAGCGGCATGACCCCAATGAATCATTGAGGCTAGGTTGGAAGCTTCTGAGTTAGGACTTTTTGAGTACACGTTTCTAGATATAGGCGCATGGATTTTGGTATTGGGTTTCTTTCAAACAATGTGATGTTACCGATCCTGGATTTTTTCTACGGGATCGTTCCAAGTTACGGGCTTGCTATCGTGGCACTGACGCTTGTCATCCGCTTTGCGCTATTTCCGCTCAGTGCTGGCTCTATTCGGAGTATGCGGCGCATGAAAGTCGCTCAGCCCCTCATGCAGAAGCGTGTGAAGGAAGTCCAAGAACGCTATAAGGAAGACCCTTCCAAGCAGCAAGAGGAAATGTCCAAGATTTACAAGGAATTTGGCAATCCTCTGTCGGGATGTTTTCCAGTCCTTTTGCAAATGCCGATTTTGTTTGCCCTCTTTGCCACTCTTCGGGGATCGCCGTTTGCTGACATCAATTATTCTGTGGATCTCCAAATTCTTCCAACCGAGCAGATCGAGCAGATTCAGCCTCAGGCATTTTCGACCAAGCCAAAGAGTATTTATATCACTGATGGATTTCACGTGCCTGTCGCCGCAACAATTCCAGGTGGCAATAAACTAGGGGTAGGCGAGAAAACCAGCATCGAGTTTCGCACCAGCGACGGTCAATCCCTTGAGGAAGTCTTAGACGAGCATCCAGATTCAAGTATTCAGCCCCAATGGACGGTTGAGTCTGGGGAAGACAAAGTCGCATTTGATGAGCAAGGGAATCTAATTGCCCTCGCCCCTGGAGATGTCACTCTTAAGGCAGATGTGCCAGGAATTGCAGCCAGTAAAGGATTCCTGTTCATTAAGGCTCTGGGGCGTGTGGGTGCTCGAAATGATGATGGTTCTATCAACTGGGACATTGTGAGCATGGTGCTGTTCTTTGGATTGAGCCTTTACGCTAACCAGTTGCTCTCTGGGCAAAATTCGTCTTCTGCTTCTAGCAACCCTCAGCAGGACACTATTAATAAAGTCACGCCAGTGCTGTTTTCGGGGATGTTCTTGTTTTTCCCGTTACCAGCGGGAGTGCTGATGTACATGGTAATCGCCAATATTTTCCAGACTGCGCAGACCTTTATCCTGTCCAGAGAACCTTTGCCAGAAAACCTGCAAAAAATTGTTGATGAACAGGAGAAAAGCGTAGAGGGGGACGATCGCAAAACCCTGCCGTTTGAACCGACCAGCACAAAAAAAGAGGCAGACAATAAGCGATCGCCCAAAACCAAGGGGAACTCGTCGGTCAATTCAGATTCGGCTAAAAATAAGGGAAGCGGTAAAGCTCAAAAATCATCTAAGGCATCAGGCTCTAAAGCGTCAAGCTCCAAAGCGTCTAAAAAGCCTTGATGTGAGTCGATCCATGAGATCAGCGTGCTGTAGCCGGAGACGTGGGGAAGGAAATGAGTGGGGGGTTTAGAGATGAGTCAACATCAGATTGAGCGAGGTAAAGTCTGGTTAGAAGACTTGCTAAAAATCTCTGGGCTTTCCTCAACGGTCGAAGGGAGCGATCGCCGTTCTGATGACGAAGGAAGTTGCTGGCTCACGATTGATGCAGAGACACTGACGCCCGACCAAATTACTCATCTTATCGGAGAAAGGGGAGCCGTACTGGATGCCCTACAATATCTAGCGAATACAACCCTCAACCTTCACCAGACAGAAGACCACCAATGTGCCTACACGATCGAACTTAATGGTTACCGTGAACAGCGTACCCTCGAACTTGAGGCTATTGCGAAACAAGCTATGGAGCGTGTCAGAGAAACAGGTCAAGAATACGAGATCTCGTCTCTTTCAGCAGCTGAGCGCCGACAGGTTCACACCTTCCTCAAGGACTTCGACGAATTTGAGACTTACAGCAAAGGGCGAGAACCAGACCGAAAGCTCGTTGTTCAGTTGAAATCCACTCCCTAGCGGAGGTTTCTATGGATACCATCTATATTCCGCAGCTTGTGACCGCCCCAGAGCAGACTGAATCGATTCAGGTAAATCAGAGTGTCCGGGGTCTGAAGACTTTAACGCCCGTTCAGGGGCAGATGGAAGTGATTCACCAGGGACGCTATCTCGAAGTAAGCGCGTCAGTGGTAGCCATTACGACACTAACGTGCGATCGCTGTTTGCAAAACTATAACCACCGCCTCACGGTCGATGCTTCTGAGCTCATCTGGCTGGACGAACCCCCTAGCCTCGACGAAGCGATGGAAGATGATGATGACCTGATTGCCGATGATCTGGTTGAAACCGTTCCATCTACCGGATACTTTGATCCGGAGGCGTGGCTATATGAGTATATGTGTCTGGCAATACCCCCGCAGAAGCTCTGCGACCAAAACTGCGAAGGGATTCCAGTCAACGATACCGATGATGACCATGCAGCACCAATAGATAGCCGCTGGGGGGCACTGGCAAACCTGAAAAGCCAATTACTCAACTAAGGGATCTGCGGCTGAATAAAAAGATACCGGAGGAGTAAGGCAGCGGGCTGCGTCCGTCAGTGAGCTTAACCGAACGGTATTGCCTAACACCATGAATTGACCACTTGGCAAGTTTCACGCCGAACCCCTCTCTTTGCATTGTGAGTTTGAGAGCTTTGCCAAGTCGTATGAATTGGCAAGTTTTACGCCAAACCCCTGTTTTTGCGTTGTGAATCTGAGAACTTTGCCAAGTCGTGTAACACTGCGTTCGTAGAAGTAGGATGTAAGCCTGTAAACTGGTTGAGAAAGCTTCTGTTTAGTTGAGCCGGTCAGTGAAGAGGTTATGGCATTTACTGATGAATTTGAGCTGCTGCTGCGTGCTCGCTATCCGATTCTCTACATTTCAACCTTAGAAGAGGAGCGGGTCGAAGCGTCTATTGCGGACTGTGCCCGGCGTCAGGGAAACCGTTCTGTGTACCTGTGGGACTTTGTGGACGGGTACCAGGGAAATCCTAATGATGCAGGATTTGGCAGGCGGAATCCTCTCCAGGCACTCGAACTTACTGAGAAACTGCCGTCCTCAGCGGCTGCGATTTTTGTTTTGCGAGACTTTCATCGGTTTTTGGACGACATTGCGATCGCCCGCAAACTTCGCAACCTTGCTAAATTCCTCAAGTCTCAACCCAAGAACATCGTCATCCTTTCTCCCCAGGTGCAAATTCCCCCTGAGTTATCGGAGGTGATGACAGTGCTTGAGTTTCCTCTGCCGGGCATTGATGACATTCAGACGGAACTGCAGCGACTCCTCGCAGCGACGGGACAGCATGACGATGATCGCATCCTTGACCAGTTAGTGCGATCTTGCCAGGGACTCTCCATCGAGCGAATTCGGCGGGTCATTGCGCGGGCGATCGCCACCCACGGCAAGATAGAGGATGATGATATTGAACTGGTGCTGGAAGAGAAGCGACAGACAATCCGGCAAACCCAAATCCTCGATTTTTACCCCACCCAGGAGCAAATTTCCGACATTGGGGGCCTGGACAACCTCAAGGAATGGCTAATTCGGCGGGGAGGTGCCTTTTCCGAGAAGGCGAGACGCTATGGCATTCCCCACCCACGGGGATTGCTGCTGGTGGGCATCCAGGGAACGGGGAAGTCCTTAACGGCAAAGGCGATCGCCCACCACTGGCACCTACCGCTCCTGCGCCTAGACGTGGGACGGCTCTTTGCCGGATTGGTGGGTGAATCCGAATCCCGCACCCGCCAGATGATTCAGCTATCGGAAGCCCTGGCTCCCTGCGTTCTGTGGATTGACGAAATTGACAAGGCGTTTTCTGGCTTTGACGGCAGAGGAGACTCAGGAACCACCAGCCGGGTTTTCGGAACAGTCATCACCTGGCTGACAGAGAAGACTTCTCCAGTTTTTGTGGTGTCAACGGCCAACAACATCCAGTCCCTTCCCCCGGAAATTCTCCGACGGGGTCGCTTTGACGAAATTTTCTTCGTGGGGCTGCCCAACCAGGACGAGCGCCGCGCCATTTTTTCCGTACATCTCTCCCGGCTCCGTCCCCATAATCTGGAGACCTATGACCTGGATCGCCTCGCCTATGAAACCCCCAACTTCTCCGGTGCCGAGATTGAGCAGATGATTATTGAGGCGATGCACATTGCCTTCAGCCAGGAGCGAGATTTCACAACTGAGGATATTCTAGAAGCAGCGAGTCAAATCATCCCGCTGGCACGCACTGCCCAGGAGCAAATTCAGTTTCTGCAAGACTGGGCCGCATCTGGCAAAGCGCGACTTGCTTCACGACAAGTTCCCCTGAAAGACCGACTTTAGTCACCATCACTGCCATGAACTGCTTTGGCTTAATCAAGTTTGTTACTGGAATTCTGCTTGCCCTTGCCCTACTCTTCGTGGGAGGGGCCGCCGCTGCCCGCTACCTCATCACGCGGTTGACCACACTGCCCCCAAAGCCAGTTTTTGTGGAGGAACAGGCGGCCCAGAATCCCGACTCTCCATCTGTCGATGACATGGCGGCGGCAGACCCCGTTGTCATTGACGAAGAAGCCGTTGTATTTGATGACCTGGAACCAAGAGAGTCCTCAGAAGACGGTGCTACTGAAGTGACTGCTCCCGACCAGGTTGCTGAGGCAGAAACTTCTGAGCCAGACGTTACCGAACCTGAGACAATTGTGTCTGAGGTTCCTGAACTAGAGGTTCCCAACCCGGAACTTGAAGAAGCCGAAACACCCGCTCCAGAACAGCCGAACGCCCGCATCACCCAACCTATCGGCATGGTGTTGCGCCAGGGACCAAGCCAGGACACCACCCGCATCGGCGGTCTATATTACAACGATGAAATTATCGTCATTGGAGAAAGTGCAGATGGTCAATGGCAACAGGTGCGCTTACCAGGCAGCGGCGTTGAAGGATGGATTAAAGCGGGCAACACAGCACGCATGGATTAATTCCATAATTCTGTAGCGGCGAAGCATCTGGCATAGATTGGCTGGTCATAATCCAGGAATGTTGCTCCGATGCTTTGCCCGTGCACCTTGTTGTTCCTCTCTTCTGCCGTTTGATGTTGTGTTGAGCGATCGCCCCATGCCGCCTACTCATTTCCTGGTCATAGCGCAAATTATAGATGAGGTTCAGCGCTGGCTTGATCAGGTCGTAGTGGGTTTAAATCTGTGCCCTTTTGCTGCAGAGCCGAATCGCAGAAACCAAATCAAACTCCACGTCAGTATTGCCCAAACCGAAGAAGCCCTACTCCATGACCTCCAGACGGAACTACGGGAACTGGATCGGCGATCGCCCACCGACCTGGAAACCACACTGCTCGTTGTTCCTGGCATGCTCCACAACTTTGAAAATTATAATAATTTTTTAGCATTGGTAGACACGCTGCTACAGACCTTTGGCTGGGAAGGGGAGTATCAGATTGCCAGCTTTCACCCTAATTACTGCTTCGCCGACACGGAACCTGACGACCCTGAGAATTTGACTAATCGATCGCCCTACCCGATTCTCCACATTCTTCGGGAAGCGAGCATCAGCAGGGCATTGGATGCCTACGCCGACCCTGACCAGATACCAGCGAGAAATATTCAGACCGTTCGACACCTCAGCCCAGAACAGCAGCGATCGCTTTTCCCATATTTGTTTGGCTCCCATGTTGAGCAGGAATCCCGCTAACATGCTTAGATAGTTTTAAGAACACGACTTGGCAAGTTTCACACAAAGATAGGGGTTTGGCGCGCGC
>CAYXJG010000074.1:0-3984 GCA_964465285.1 uncultured bacterium
TGAAGGTTTTGGCGAAGGCGAGGGCGTTGGGGTCGGGGAGGGGAGGGAGGGGGTCGCGGAAGGGGAGGTTGAGGTGGACGGGGCCGGAAACGGGGTGGTGCGATCGCTCCCAGGCGTGCAGGGTGGTCTGGCGGGCGTAGGCGAGCAGTGCCATGTCCAGGGCGGGGAGGGCGAGTTCGGTGTACCAGTTGGGGCGATCGCCGTAGAGTTTTTGCTGGTCGATGGTTTGTCCGGCGTTGCAGTGGCGCAGTTCGGGGGGGCGATCGGCGGTCATCACCAGCAAGGGAACTTGGCTCTCGTGGGCTTCGATGACGGCTGGATAAAAGTTGGCTCCGGCGGTACCGGAAGTGCAGACGAGGGCGACGGCTCGGTGGCTGCGCTTGGCAATACCCAGGGCGAAGAAGGAGGCTGACCGTTCGTCCAGGATGGGAATGGCGTCAATGGCAGGGTGCTGAACGAAGGCGAGGGTCAGGGGCGTGGAGCGTGAGCCAGGACAAATAATCGCAGTGGTGAGTCCTAGGCGATGGAGGGTTTCGACTAAAACGCTGCACCAGATTGTGTTCGTGTTTCTAAAATCAATGGGATTAGAGTCTGATGGCATTACCTATTCATTCACCATGCCTTTTGAGCGTTTGTAGATGGCTTTACTGATCTGAAAAATGGTGTTTCGCAGGCGGGATGGCAGAAGCTTGTGGTCTTCGAGGTCGAGGAGGAGGATCTGGAGCCGTATCAGAAACCAGTCGCGGGACAACCGACTCTGGTGGGGAACGTCATCACGGTTGGACAGGACGATAAACACATCGTTGCTGAAGACGGGGTGCATGTGGGCGATCGCCCATTTCAGGGAGGACAAATCCATTGCCTGGAGCATTCCCCGGTGGATCACCACCCAGTTGAGGCTGGGCTTGTGGGAAAACGGAATAGTTTGAGAGCGAAACTGTTTTGGGAACCGCTTGGAAAATTCTCCCGGAGAAACGAGCTTTTCATCCCGATGGAGATAGGTGCCTACAAAGTCCGCCGTCTGCACCCAGTTGGCATCATCGGTAGGGAAATTGTAGTGGGCAAAGTCTTCATCATCAATAGCTTCTGCTGCGTCAGGGACAATCTGGAGGCGATGGAAGGCAAGCCCTACCAATCGGTTATCGGAGCCGTCCAGGGTCAGGGGAACTGTGCGGTTTACAGAAAAAGCAAGGCGGCTGAAGCCTTGGGGATGGGGAGAGTCAGCGGTGAGTAAGGTTTTGGGAATAGATCCACAGATAATGGCTAGGGTGCCCTGCTTCAGCACTGTTTCCAGAGGAACCGGATAACCATTCACGGTAAGAGTGAGGCTGTCTAGGATATCGGGGGCGGCCGCGTTGATGATGCGGATTTTGACAGTCAAGTCGGTATCTGTCGTCAGGGGAAAATCGATGATCGAGGTGGTTTCTGGCCCTGACCAGCGAAAAGGGGTGCCCCCCTCGGTTAACCCGTTAGGCAGATGCCAACCAGAACCCGCTCCTTCTCGCAAATGCCAACCCGTTCCGGCGATCGCCTTGCTAAAGGGGTAGTCAATCGTGTGCAAGGGTTTGAGCCGACGCTGGTTGGTGCGGGCTTCGTAGTGCTTTTCCAGCCAGCTAAAGAGGATATCGTCATCAATGGTGTCTGGATCAATGGTGTCTGGATCAGTGGTGTCTGGATCAGTGGTGTCTGGAGGGGTTTCGGAGGGGGTGTTGCCGTAGCGCTTCCACAAGTCTGCCACCATGATCCGGTAGTGCTCGTCAAACCGCTGTTTGGCATAGCTGTAAAGCTGAATGTCCAGGTCATTCAGGTCCGTGAGCAATTCCGACAGTTCCGGGGACAGATTCCGCTCGGTGGGTTTCTTTGGAGCTTTGTTTAGCTCGCGGGACTGACGCATGGGATACCAGCCAAACACGTAAGACAGTAGGAAGAGAGAATCCTGAAACCGTTCCACCAAGCCGACAAAGGGGAATTCGTCAATGCGCTGCTGGGCGATCGCCAACAACTCCTCATCTGTGCGATCTGCCTGAACCGTGCCGATCACCCCTTGGGACGCAAACCGCCGAATTTTTTTCAGTTTCTTAAACCCGAGGTCAAAGGCAATGCTGCGGGTTTGCAGGTTGTGGATGGCGAGGCGGGTTTCTGGGTGCTGGGCAAAATCCGCCAGAGTCATATTATTCGCTTTGACAATTTTGTGGCGGCGATCTTTTGGTTCTCGACAGATATGCTCGAAGTGAGAAATGGAGCGGCTGATGGGGTCGCGCAGCACCGTCAGGCACACCGTAGGCCGCCGGAAGAACTGCGGCACCGCGTAGCCAAAATGTCCTCGAAACATACGGTACTGGCGTAACTGCTTGCCATCATCCTTTGCCAGCTTGAGAAATTGCCGCCAAAACCGGGCCGGACAGATTTCTTCCGGGTCAAATTTTTCATCCAGGGTGAAATAAAATGTAGTACCAGCCGTCTTTTGAATGTGCAGGAAATACAGGCGCTCCTTGGAACTGAGGTCGTATTCAATCGAGTTCATTCGCATAGATAATCTGGGAATTACGCACAGGTGACCCTCCACGGGTCATGGCATCTGAATGATCTGCTGAATCGCCTTCAGCCCATGCCGACGGAAAAAGATTTTCCAAAAAGCCCGCATATCACGGCTCCAGAACGGCACACGCCGAAACTCAGTCCGACCTGAAAAAATCACAAATACTAGATTAGCAAAGACAGGACGCAATTCCGTGACTATCGCCTCAAGATTCACATCCGAGTCGCTCACCACATACCCCTTATGAACCACCACCCATTCTGCCTCCTGTCTCCTGTCTCCTGCCTTCTTCCTTCTTTCTTCTTCCTTCAAATTGCCCAAAAACTCCGCTTCCGGCAACCGAAACAGAAACTCCTTTGGAGCCACCAGCCGCTCTCCAGGCTTCAGCCATGTCGCCAGGAAATCAGCCGCCTCGCTCCAAGGGGCATCGCTGAAATAGGGCACAGTCGGTAAATCTGTACGGTTTGAGAGGACGACGAACACCTGATTTGCAAAAACCGGATTCAGGGTTGCCACCATTACCCGGAACGAGCCTGAGGGAATGTCTTGGGTCAGGTGCTTGGCAACGATCGCCCACGTCGGCATCCCCGTCGCCCCCTCTCCCAGGTTCAGGCGAGTGATGTCGGTAAACTGCGCCGGAAACGGCTGCCAGAACTCCTTTGGAGCGGCGATCGCCTCCCCCGCTTTGACATGGGCTTGCACAAACTCCCGCACCTCCGACCATAGAACATCATCATCCGGGAATAGCCGTAACCCCATCTGCTCCGGTATCGTCTTGCCCTCTGGGAACAGCAGAATACGACTCACCGCCACCCCCACCTGACGCTGGTCAGGCGTATGCGGCGCAATGACCTGCATCGACTCTGTCCGATTCACCGAGAGGGATAAGCATGTCAGCGCAGGCGGCACTGAGATCACCTCTGCTGGAATGATGCCTTGCAGAATGGCGATATTCTCCCACTGAGCTAGTACCGTCAGCGTCACGAAAGTCCCATTCACTTGAAGCGAGAGGCTTTCGAGGATAGCAGGGGCGATCGCCCTCACCACATACACCTGCACCCGCACGTCCTGCAAACTGCCCTTCGGAGCAGTGGCATGGGTCGGAGAGTGGGAAGGTGAGAGGGTAGAGGGTATCAGGGAATTTTGCCCATCGCCTTCTGCCTTCTGCCTTCTGCCTTCTGCCTTGAGAGAAACATACACCGTCGAAACCGTCCCCGGCCCCGTCCAGCGAAACGGCGTACAGCCCTCCTCCAAGCCTTCGCGGGCATACCAGTTATCGCCCGCAGCCGAACCGCTCATCGAGACCCTCACCACCGACGCAAATGCCGACCGCTGAGCCTCCACCTCCCCATAGCGCTGAATCAGGCCACTCTTGATCGGTTCCCTCACCCTCAATCCCTTACCCTCTTTGGGAGAGGAACGCTCATCGAAACCGTCTGCACCTT
>CAYXJG010000074.1:4084-16267 GCA_964465285.1 uncultured bacterium
CTTGCCCCCCTTCTCCCCGCTTGGGAGAAGGGGCTGGGGGATGAGGGCAAACCGATGCACCTTCTTGCCCCCCTTCTCCCCGCTTGGGAGAAGGGGCTGGGGGATGAGGGCAAACCGAGGGCGAAAAACCCCACCCATTCCGTTCCAAACCTGTTCCCAACTCCGTCACCATCTGGTCAAACTGCGTCTCAAACAGCTCCGTTGCATAGCGATACAGCGCCTCGTCCACCTGGTTCTTCTCCCGCACGGCATCCAAAGTAGCGGCATCCAGCGTCTCCTTACGCAAGCGCTTTGTAGCCTGGTTAAGGCGGCGAGGCGTTGTGATCGGATACCAGCAAAACCGATAGGCAAGCAAATCCAGGGTGTCTTGAAACCGTTCCACCACGCCCACTACGGCGCATTGACGCAGCCGCTCCTTAGCAATGCCCAGCAACTCATCATCGGGGATGCCTAGGGACGTTCCCGCAATGCCCCGACGAATCAGGTTGAAGTTGTCCATCTGATCTGGCCTCCAGTCGAAGGCGAGATTCCGTGCCTGGAGGTTGTTGATGGCGATCTGGGTTTCGCTGTCCCGCGCAAAATCCGCAAAGGTCATGCGGTGCTCGTTCACCCGCTTATACAGAAAATTATTGGACACCCGTCGCACGTCCTCGTACTGGGAGATGCAGCGATCGACCGGGTCACGCAAAACCGTGATGTAGGTGAGGGGGCGATCGACAAAGTTCTTCAGGCTATAGCCAAAATGTCCCCGGAAAAAGCGGAACTGCTTGAGGGATGCCGGATCTCGCTTCAACATCTGGGGCAAGAAGCGATCGGGGCAGATGTGGGGCACCTCAAACCGATCGTCCATGGCGTTGTAGAGGGTCGTGCCTGCGGTTTTAGGAACGTGCAAGAAGTAGAGGGGATGTGCCTCCGTGGGAACGATGGCGTTTGAGAGAGCCAGGGAGCGGATTACCTCAGCAGTCATACCGTCTCCCTCACAGCACCAGGGAATAGACATTGCTCAGCCGCTTCAGGTAGTTCTCTATGCTGAACTTCTTAGCCTGAGCCAGCCCCTTCTCGCTCATGGATTTTCGCAGTTCCCCATCGGAGAGGATGGTGTTCAATTGCTCCCGAATGTTCGACACATCGTAGGGGTCGGCATAGAGGGCCGCATCGCCGCCAATTTCGGGTAGAGAGGAGGCGTTGGAGGTGAGCACCGGGCAGCCGAAGGACATGGCTTCCAAGATCGGCAGTCCGAACCCTTCGTAAAGGGAGGGAAAGGTGAAGCAGGTCGCCCCAGCAAAGAGGTAGCGCAGATCTTCGCTGGACACGTACTTCAGCAACCGCACATTGCAGTTCTCCTGGCCTGATTCGTCTACCACTTGCCCCACTTCCTCTGACCAGAGCCAGCCCAGCTTACCGACAATAATCAGGGGCACATCGGTGTCCAGCCCCAGATAGGCATCAATCAGACGACCGACGTTTTTCTTCGGTTCAATTGCCCCCACAAACAGAATGTAGTTCTTGTATTCCAGCCGATATTTCCGCAAAAATCGCTGGACGGTCTCTTCGTCGTCGGTGATGGGGCGGAGGGCAATGGGCTGGTAGGTGACTTTCACCTTGTCGGGATTCACGTCAAACAGGTCGAGGATGTCCCTGCGGGAGTTTTCAGACACTGTGGCGATCGCATCTGACCCCGTCAAGGTCTGCTTAATCAGGTTGTAGTAGAAGGGCTTCTTGTCCAGGGTGGTGTAGGGCAATCGCAGGGGAATCAGGTCGTGGATGGTGGTAATTTTCTTCGCCCCCTTAATCTGCACCGGCAGGGGATAGGTGGAATGGAACACATCAACCTTATCCTCTAGAGCAATGTAGGTTTCTTGCTTCAGGTACTTGAAAATGGTGTTCGCCTGCTTGTAGCAGTTCCGTAGGTTATGGATGTCCATCGTGTCGATGATGGACGCTAGGGAACTGACAAAGCTGCCCCGAACAGGTTCCTTGACAACGCGATCGCTCGTTTTCATCGCCTTGGCCTGATAGGGGCGTCGGGCGATCGCCTTGTACAGCACTCCTACCAAATCCCGATATTTCTTCAGCCGTCCCAGTCGCCCCGCATAGGGGTCTTCGTCCTTCACCGTGTCGAAAAAGAGAATTTCATCCAGCAGGGAGTCACGGCTTTGGGGAACGTCTCGGCTAAACAGTACATCAATGTCGGCACCCAGTTGGGTCAGCGCCTGCACCAGACTCACCCCATAGGTCTTGATACCCGTGCCCTGGGGTAACTCCAGGTTAAACCCGTCCACCAGAATGGTTTTTCCTGACAAAAGACCCGATGCTTGAGCTGATGATTGTTCTGAGGAGTTAACGGGGAGATTTGTAGGGGGGGACGTCATGGGCAGAGCCTCCGGAGATGCAAGCAGTTATCGTTTGGCGTGAAGAGGGGGCTAGCGATCGCCCGTTGTGGTCGTTGGAGCGCGCGATTCATCTGAAGACAGCCCCACCGATGGGTTGGATGCACCATTTTGGTAAGTGGGGCGGTGGGTGGATTCAAATTGCCAGGATGCAGGCAGATAAACGATACCAGGCGCGAGCTTTTGGTGGGGATGCAGGCCAGGCTTTTTCTTCACTGCTAATTTCACCAAGTCAGACACCTTACTGGGCGATGAATTATTCTCCTCACCAATCTCAGAAATGGTCACTGATACGCGGTACTTCCCTTCCCTCAACGGCAGTTCTGGCACTGTACAATCCAGAACGCCAAGACCGTTCGGCGGTGCAGCGGCATCAGGGGAAAAGCGATGCTCAAACCCGGCAATGGTAATTTCATCGCCCAGCATGAGAAATTGAACAATGACTTTGAGCTGGTTCAAAGGTTGCTCCGACGAAAAGGTAACGCGGATGGTAATAGCATCCATCGTGGTGAATTTTTCCTGGAGCACACCATCCTGATCCAGCAGGTCAATCTGCTGGATCTCAAAGGGATCCGATTCCTCATATTCGTCGTAGCTGTCATCGCCTGAGCTATCAGACAGGTCATCGGGCGATCGCTTCGCCGCCATCATCAAACGCCTGCGCTTGTCGCGGGCTGCCTTCCCGTCATAGGAATCGGGTAGCGCATAGTACTCCTCGCAGACCTCAGACGCTGAGCCAATAGCTTTCACGACGCCTTTGTGCAGAAGCAGTGCCCGACTACAGAATCGCTCAATTTTCGGCATCAGGTGCGACACAAACACCACCGTCGCCCCAGAATTCAGGATTTCTTCCATGCGCTGGAAGCAGCGCTCCTTAAATTTCCAGTCTCCTGTTGCCAACACTTCGTCTAACAGCAGCACATCCGGCACAATCAGGTTCGTGGCAATGGAAAACCCTAGCCGTCCTTTCATCCCTGAACTGTAGGTTTTTACAGGTGCGTCGATGAATTCGCCCAGTTCAGCAAACGTCAGAATGTCATCCATCCGCTCAACCACTTCAGCCTTAGGAATCCCTAGAATTGCCGCATTGACGAAGATGTTCTCCCGCCCACTCAAAACAGGTTGAAACCCCTGCCCTAGGCTAATGAGTGCTCCCACACGCCCTCGCAGCGTCACCGTCCCCATTGTCGGCTTCAGAAGTCCCTGCATGATCTTCAGCAGAGTGGTTTTACCAGAGCCATTGACCCCGATGACGCCAAAGGATTCGCCTCGCCGCAGTTCAAAGTTCACATCCTGGAGTGCCCAAAATTCATGCCTACGAAGGTTTGGGCTGGGCTTGTGCTGCAGCAAGAGTTCGTTTGCCACATCCTGCAATCCGTAGCGAAGCGATCGCCGGAGTTCCCGGCAATACTTCTTTGATATTCCTTCAACCTTGACCAAAATTTCGTCAGACGACATCTACCCTCACTCTCTCGCGTTCGACCCAGTCTGTGCGTCACATTCACAACCCATTCAGAGTATCAGGAAAATTTACACATATTCAGGCTTCACCTCTTCGCCTACTTTCACCCTTCACCCTTCACCCTTCACCCTCTTCTCTCTTTTCTCTTTTCTCCTTTTCTCTTCTCTCTTTCCTCCTCCCCTACCGCTCAACCAACATCGGAATCGACACTCGATAAAAAACCCAACCAACGACCAAAAGAACACATGCCAAAACCGATACTACAGTAAATCCCACAACATGGTTTATCGTGCCATTGAGTGACAGATCAAGAGTTGTAAGCAATAGCGGCGTTACAGGATTCAAATCTACCACCAGGGAGTAGGGCCACTTTTGTGGCGGTGTATAAATGACGGGGGTCAGAAAAAACCAAAACCGGGTTAAGAAAGGCAAAGCAGAGGTGACATCGGTATACAGGCTCCCAATGGGCAGCAGGAATAACCCAAAGCCGATGCCCAGAATAATCAGCATCGCCAATGATCCGAGAGCGGGAATTGCGCCCCAGGTCATAGAAAAGCCAAAAATTGCAAAGACGCCTAATAAAACCAGCAGTTGAACCACCAAGTCAAACAACAACTCATACACGGACGCTAAGACCAATCCCTCGACAGGAACGCGAATGGTTCGCAAAAGCTGAATTCCAACCCTCATCGCGTTCAGAGGCAAGACAATGCTTCCGGCAAACGCCTGCCAAAGAATGGTTGCAAACATCACATAAAGGGGATAAGGAATGCCTGTTTCCTCAGCGGTAATGACCCCCCCTTGCCTCAAAATCGTAGACGTAAATGCAATCAATATGGGTGGAATCAATGCCCACAAAGGGCCGAGGGCAGATTGGCGATAGCGGGCTTTAATGTTTCGATAAAAAATTTGCCACGCTAACTCTTTCGATGAAAGTAGGTCTTTTTTAATTTCTGCCAGTAGTGTCAGGGGCCGACGCAGTCGGCTTTCCGGGGTATAAATTTTGACGGGCAATGGTTCGTGAGATTTCCTGTTTAGCAATTCTTTCCTCCTCACACACAATGCGTGCTCGGCGTGCCCTGAACCTCATCAAAGCAGCAAACGCAGCACAAGTAGGCTATTCCAATTGCCGCATATCATGGATAGGATTTACGCCTTTTGTCCGCAGTGGACTGCGCCCGCTATAACTGTAAAAATGCGCTAGATATGGCGTATTCCTCAAGGTGGGACGTTTTCCCAAGGATAAAATCCAGGAGATCGGAGCCAGAAGCCAGATCCCTCCTGAATTCTGACTCCTAGATTCTAGCTCCTTGCCCATCCAGGATTTCCCGGCCTCAATTACAAGCGCTAGATATCAAGGATTTGCGTCAGTCCTGATGAAGAATCATAGAAGTTGATGGTACTTCATGGGGCGTACTCTAGGCTACCGACTCACACGATAGCAGCGATTGACGAACATTATCAGGGCAGAAGCCAATTCGCACCGTGTATTCTTTTCTGTGGTGTTACTTTTTTTCAGGCTGTGTCACCCCAAATTGCCGTTGTTCATGAGTGGCTAGACAAACACGCCGGGTCAGAGCGTGTGGTGGAGCAGATGCTCCAGGTCTATCCTGCTGCGGATGTGTTTAGCCTGGTGGATTTTTTGGGTGAGGATCTGCGGTATTTCATTCAGGGCAAACCCGTGACAACCTCGTTCATCCAGCACTTACCCTTTGCCCGCAAGCATTTTCGCCAATACCTGCCCCTGATGCCGCTAGCCATCGAGCAGTTTGACCTGAGCGATTACGACATTGTGGTATCCAGCAACCATGCCGTTGCCAAAGGGGTGCTGACCCGTGCTGATCAGCTCCACATCAGCTATGTGCATACGCCTATTCGCTATGCCTGGGACTTGCATCACCAGTACCTCAGCGGGTCGGGATTGTCAGGAGGCGTAAAAGGGGCGATCGCCCGCCTCACACTCCATTACCTTCGACTCTGGGATGTCATCACCGCCAACCGGGTAGACTTTTTTCTGGCCAATTCTCACTACGTTGCCCGCCGCATTTGGAAAATCTATCGCCGCCCTGCCCAGGTGATCTATCCCCCGGTACAGGTCGATCGATTTCAGCCCCAGCGCCAGCGCGACGAGTTCTACTTCGTGCTGTCTCGATTTGTGCCTTACAAGCGCGTAGACCTGATTGTGCAAGCCTTTGCCCAGCTCCAATATCCGCTCATCATCATGGGCAATGGCCCCGACGAGGAAAAGCTCCGGCATTTGGCGACGGACAACATTACGCTTCTGCCGCCCCAATCCGATGGGGTGGTCACGGATTATATGAACCGATGTAAAGCATTCGTCTACGCTGCCGAAGAAGATTTTGGCATTGCAGCCGTAGAAGCCCAGGCAGCGGGTGCTCCAGTCATCGCCTTCGGAAAGGGCGGGGTGACGGAAACTGTGATTCCTGGCCAAACTGGCCTGTTTTTTCATCAACAATCCGTAGAAAGTGTGATACAAGCAGTTAGCAAATTTGAAAAGTGCTCAAAGCAGTTCAAGGGTGAGACCCTTCGGCACCAGGCTGAGCAGTTTTCCCCTGAACGCTTCCAGCAGCAATTTTTTCAATTTGTAGAGAAAGCATGGGAGAATTTCCCTACGGTGGTTGTTGAGTGAATCGCCGTTGCATCTAGGCGTGAGGAGATAGATGTTAGTACAACTGAACCGGGCGCTGCGGCCTGCCCTGTCTGCTTTGACGATATCTACTCGATCATGGCCGACAGTGTTGTGCATGATTGGGGCAGATTTATTAGGGCTGGCGATCGCCGGACTCTTGGCCACCTATGGAGGGCTGCTTCTGGATGGGGATCACCACACCAACCCCATGCTCTACTGGCAGTTCTGGCCGCTTTTGGGACTGTTCATCATTGCCTACGCAACCGTCGGCCTCTACCCCGGCGTCGCCATTAGCCCTGTTGATGAACTGCGATGGATTAGTGTTGCAACGACGCTGATTTATTTAGTTTTGGGGTCTGCTATCTTCGTGTTCCAGGAAATTGAACTGTTCTCCCGCAGCGTCTTCATCATGGCCTGGCTGCTGTCGCTGTTCCTGGTGCATATTAGTCGAGCGTTCATCCGCAGCATCTGCGCCCACCAACCCTGGTGGGGCTACCCCGTCATTATTCTAGGTGCGGGAAGAACTGGAGACATGGTGATTCGCACCCTCCAGCGGCGTCCGCGCATTGGCCTCCGCCCTGTGTTTGTGCTCGACGATGACCCCGACAAGCGGGGGCATTTGCATGGTGTTCCTGTGGTAGGAAGCATCGGTATGGCTCCCCGACTGGCGCGTCTCCGCCACATCCCCTACGCTATCGTGGCGATGCCGGGTGTGCCTCGTCCCCGACTGCTGGAAATGCTGGAGCGCTATGGGCAGACCTTCGCCCACCTGCTGATCATTCCTGATCTGTTTGGTTTTTCGAGCTTGTGGGTTGCGGCAAAAGACCTGGGCGGCATTCTCGGGCTTGAAGTACGGCAGCAGCTTTTGTTGCCAGGGCCGCGCCTCGCCAAGTTTATGATCGACTTGCTCTTGACCTTAATTGGGGGAATGCTGGTGTTTCCCATTTTGGTGGGGGTGGCGCTTCTCATTCGCCTGGATTCTCCAGGGCCAATCTTCTATGGGCAGATTCGCATCGGACAGGGGGGACGCCGCTTTCGGGCGTGGAAGTTTCGCTCCATGGTTCAGGATGCAGAACATGTGCTAGAGAGGTATTTGCAGGAGCATCCCGAACTGCGCGAAGCCTGGGAAACCGATCATAAGTTGAAGAATGATCCCCGCGTCACTCGTGTAGGGCAGTTCCTGCGACGCACCAGCCTGGATGAACTGCCGCAACTCTGGAATATTTTGCGGGGAGAAATGAGCCTGGTGGGGCCGCGTCCTATTGTGGACGAGGAAATCTGGCGCTACGGCGATAAGCTGTCCCTCTACAGCAAAGTACCGCCAGGGCTGACGGGCATGTGGCAGGTGTCGGGGCGCAATGACATTTCCTACGACGAGCGGGTCAATCTAGATGCCTACTACGTCCGCAACTGGTCAGTTTGGCTAGATATTTATATTCTGATGAAAACGGTATGGGTTGTTATTGCTGGTGAAGGTGCCTACTAGAAACCGTCATGGGCAGATTCATTTCGCGGTTTATCTCCTCTAATTCAACCCTGTTTATTGCCAGCCTTTCGACCCTGGCCTACTTCTTCTACTTGAGCATGGTCGGCATCCTGGTGGTGTTAATCCGGCTGATGCGTACCTACGGGTCGCCGTGTCTAGATGGATTGACCAAAGCCTGCGCTGGGGCGATCGCCCTCCTCCTGGTCTTTAGCGCTGCCGATGCCTATAATCCCGGTGAAGCCACCCTCCAGCTTGCCAACTTTTTGCCCTACCTGGTGATGTTTGCTTATTTGCCGGGCCTCTTCACGCGCCTGGAAATTCTAGAAAATTTGGCGATCGCCCTCGTGCTCACGTCTATTCCCCTCAGCATCATTGCTATCGGGGAGTTCATCATCAAATCCCCTTTCCTGCCAGAACCGTGGCAGGCCATTGCCTGGATCGATGCCATCCGGAAGGCTCCCCACCGGGGCAGAGCAATGGCCATGTTCGACCATCCCAACGTGATGGCAAGCTATCTGGTAGTTGTGTTGGGGCTGGCACTGGGATTGTGGATGGTGCAGTTGAGCTATGGGGTCCTGCATCGCCGCGACCTGACAACACAGCACGCAGTCGAAGGAGCCTCCGACGCGACACCGCCCCCCATCGATGTCCCCCCCGGCGAAGACGGTGAAGAAAAATACGCAGGGAAAGAACCCGATACCTTTACCGCTGAGTTTTCCCCCAGCACCCTGCTCATTTGGGCAACAGGACTCATCCTCGCCGGCATCTACTGCACAGGATCGCGCAACGGATTGGCGATCGCCCTATCCCAACTGGCGGTATTTGTGGTGCTGGGGCGGCTCAATCGCCGCATTCTGGTGACGGTTGCCTTTCTGGTGGGCATCAGCGCGACGGCGGTGCTGGGCATTGGCCTGGGGGAACGGCAAATCGGCATCCTCAATCTAGCGGATGATCCTCGTGTAGGCGTGTGGGCGATCGCTGCTGATTTGATGAGAGAACGTCCCTGGCTGGGCTGGGGGCTGGGCAACTTCAAATTCCTCTATCCTCCCCGGCTCATCGACCCAGAGTATCAGGACGTTTTTCATCCCCACAACATCTGGCTGCTGCTGGGCACCGAAGCGGGCATTCCCGTGATGATTCTCATGAGCTTACTCGTCGGGTTCATCTGCTATCGTGCTGTGCGGTACTGCCTGACACCTGCGCAGAAAACTGACAATCCATCGCTCCAGGTGTCGGGACGGGCGATCGCCCTGGGATACCTCCTCGCCTTTTGGGGATGCCTGGGATTTGCTCTGTTTGATGTCACGTTTTATGACGTTCGCGTCAATGCCCTCAACTGGACGATGCTGGCAGCCCTCTATGCCATTCCATTTGGCCTATATCCTTGTGAGTCAGATGCTGTAAACACCGCGTTGGCTGTCCAGTCCCTACCCCCTGAGGCAGAGACAAGCGCCAGGGATGCCACCTCCTAGAAAACCGTTGACCCCTTGGGGACTTTCTGGAAACTTCAACCTGATTTACCATGTCCAGAGATTTGACCCCCAATTTATATAGCAATACGCACTTAGGTTAGGACATTGGAGGAGAGTGTACCCCTCGCTGCGCGGGGGATGCACTCTTGAATACGACTTGGCAAAGTTCTCAAATTCACAACGCAAGAATAGGGATTTGGCGCGCGCTCAGCGCGCGCCAAATCCCTATTCTTGCGCGAAACTTGCCAAGTCGTGCTTGAACCTAAGCCCGTAGGGCTATAGCAGTGTGCAATTGGTTCAGCACACCCAAATGTGTTGAGTGGCGGTGCTCTGCGCCGCCGCTCAACACGCTGTACTTAATGCGCTTGCAAAGCACTATAAAACTGGTAATACCTATGAAATTTTGCCTCCGACCCATTACGCTGACGATCGCCGCTGTGGTTGCGACATCTACATCGATCCTGTTATGGCAAACCTCGGCCAGCGCCCACATGGCGGTTCCGCAGTCTTTGATGAATCAGGCCAAACAAGAAGTCGAAGTCGGTTTCCCTGAAGCTTTTGCCTTTGTTCAAGAGGGAATGCAGCATATCGGCAGCGGAGATATGGAGTCTGCTGTGATTGCTTTCAACGAATCTCTCACCATCAGCCGCGACATTGGCGATCGCCACCTTGAAAGTATTGCCCTCATTGCCCGTGGCAAAGCCCTGTTGGAAATGGGAAATGAAGACTCTGCCCGCACATCCGTGGAACAGGGGCAGGCGATCGCCCAGGCACTTGGCGATTCAGAATTAGAAGCGTTAGCCCAAAGTGTGATGGCAGAGATGGAATAGGCGTGAGTTCGACAAACACTCAGGACTTCCCTTCACACCCGCCCCGCGAGTAAACTGCGGGCTAACCAATCACGCAAAAATAGGGGGATGAGGCGCGCCCCGCGCGCCCCACTCCCCTATTTTGCGTGAAACTTGCCAAGTCGTGGACCGACCTACTGAGACTGTTCAATGGCTGGGAGTCATCTCTCACTGTTGAATGGTGCTAGCGTTTCTGACGTCGATGCTTTCTTATGTTTCGTCTTGGATAGAACCCGATGAGGGATGGTTTCCTGTAGAAATCTATCACTGCAATGAAAGTCTTTCAAAAGCCCGATGATATCGTCTCGCCTGACGTTCTTCAGTAGAGTTGAGATCAAATCAACTTTTTCTTTAATGCTACCAGTACCGGGCTTCTGTGCTTGCTTGACAGTCGTTAATAGTTTCTCCCGTTCGGGCAATTGCTCTGGAAGTTTCAGGGAAATATCTTCTTCGAAGTAGCCTTGAAGAGATTGCAATCCTTGCTCTAGGTTAATGTAAGGCTGATGCAATTCGAGTTTCAAAGCTCTCCAAAACCGAGAGGTTCGCAATGTTTCTTGGTTGGCGATCAGCTCAAACCCAAACTGAGCAAGCCCTTTATAAATGCTTTGGATGTTGATGGTTAGAAATCCCGTTTCCGTTCGAGCATTCAGAAATGCGGTAAACCCGACCCCGACCCCAATGGCTTTAGGGAAAAGCATCGACTCAATCTCAGGCTGAGCTTTGAAAAACTCAGTGACCCAAAGCAAGAAGGCGATCGCCGGGAGCAACATTTGTACACCGACCCAGACCCAAAACCCAACACTGCGAGCAGGTTCAAAAAAGATGAGATTCTTCGAAATGTTGCGAAATTGCTTGAGTGCAACCAACACATTAAATACGCCCGAAAGCGATGCGGCTGCACCAATGAGTAGCCAATCCAGCCCTTCCAACATGTCGATATCTCCTACAGCAGAGCACGCGACTGTTGATTAAATGAGATCACTGGATTCAAAAAAAAGTGCCCTTTGGAGGTGAGTGTGAAATAGGTGTATTCATCAAACGCCTCTGAAGAGTGACGTTTTCTCAATTTGGGGAAGACTTTATACAACATATTCCCAGAAACAGGCTCAACATACCCCTGCTTCCAGAGAGAGTGGAGGATTTCTTGAACGTGATCAAGCTGAAGGCCAATTTCATAGGCAAGCTCTTTGGGTGTCCGCAGTTGCTTATCCATCATTTTCAGGAGGGCGATCGCCTGTTGGTCGGCTTGAACCACTGAATGCTGTAGCGACAGCGCGTATGCTCGAACATCGTCAGGTGCTTGCTGGAAGCGACTTTCTATTGTCTTCAGCAATCCTTTGGCGGCAGAGTGAAAATCATCAGCGGTCAAGATAGGCACGGTGATGTCGTCTAGGTTCAGGGTGTTGGGCTGACTAGAGGCAAGCGCGATCCCCTTGCTCCGCTCGTGGGTCTGATATTTGTCTCGCAGGCGATCGTAGGCGGTTTGGAAGGGTTCTTTCAGACACTCGTTGTCTCGAACCAGATCCCGAATCTGATTGGCTGCGGCCTCAGGCTGATGAGTCGAGAGAGAATGCCCAACACGATGTACCGCCTGCTTTAGCTCTGGAGACAGGGCTGTGTCAAGCTGGGGCAGCATTGCCGTAAACGCCTGGATTGTCGTTGCATCAGATGGGTTGATGGATGGCATAGTGCGCGACCGATGAACCTCTTTAAGGAATAGTATGCCCTGTGATGGGTAATCCCGTGACCGTGAACCCTGCCCAATGGTATGGGTCAGCAAAGGGTGGATAGGGTGACTCTATTCTATCGGGATTGTTTCTGATTAAGCGAATTTCGCTTTCTAGCTCACCTCTATAGCGGCTGTTGTCTTGGCTG
>CAYXJG010000075.1:0-6704 GCA_964465285.1 uncultured bacterium
GGGGCGCGCGGAGCGCGCCCCAATCCTCTATTTTTGTGTGAAACTTGCCAAGTCGTGTCACTTGTACAAATCTAGGGAGCAACAAGGTCGCCTGAGGCGACCTTGTTGCTCCCTAGATTTCCATAATGAGAATTGCTGCTAAATCTTGGTTTTAATTGTGCCAAGCTACCGACTAGTGCAGCGTCAAAATTAAAAATGTAAGTCCCGGAGGGATTTACCCTAATTTCAAGAAATGACAGAGGACTAGGGTTTTATAGAAATATTGCCCGATGTTACGCTACTGTAATAAAGTACGCAACTTAACAAATTCTTAACTTTGCAGTGTTCTGAGGAACGCAGATGCTTATCCCAGAGGTCGGGGTGACGATTTCAGGCAAGCAGCTAGGCCATGTGATTTGTTAAGTTATATCTTTGTTAATCCTCTAATATCCACGGGTACGCTAGATCTATCACCTGGGTCTGCGCACGTCTGCTGAGTGCTTGCCCAAAGGCTCTACAGAGGTTTGGAATCCAAACCCGCTAGCGGCTTTTGGACGAGAATGAAGTCACCGCTGATTCACTACTATCTTAGGCAGGAGCTGCTTTTTCGAATGATACCTAATGACGCCGACTCCGCTTTAACTGACCTGCACGATTCAGAAATGGGCGGACACGCGCCCCTCGATCATCGATCAGATAAGCCAGAAGAAGCCTGTGGGGTTTATGGCATTTACGCTCCCAGCGAAGAAGTTGCGAAGTTAGCCTACTTTGGTCTCTATGCGCTACAGCATCGAGGTCAAGAAGCGGCAGGCATCGCTACCTTTGATGGCGAAACGATTCATCTCTACAAGAATTCTGGGCTAGTGCCTCAGGTGTTCAATGAGACCGTGCTTGCTCGCCTAACAGGAACCCACGTCATTGGGCATACTCGCTATTCCACGACAGGATCGAGCAAAGTGGTGAATGCCCAACCCTTGGTGGTTGAAACGCGCCTAGGCTCTCTCGCCCTGGCCCACAACGGCAACCTGGTAAATGCTTATGAGTTGCGGGAGGAGTTGATCCAAGCGGGGTTTTCCCCAGTGACGACGACGGATTCTGAGCTGATTGCACTGGCGATCGCCCAGGAAGTGGATGCAGGTTACGACTGGCTAGAGGGGGCAGTTCGGGCATTTCGCCGCTGCACTGGAGCCTTCAGCCTCACCATCGCTACTCCAGAGGGAGTTATGGGCGTTCGTGACCCCAACGGCATTCGTCCCCTTGTGCTCGGCTTTCTTCCCGAAACAGAGGCCGAACTATCCGAGGGTGAGAGCCAGGGCAGTACCTTCAGCGCCTCGAAACAGTATGTCCTGTCCTCGGAAACCTGTGGCCTAGACATTATCGGAGCTGAGTTTCTGCGAGAAGTCGAGCCCGGCGAGGCCGTCTGGATCAGCGAGAAGGGGCTGGCGTCCATTCACTGGGAAACAGCAAAGCGCAAGCTGTGCGTGTTTGAAATGATCTATTTTGCGCGCCCCGATAGCGTTGTGAATGATGAAAGCCTCTACAGCTATCGGATGCGTCTGGGGCGGCAGCTAGCAATCGAGTCTCCTGTAGATACAGACCTAGTCATGGGTGTGCCCGATTCAGGCATCCCTGCGGCCATTGGATATTCCCAGGAATCTGGAATTTCCTTTGCAGAAGGGCTGATTAAGAATCGCTATGTAGGTCGCACCTTCATTCAGCCAACCCAGAGTATGCGAGAAGTGGGCATTCGCGTAAAGCTTAATCCGCTTAAGGATGTGCTGGTAGGGAAGCGGGTTCTGATTGTAGACGACTCCATTGTTCGGGGAACGACCAGCAACAAGATTGTGAAGGCGTTACGGGACGCTGGAGCGACTGAAGTCCACATGCGGATTTCATCGCCCCCGCTCACCCATCCCTGCTTCTATGGCATTGATACCGACAATCAAGATCAGTTAATTGCCGCTACAAAGTCAGTTGCCGAGATTGAGCAGCGTATTGGGGTGGATTCTCTTGCTTACTTGAGCTGGGAAGGAATGCTTGATGCAACTCAGGAAAGCCGTGATCGCTTCTGTTCAGCGTGCTTTACCGGCGACTATCCCATCGACATCCCCGAGAAGGTGCAGCGATCAAAGCTAATGCTGGAGAAATCCTCCGCAACTCCTGCGAGAGTCTAGAATCATGAGTGATACTTAACATCATAGGCAATCTGAATAGGCAATCTGATGATGTTGAGTTTCAACCGCTCTTGCATTTTGGGCATACAGGAGGTACCCAGGGTGAAGCTTGACTCTGAACAGCGCATTTCTATTTCCCTCTCAACGTTATTGCTCATTCCGGCGCTCATTCTAGGAGTGCTGGTCATCTGGCAGCTTCGAGGCTTGATTATCCTGGTGATGATGTCTCTGGTACTAGCAGCGGCGATCGCCCCCATCGTGGACTTTGCCGAACGCTGGCGCGTTCCCCGCTGGGTCATGGTGATTATAGTGTATCTGGCCCTCATTGGAGGATTAACAGGAGTTGGCCTCATCATTGGCCCGACGGTGTTTGAGCAGATTCAACGGCTCATTCGGCAGGTACCTATTTCCCTGAACAACGTATTGATGGCGGCTCAGACCTGGGCAATTAACCAGAGTGATACTCGCCCGGAGCTGGTTGATCAGTTGTTTAGCCAGGTCATTGATGTTCAGGGGCTCACAGCTTGGGCAATTCGCTCGACCCAAAAATTATTGATTCGCTCTGTCGGGTTGACTACAGAAATCGCGGGGGGCGTCTTCAGCGTTGTGCTGGCACTGTTCCTCTCCGGCTACCTGCTGTCGGATAGCCGTACCCTTGCTCGTAGCGCTACCCGCCTATTTCCAAAACCCTGGGATGAACGTCTCGCCGCTCAAGTCGTCCCCGTGAGTGATCGCATTGGCAGCTACATTCGAGGACGAGTGCTGGTGTCAACGATTCTTGCCGTCGCCATTACCACCTCCCTCAGCGTACTAGGACTGAGGGATTTTGCCCTGGGTTTAGGGGCGATCGCCGGAGTCACTAATCTCATTCCATTCTTGGGGCCGATATTAGGCGCAGTGCCTGCCCTTGTCGTCGCCGTTTCGCAAGGGTGGTGGACACTGCTCTGGGTTTTTCTCCTATTTGTCATTATCCAGAATGTTGAAACCTATGTGTTGGACCCCTTGCTTGTGGGTTCTTCCGTTGGCATCCATCCTCTGTATCAGCTTCTCGCAGTATTAGGAGGAACGCAGGTTTTGGGCATTCTTGGAGCCATCATCGTGCCCCCTTGGGTTGCTGGGGCATCCGTGTTACTCGAAAATCTCTATCTGCAACCCAAGCTGTTGGCAGAGAAGCAGGCCCAAGCCCTACCGGTGGCTAAACAGCCTGTGTCATAATCGCTTCTCCCAAGTATTGAGTTGCTTACGGCTCTTTGTCCAGCAGGGATTCTAGCTCTGAACGTAAAGATTGCATCGTAGCCAGACGACCGACCACAACACTCTCAGTGCCCGCGTCATCTAACCTTTTCTGCCACCGCTTCACCTGAGAACCGTGGTTTAGCCAAAAATTCACTACAGTATCGACCGCTTTGTCTAAGTCCCAACCTCGCTTTTGGGGCAATGTGTCGATAGATTCCAGGAATGCGTCCAGCGTGCAGCGGTGGGCTCCAATATATTCCGCCCCGGAATAGTCGCGGCTTTGCTGCGTATCAATTTGGTGGTTGAAGAAGGAGAGTAACGGGGATACACCAATGATATTAAAGGAGTAATTCATAGTTTTACACCTTAGATGAGTCGTCTAGGAAGGGGCGATGCACCTATTGTTGTCTATCGATAACCTTGAAAATCTGTGTCGGCAAGGCTATTTTCCGAAAATAGAAACCATTCTTAATATTCAGAACATGAATTCTTAGAGCCAAGTAAGAAATCATACTCAGTACCTCGGCACAATTAAAAACCGACTTCAAAACCCTGCGCTGCCTGCGCAAGGTCTATGAGTTTTATACACGACTTGGCAAGCTTCATGAAAAATAGGGGTTTAGGGCGCGCTCCGCGCGCCCTAAACCCCTATTTTTCATTGTGAATTTGAGAACTTTGCCAAGTCGTGTGTACTAGCGCGGAGAGGGCTTCGCGCAGGTCATCGACTGTTGTAGTGCTGGTGCCAAATTGCCGAACCACTAAACTGGCGGCTAAGTTACCTAACACGGCTGCTTCCCAGAAGGAGGCTCCTGATGCAAGCGCCAGGGTGAGGGCTGCCGTGACGGTATCGCCTGCCCCTGTCACGTCAAATACATCCGTCCGATTAAAGGCTGGAATCGATTGCGGAGTTTCATCCTTCTGGAAAAATGTCATGCCGTCTTCCCCACGGGTTAGCAGGACGTAGCGAGCCTGGGTTTGTTGGAGCAGATCAGTGCCCGCCTGCCTGAGACTGGCTGGGTCGGCGATCGCATACCCCACTGCCCGTTCCGCTTCTGGGATGTTAGGCGTAAACACCATCGCCCCGGCAAATCGATGCAAATTCCATTGGGCATCCACGATCACCTGAGGATGGGCGAGGGCTGCTTGAATCACTGCTGACGTAAAAACGCCATCTCCATAATCTGAGCAAATGACGCAATCCACTGCGTCAAGGATGTGGTGAATGGAGTGGGCAAGTTGTTCCTGCAATGCGACATCAGGCATTGCATCAGATTTGCGGTCAACCCGCACAATTTGCTGAGTCACAGACTGACGGGCATGGCCTGAAATGCGGGTTTTGGTGACGGTGGGGCGATCGCCATCCACCAGTACCCCCCGACAATCTGCCCCCATCGATTCCAAAATGTGTCGAATGGCACGCCCTTGCTCATCAGCACCCACGACCCCCGCAACCAATACCTGCCCCCCCAACGCCGCCACATTGGAGACTGCATTAGCCCCCCCTCCTGGCACCTGGCGCGTTTCCTCATGGCGCAAGATGAGCACCGGAGCCTCCCGTGACACCCGCTCCACCTCCCCCGTCAAAAATTCATCCAGGCCCAAGTCGCCAATGACCAGAACACGAACAGAGGAAAACCTGTCCAGAATCTCAAGCAAATGCGACGAAGCGGCGACCAATTGTTGATGAAACGCTTTGGCATCAACACCCATGAATTGAGCATCCCCTTGAAAGTTGAATAAAAGTACCAAACATATGCTTAGGATCAAGGATTAAATAAAATCCAATCTAGATAAAGCGGCACGGCGATGCCGCGCCGCTTTACTCCAATTTGGCTCAAATTATTTAATCCCCATTCCTGAGCGTCTGCCTGCTGCGATCGCATTCTCTACTGTTGCTTAAGTGATTTCAACACCTGCCTAGGGCGATAAAGCTGAATGTCACTATACCGCTCGGGATAGTGTTTTAAGATGTAGCGCTCGTACTCATACCAGTGCATTTCCTCCTTTTCGTGGTTGCAGTGTTTGCAAATGACCCAAAGATTTTTGAAATCGAGAGACAGCCAAGGATATTGGGCACGGGGAAGCTTATGATCGATAGTCCGTCCTCCCACATCGGCAAATCTTGCACCGCAAACAGGGCAGTTCCAATCTGAGTTTTCCTTTGCCCAAATTTTGCTTTCCTGGGTTGTTCCACATTCGCTATTACCATTGACATAACGCCAGTAATCAAACTTGCGATACTGCTCAAAGTCTTGAGGCGTCAACTTGTGATAACGCTTCTTTCCTACTGCATCCGCAAGCTTAAACAGATCCTTTAAGCTCTTATCGTCGAGGTTATCGTCATCATCCATATCATCACCTTGCTCAACATATGGTTTAGAGAAATCAGCGATATTTTTTAGCCGATTGCTTTTTAGGACTGATAGGCTGTGAAGATGGACGAAAATCGATCATTTCGACTGTTGTGTCTGGAAACTGTTGATCAATTTTGTCTGAAATCTCACTTACTTCTGCTTCCAACTGTTTCTTAAAGGTTTCGATTTCCTCAGGGGTTTGGTATTTCTGACCAATCCGATCTGCTTGCAAGAAAAGCTCTTCAAGGGTTGATTCATCTTCATCCGGTCGAGCTAGCAGATCATTAATTTTCTGGTAGAGCCGAATAACGTTATCCCATCCTACATTTTTATATCCATTTTTCTTAAGCCAGGCTTGTTTCTCCTTCGGCAATTGACTCCGACGAGTTGAGTTTGACTGCTGGACTTCGCGATAGCTCATACCGCTGAAGGTTCGACGCTGACTTGTTTTGCTTGCCATGATATGTCTCCCCTATCCCAACGTCCAACGAAACAGCCTGATCAGAGCTTTGCGAATCTCACTGTCCTCATATTCCAGCAACATTTTGGTGTCTCGAGCTAACCGCAACCGGATTTGATCCACAATGTTTTTCAAATCCTTGTTGTCTTTCATGAGGTTTTCGTTAGCATCAACCAACTGATCATTTCTTGTCGTTAGGTGTTGAACTTTGCTCGACAACTCTTGATTCCGTTCTGATAATTGCTGAATTTGAGATTTAAGTTCATGCTGTTCGTCTGAGAGCATTCCCTTGCGACCGCCCAATTTGGCATTTGCTTGCTCTAACTCTGCGATGTCTTTCTGCAATCTGGCATGGTCTTCCTGAAGAGACTGGAATCTTCTTTCCGCCTGACTTCTCTGCTGACCAAAATAGCGATTTTTATTACCGAGTTCTGTATTCCTCTCAGTGAAAGATTCAACAAGTCTGACTGCGCTGGGCTGATTTTGCAACACCCTCAATAA
>CAYXJG010000075.1:6804-16255 GCA_964465285.1 uncultured bacterium
CCCTCAATAATGCCTCACAATCTTCTACAGACAGAGGGGCTGTAATGTTCTTATTAATTCCATATTTATCTTTCAGGATGGTCTGAAGATTGCTCTTCGTCGGCATCTATCTTCTCCCAGAATGTCTTAAATGAAGCCTTAATCTCAGTATTCCCCAAACAATACTGCATGTTGCTGCGCGATGAGTGATGATGGGCGCAAATCCAAAATCCAAAATCCAAAATCCAAAATTCCTACTTCCCCGCCTGCGGCTGTCGAAACTGATAGATGTCCCGCAACACCTGTGCCCAGCCATCCGACACAGAATCAAGGAGGCGATCGCCCTTTTCCTTTGTCGCCACCGTCGCGTCACCGACGACTCCACTGGTACTTAGGTCACGGGTTACCCAGGCAAACGGCAGCTTCCCTTCCATGCTCAGCAGGCTGTCCTCCGGTAGCTGGGGAGGATATTCGGCTACAGCCCGATCCATCTTCACCTGATCCGGCAGGATGGAGAGCAGCACACTGGTCTCCGCATCGCCCGCATGAATGCCCCACTCCTTTTCTTTTTCGGACAACAGTTCTCCAGCACAGTGGGGTGCCCGCCAGGTGAACAGTGGGAACACCAGGAAGTCTTCGTATTTCTGATGTAGATCCCGCGCCACGATCTCCATTACCTGGGGCTGTCCCCCGTGGGCATTGAGCAAGACAAATTTCCGAAAGCCTGATCGATAAATGCTTTCGCCAATCTCCGTCAGCAGAGTGATGAGGGTCTGGGCGGTGAGGGTGATGGTGCCTGGAAAGTGCCAGTGCTCGTTGGACTTGCCATAGGTCTGGCAGGGCAGAGCATAGACAGGCACCTCCGGGTCTAGTTTTGCCAGGGCTGTGCCAAGGACGGCAGTGGCGATCGCCGAATCCACGACCACAGGCAAATGGGGGCCATGCTGCTCAATTGCGCCCACAGGCTGAACAATCACCACGTTCTCCTTGTTGGGCATGTCGCGGATATCTGTCCAGGTCAGGTAGGGGAAAAAACGCTCTGGGGGAATAAAGCTGTGCATAGAGACTGCGATGAAATTTATGTCAATGCGGTACAACCAGAGTAATACAAAAAACCTGGTGAGTTGCATGGCTGGGACTGTATAGGTTCCCCCCTTGGTTCAGCCCACCGTGATTCTCAACCTTAATTCTCTCAGTAGCGGATGACGTGCTCCTGTATCACACCACGCACAAAAACGATTTAGATTCGTTATTAACGTTGCGATTTCAATCCTTCAAAAAAGCAAAGGCCATACCCTGACAAGGTATGGATTTGACTATATCCCCTCTCAGAAAATTTACCACAAGAGAAGCGGCACAATTGGCTGACATATATTATTCAGCCTAATCAGACTTCAAGAGTGAAGTAAAACGGATCAACCCAATTATAGCGATCCTATTTGATTTATGAATGTGGGGGCGGGCTGCGCCCGCCCCCACATTCATAAATTTTTCAGAAATCAAATATGATCCTTATATCTAGATATCTACTTTGACGCCTAGTGTGTAGTCAAATAATTATTGTTACTAAGAAGTAGCCAATATAGACCTCCTAACATCAGCACTCCAATCAAGGAAAACGTATAAGACCCAGTTCCTGTATGCCAGCTTTCAAACGCTGATTGATCAAACTTGGCAAGTACAACCAACAAACAAACCCGAAGACCATTAACAAAGAACCCGATAAATGCACCTGCCAAAGGTACAACAGTTTGTTTAAACCAACCAGAAATTGGGAACATTATCATGCAGACAACCGACATACCCAAAAGGTAATTGACTGAGTCGATACCAGAGCAATCATAGATAACTTGAACGGCTCTACCATCAGCTAATGCTATGTATGTTCCTTCAGATAAGATGTCGTATCCTGCGTACCAGAGTAGAAGGGTGGAAAAGCTTGCTGTCAATTCAGAGATATCAATAAAATGATATGCAAGGAAACTAGGAACACCCAAAAAAAAGAGAATGGTAAGTTCTCGCCAATATTGCCTAATTTCACGCCAGCCTGAGGCCAGTAGTGCAATAGCAATCCCTGAAACAAATGGAAACAGCCTTACGGTGTAATCATCTGTTTGGGGTGAACTTCTTAATAGTACCCAGCCGATCAACCCAATTGAAAAAGCTAGAGAAAGCCAGTCACTTTTGAAAGTAAGCTCTTTTGATTTGTCTTTAAGGAGACTAGACACACAAGCAAAGAATAATAGGCTCATGCCAAATTGAGCTGTATCATCGGCTTTCCAAACTAAAGTGAAGTAAATTGAGCTTAGTGCTATACCTAGAATGCATAACCAAAACCAGTGTCGCTTCCAGAATTGTGTTTGAGGTAATGAATCAAGTTTCACGGCTCTTTCAGTGAAGGTAAGTAGATCGGTACTAATAAACTCAACTTAAAAACCGGGGGAGCGCCCCGGAGGGGCACTCCCCCGGTTTTTAGGTTTTGAGGTTACTTATGCTGGGTTACTTATATATCCAATCAATCAGCAAACGAACTGAACATCAAAGATATTGAGAGTTGTCGTAGTCCTGACTTTAAAGTAGTCCTGACTTTAAAGTAGCTAGATTTGACTAGCTAAGACAACTTCCTGAACTAACTACAACAATATCTAAAGAGTTTACGCTTCAGCAGCCTTAGGCTTGCGTGCAGACGCACTTTTTGGAGATACCCTCGCCCATCTCGTGAATCGCCAAATGTAAATAAACAAAACTCCGGAAACAATGGATCCTAATATCCATTTGACCCCGTTCTTCTTGACCAGCGTTTTACGACTGTTAATTTCGCCCTGAATTTGAGTACGTACTTGCGTTGTCGCTTCCGCAACACCATTCAGCAACTGCTGGCGAGCTTCTTCTGGAGATAAGCCTTGAGCAGCTCCTCCTTGATTTTCGATGAAGCTTTGCAAATCGCCACTGGTTGCAGACTCAATTTGCTCCTGAATCGCTTCAGCTTGAGAAACCTGCTCCTCGAACTGGTTACCGAAATTGGTGTCAATCTGCTGGGCCAAGCGCTGGCTACTCGTTACCAAAACAATCGGGATTGCAAGAATTAACACAACACTAAACAGTAGAGAGGCCCAAGAGAGTCCTTTGAGAATAGGCATTTCCCATTTTCGGCGGAGTTGCGTTTCGCCAAAAAAAATAAACCCTAACCCAAGAATAAGCACAACAATTCGTTCAATCACATTGCCCGCAGTTTGAAACTCCCAATTAGGATTCATTAAATCTAGAGGATAGAGAAGGGCTACTACATCAAGAAGAAAAAGAATGAGAAAGATGTAGCCAATCCATCGGAGAAGCACTACTGAAGTAGGATAGACTGGCCTATTTAAAGATTGATGTAATGACTGGTTTGTTTGAGAAGATGTCATGGAGATACTTATAAAATTTACACTCTGTCTATAACTAAAAGTAATGTACTTAGTGATGTAACTTAGTTATCCACGCTGCCACTTTCAATCAGCACTTACAAAATTTTTTAGTAGGAATGAAGATGACAAAGCATTTGGGCTTGCAGATGGCCCACAAGCCCAAATACCCTTCAGCAACGCAAATATTCTTTTAAGGGAATGTCTACGCTTCCTTAGCCTGAGAGTGCTTACGTTTGATAGCTGCACCAGCACCAACAGCCGCAAGAGTACCCAAAATTGTTAAAGGTTCTGGAATTTCAGTACCATCTGCAAGATGACGAACGGTTACTTTCTTCAGAAGGTAACCATCATTTCTGTCAACAGCTCCAAATGCGAAGGATGAGCCAGAAAGACCGTTACCAAACAAATTCTTGAAGCTTACAGTAGGCGAAAAAAGCCCGCTTCCATTAGCTCTAATATTACCTTGAATAAATTGAGAACCGTCAATCTCTAGGCTAGCATCGTCTCTACGGTCTACAAATGTAAACGTAGCAGTTTCGAGCGATATTTCCTTGCCAAAATCAAGAATGAGCTCTTCTCCTTTCTCAATCTCGAAAGACGCATCATTATTTAATCGTGACACTTGAGAAATGACCCCTAGGCCCAGAATCCTCTTTGAAACCTCCCCTATGTTAGAACTCACGGTAAGACCGAGATCAGGTTTAGAAAAATCAAAGCTTGTGGCTGAACCGAAACCTCCAGAAAAGTCAAATGTAGTGCCTACAGTAGCTGCTCCCGCAGGAATGCTCGTGGTCATGGCTATTGCAGATACAGGAGCTAATGCAATTGCTGCAAGAAGTAAATTTTTTGGGGCCATTTCTTTTAAATTTCCTCAGCTAGAATCTAATTGGGTAAGTAAAAAAAGTGTTGAGTATATTGCACAGCTAAACTGATCATTGAGGTCTCACAGAGAAGTTAGGCTCGATAAACAGTGGCTCCAAACCATGGCCAATAAAGCCTATAACGTAAGCGGGAATGATTTAACGGGATACTGGAGCGCTAAGCGCTCCAGTATCCCTACTTAAGACACAAGCTACCAATAATAACGGAGATCCATTGCGGCCTTGTATTATTACCAACAAACCGTGAACAATTAAAGACACTCAATAAACTATGTTCAGTATATTTTCAGAAACATGAGCTTATCAATAGTTTTTCTTTAAAGAAAGCATGAAGTTTTGCGGTTCGATAAGTATGAGCTTTCAATAAGTAGATATACGATAAACAAAGGCTATGAACTTTGCAGCTAGACTCGGATACAGCTTTGGTAACCCTGCTTACGCAAGATGCCTTGTTTACGTCAATTAACGATGGAGAGATGGGAGAAGCGCAACGAACTTTAGAGTCTAATCTAGCAAAGGAGCGGTTCGTCACAACCTAACGAGGTGTCGTTCTCTTTTCCGATAACTAGAAATCAAACGCGTCCGTCGTAGGGGCGTATGAACGAGTAGCGCAACTAAGGGCAGTACTGTAATTGTTAATCCGAGAATTGAGGATAAGTGATTGAAGCCCACCGAGAAAGCATAGGCAACGCTAATGGCTGAGCTAACAGTTAAGAGAACCAGTTGAATGGAAAAGGCTTTACTAGCGTCCTGTTCTATAACTCTCTCGGCAGCAATACCTGTAAGGATGCCTAAAATCCAACTCACAGTAAGACCGAGTATCGTATTAATAACGACCGTTTGAGGCTCTCCAGAAAGACTATCTAGAGCAACCCAAGACGATAACAGCATTACTAGACTTAAAATACCTCCTGCAATGCCGCTCGCAGCAACCCCCGTTGATGCCCCTGTCGTTGCCAGTGTCCATGCGGCGGCTTCTAATCCTAAAACACCACCGATGGCATTACTAAAGAGAGCGATGGAGAGGTTTTCTGCAAAAAAACCTGCTTCTGAGACGAGCCAAAAGTTGCCTCGGGCGATGAATAGTGAAGCCAAAAAGAGTAATATGAGTGGGCGATGGGCAATATATTCAACGTGAATAGGTATCGGTGCCGTTTTAACTTGCAATTCAAAGGTAAGCGTGTCTGAAGCAGTATTCGTACGTAGCAACAACTTTCTACGATAAGTTTTATCTGCCATGAGCTTGCCGGTATGAACTTGTATATGGCATTCCGCATGACTTCCCTCAAAATTTTGAGGTTCAACAGCAATCCAACGATGCCTAAGGGAGTTCGGGGTGAGGTCGGATGAACGTGCCTCGATTTCCCACTTGCCTTCTAAAATCGTATCTGGAATTGGATTTGTAATAGTGACGGATTGGGTCAGCATTTCACCCAATCGCCTAGCACTGAAATCAAAGGTCGATTGACTAATCTGAATTTCGGGTAAACGGATCGATGATTTGGGTAACCTTTCCAAGGCAGCTACAGCATTTGGATATCGGTCTTTAACCCTCGGCTCGACCATTTTTTCTAGCCATCTGAACCAATGAAAGCTCAGTTTCGGTATTAGATGCTTAAACTTTACTTTGTAGCTGATATCAACAAGATTTCCGATTTCATCGGCTTTTGTCCCGGTCAGCAGGCAAATCAGTGTCATTCCCAACCCATAGAGATCTGACGCTTCTGTAAGTTGGCGGTTAAACAATTGTTCGGGTGGCATGAACCCTAACGTGCCTTTAACAACACTGCTTACACCCACTTCTCCGTCTCCAACTCGCGCAAAGCCAAAATCGACGAGATAAACGTTATTGTCTTTATCCATCAAGATATTGTCTGGTTTAATATCTCTATGAATGATGGGGGGAATCCGATTTTGCAGATAAATAAGTACTTCGAGGATGGCGATCGCAATGTGCTGAACTTGCCCTGAACTATAGCTTCGGGTTGTTGAAAGAGACAGCGCTTTCTTATATTCCTGAATAATACAAAATCCGTTTTGGGTTTGAAACGAGTCAAGATACTTAGGAATCGCTGGATGCTCTAGCCCTCTTAGAACTTCAATTTCACGCTCAAAAGTACTAAAGTTTGCCCAATCTGATGTCGTCACAGCAAATTGAAACTGCTTGATGACAACCTTTTGTTTCGTCTGGATATCCGTTGCGAGGAAGGTCACTCGCCCACCAACACGATTAGCCCCTAATTCTCTTTCGATGCGGTAGCCGTGTTGTTGAAATTCAGAGATGGTAGTGTCCATACTTAAGCCATTTCAATCATCTGTGAAGTGTGTAAACAGGCTATCAAAGTCATAAAAATCATGAAGAACCTTGATAATTTCAGTCAATATCTCTGGATACGTCTCTCTTAACATCGTAATTGTTCGGAGATGATGTTAAAAGAAAGATGTGGGAAGGGTACTATCAATGAGACCCTCTCTGAAGCTCACAACCTCATGTCGAAACTAGTCTCTGAAGCGCGAAGCAATATCTAAGTAAACAATATCTAAGTAAAAAGGGTTTCATTGCCACACTAATGGGTCTAGTACTTTGCATTTAGAACTGTGTAAATTAATTGAATCCGTAATATTCATTCATAAATCTTGAAATCTTGGCTACGATTATACTGGCGTTTATAAGTTTTAGGGTATTGATTTGATGAAGACTTGCGATCGCTCAAGGGAAAATACGCAACTGAGTTCCTGGTTGTTAATGAAACGTTTGATTGACGTAGCTTTTTTAACTCTTGCGATTGGTCTTCTAAGTGCTGGGGAACTACCAAGGGCGATCGCCTTCACTGATGATCATGTGCAGGGCGAAGGTGTACCTCGTGTGTCGCGTGTCGAAGATCCATATACCCTTGGTGCAGGCGATCGCGTCAGCGTCAACGTTTTTCAGTTACCCCAGTACAGCGGAGAGTTTGACATTTTAGTGGGCGGAGTCATCAACCTTCCTGTCATTGGTGAAGTATCTATCAATAATATGACTATTGAAGAAGCGACCGGGGCGATCGCCGCCAGATACTCCCAGATTTTGAGACAACCAACTGTTTCAATCACACTCTTATCTCGAAGAGTTGTGCAAGTCGGAGTTGTTGGTGAAGTCACCCGACCGGGTTCTTACGTCATCAATTCATCGAATAATGAATTCCCAACCGTTACTCAGGTTCTCGAAGAAGCTGGGGGGATTCGTCTATCTGCTGACTTAAGCCGAATACAGATCCGTCGTCAGCAGCTCAACGGCAACAGTTTCATCACTATCAACTTGCTCAGCTTGACACAAGCCGGAGGAGCGAGCGAAGACATTGCTCTTCGTGACGGAGATACAGTCATCGTTGCCGCAGACGAAAGCCCAGATCTTGAGGTTTTGGCGGGACTCTCAACATTAAATATTGCCGCAGACGAAAATGAAATTAACATTGCAGTCGTCGGAGAAGTCTTCAGACCGGGTTCGCATACAGTAAGTGGTAGTGCTCAAACAGGTGAAGCAGGTGAAACTGGAGTATCACGGAGAGATGGTAGATTACCGACCGTTACACGAGCGATTCAAGTCGCAGGTGGAATTAAGCCCCTAGCTGATGTTCGTAATATTCAAGTTCTCCGAAGCACACAAGCAGGTTTTGATCAGACCATTCAAATTGATCTATGGCAATTGTTACAAACTGGTGATCTAACCCAAGATACAGCTCTACAGGAAGGCGATACAGTTGTCATACCAACAGCAGAAGATGTAAATTTAGAAGAATCAGCACAATTAGCATCTGCAAGTTTTTCTCCAGACTCAATTGAGGTCAATATTGTAGGAGAAGTTGATAATCCAGGCACTATCAGGGTACCGCCTAACACACCTGTAACCCAAGGGTTATTGTCGGCAGGAGGATTTAATAATCGAGCAAGTCGAGGGACAGTAGAACTGGTTCGTCTTAACCCAAATGGAACTGTATTAAATCAAACAATTCCCGTAGATTTTGAACAAGACATTAACCCAGAACTGAACCCAGCTCTTCAAAACGGAGACATCATCATTGTCCGGCGGTCAGCGGTTGCCAGTGTTTCAGATGTATTAGATACAGTTGCGGCTCCAATTGGGAGATTTTTCAATCTTATTACTACTCCATTTACACTACTACGCTTATTAGATTAACTACTAATACAGCATTACAATCTATTTGTTATTTGAGCGGCTTTTGAGAACAAACCAAATATCTGATACCTCTACTCGAATTGTTTCAAGATTGTGGTGTAAACATCAAAAAAAATGCCAGATGAACAGCTCGTACCGATGACTAATATTGAAGATGAAGGAGGATTGGAATTAGGGCAAATCTTCTCTGCCCTTCGGCGTCGTATCTTCCTGATTGCTGGAATCACTACCGTTGTTGCATCCGGAGCCGTTCTGAAAGCACTGCTTGATACGCCAGTTTACGAAGCCGGATTTGAAATTTTAACCGAGCCAGTGACGCTCGAAACCCGCATCATTTCTACCCTAAACCCTGATGCTCTGGGTAATCAAGAAGATGTAATCGCAGCTTCTGTCGATGAAGCAAAGCTTAGGGTCCTGAAAAGTCCCCGTGTTTTACAACCGATTGCCGAAGAGCTTAATTTTCGCTATCCGCAAATAACTTATCAAACTTTATTTAATAATTTGATTGTTAAACCAACATCAGAGGACATCTTATTAGTAACGTACAAAGGCTTAGAGCCCACCATTGTAAGGGATGTGCTGGAAGAAGTAGCGAGTGCGTATGTTGATTTTAGTCTCCAAGACCGCCAAAGTAATATTCAACGAGGAATCAAATTTGTCGATGAACAATTACCTGCCTTAAGAAGTCGAGTAGATTTCCTACAGTCTGAGCTTGAATCTCTACGAAAAGGAAATAATTTAATCGATCCTCTACTACAAGGCGATCAGATTTCATCTCAAATTAGTAGCCTTCAACAAGAGAAGACCAGTTTGGATGTTCAACTCGATGAAGCTCAGCAGCTTTACACCAACCTTCAGGAAGAATTAGCGGAAAACGGTTCTCTCGCAGCAGCAACTGTTCTTATTGAAGATCCCCGATATAACGAACTGCTCAATCAAATGTTGGGGATCGAGAGCGAAATTGCACAACAATCTGCTCTGCTGCTTGAAGAAAGCCCAGAAATTCA
>CAYXJG010000076.1:0-4508 GCA_964465285.1 uncultured bacterium
ATATAGGAATCCTACACGACTTAGCAAGTTTCATGAAAAAATAGGGGTTTGGGGCGCACTCTGCGCACCCCAAACCCCTATTTTTTCGTTGTGAATTTGAGAACTTTCCCAGGTCGTGATCCTATTTGATTCCTGAAAATATTTCTAAAGGTAGGAACAGGCATAGCCCACTCCCACCTGTGAATTCCTTGTCAGGAATCAAGGAGAATTCCTCCATGACGTTGAACTGAATGCTGTAACCTATCCTTTAGTGGTAGCAGCCGCAAGCTTTCGACGCTTGCTAACCATCTTGAAGGTATCAATGCGATCGCCTTCTTGCCAGTTAGCAAAGTTGTCAACACCGATACCACATTCGTACCCAGCATTAACTTCTTTCACGTCATCCTTGACACGCTTCAGAGAATCGAGATTGCCCTCGAAAACAACATCACCCCCTCGGCGGACTCGAATACGACAGTTGCGAACAGCTTTGCCAGAGAGAACATAGCATCCAGCCACAGCACCTCGCCCAACGGGGAAGACCGCTCGGACTTCGACTTCTCCCAGAGATTCTTCAACCATTTCAGGTTCAAGCAAGCCTTCCATCGCGCCTTCAATATCTTCTAGCAGTTTGTAGATGATGTCGTAATCGCGTATGTCAACACCTGCCCGGTCAGCCGCTTGGCGAGCACCACTTGCGAGAGTAGTGTTGAACCCAATAATGACGGCGCTACTCGCAGCAGCCAAGTCAACATCTGTTTCAGTAATTTCGCCTGGTGCTGCAAACAGGACACGTACTTGAACTTCATCCTGGGGAAGCTGCTGTAGCGACGCCAGAATCGCTTCAATCGATCCTTGAACGTCTGCCTTCAAAATAAGGTTCAGCTCCTTAAGTTCCCCTTCCTGGGCTTGGGCCGAGAGGGTGTTCAAACTAACGCGGCGCGACGCCATCGCCTGCTGGAGTCTGGACAGGCGCTGCTGGTCAGCACGATTGGATGCGACAGCCCGCGCTTCTTTCTCGTCGTGGAACATGTCAAACTCGTCACCTGCAGCAGGAACATCGCTCAGTCCAAGCACCTCAACCGCAAATGAGGGGGTTGCCGCGTCCACGCGATCGCCCCGGTCGTCAATCATGGCACGAACTTTACCAAATACGGACCCGACAACGATAGATTCGCCAATGCGCAGCGTGCCATTCTGAACTAGCAGCGTTGCCACAGGACCTCGAGCTTTATCCAGGTTCGCCTCAATGACGGTTCCCTTCGCAGGTCGGTCAGGGTTCGCGTACAAGTCTTCCACTTCTGCAACGAGGAGAATCATTTCAAGCAGGGTATCGAGATTATCTCCGTTGAGAGCACTCACGGGAACAATAATCGTTTCACCCCCCCATTCTTCTGGGACAAGGCCATGTTCCGTCAGCTCTTGCTTGACGCGATCGGGCTGGGCACCTTCTTTGTCGATCTTGTTCACAGCCACAACAATGGGAACCTCGGCTGCTTGGGCGTGCTTGATAGCTTCAACCGTCTGGGGGCGAACGCCGTCGTCAGCCGCTACCACAAGAATGGCGATGTCTGTAACTCGGGTGCCCCGTGCCCGCATCGCCGTAAAGGCTTCGTGACCAGGGGTATCCAAGAAGACAATCTGCTGCTGCTCACCATTATGACCCAGGTCAACATGGTAAGCCCCAATGTGCTGAGTAATGCCACCTGCTTCACCTTGCGCCACTTTCGTCTTCCGAATAGAGTCCAGCAACGTGGTTTTTCCGTGGTCAACGTGCCCCATAATTGTGACAACAGGGGGACGGCGAATCAGGTGTTCCAGATCCCGCTCGTCTAGCATTTCTGTGGTCTTCTTGGCTTCGGCTTCCGCTTCGCCAGCTTCAACCACCACGTCAAATTCCTCTGCCACCATCGTTGCCGTGGGGACATCTAGAATCTGGTTAATGTTTGCGGCAATCCCCCTAAAGAAGAGACTTTTGATGATTTCTGTCTCAGGAACTGCGAGTTTCTCAGCCAGGTCATGCAGTGAGATACTGCCTTCCAGGATAAGAAGTTCTGGACGGTCTTGCTTCTGACTTTGCTCTCGGCGATCGCGTCGCTGTGACTTGCTTTCCCTGGGTGGACTTGATTTCTTCCGTCGTGGACTCGACGTCGCAGCAGGTTTCTGTTGCTGTTGTCCTGGAAGCCCTTTAGGCTTGGGCGGACGCATCAGTGAAAGACTGATCTGTGATGCGGATACATCATCATCAGAACCGTCAAAGTCGTCCTCGTCAAAGACCACTAAATCATCATCATCATCTTTAATAATGGGCTGACGACGCTTCGATTTTGCCTTGTTCTGCTTCTCCAAGAGTTCCTGATCATCATCGACCTCCTTCTCTTCACGGTTCTTGGATTTCTTCACCGTGCGAGGAGGTGCAGGTCGGCGGAGCTCTACGACTTCGTTTGCCATGCCGATGGCGTCGCCCCCATCATCGGATGGAGAAGCCTGGTCAACTTTTGCTGGTCTAGGTGCTTCCTCGTCTTTATGACGGGAAACCGGCTTCTTCAGCTTAGGCTTGCTAGGCTTGGGAGCAAGAGTAGGTTGTTCACGGTCATCAACCTTGGACTCTCTAGCTCCATTGGGAGACTTGGGCACCCGTAACTCTGGAGCCTTTGGAGGAGAAACAGCAGCGTCTTCGTGAGTGAGCTGCTGAACAGGAAACTCTGTCACATCTTCTGCGGCAGGTTTCGAGCTATCGTCAGGCTCATGTTTCTGGAGGCTCGGACGGGACGGAGGACCCACCAGTTGCGGCTTTTGCTTTGCCTTGATCTCAACTGGAGGAGACTGCGCAGGCGGCTCAGGTTGCTCTGCGGAAGCCACTTTAGGTCGCACGGGAGCAGGCTCCTGCTTCGGCGCTTTAGCTTTAGGTTCAGCAACTTCAGTTGGCGGAGTTGGTGGAGCTGACTGAACCGTCGGCGTGTCTGGAGACTTGGAAACAGGCCGACTGACCTGTGGCTTCGCTACCAGTTCAGGAGACTGAGAGGATTCCTGAGTGGGCGACTTTTTCCGAATTTCTAAAATTTGCTGCTTTTTCTTGATTGGAGCTTTTGGACTTGATGACTTTGACTTCGCAATGATGGGCTTCTTCTTCGCCGAACTTGGACGACGCACAAACTTCTCAGATGCATTGCGGATGCGAGCAGCATCATCGTCTGTAATCGTGCTGCTGTGGCTCTTAACTGCAATATTTAGCTGATCACAGACTGCTAATATGTCGCGGTTCTCCAAATTTAGCTCTTTTGACAATTCGTAAATCCTAACCTTACCGTTGTTCATTCAGTGATTTCCTCTCCGTACCAACGCTTTTTCTACATAGACAACCTGCTTTGTTTGGCTAAACTACATTACTGAAAGCTCTGTACCCCTTCATTTAAGTTTTTTTCAGTTCATTGGTTCTACCAACCTGCTCGGTTCACATATTCGCTTTTACCCATTGTATCTGTTCACTCGTGATGACAGCCGAGAGTTTATGAAGCCTGATGGCTTCCGCCTCTGGTCTATTGTTGACCGTTGCTCACAAGTTTTAAGGATTCAGGGATCTGAATCTACGGTTTTATCTCCCTCTTTAGTATCAAACTATAGCGATCCTAAGCGATCCTATTTGACTTCTAGAGGTGGGGACGGGCTGCGCTCGTCCCCACCTCTAGAAATATTTTCAGGAATCAAATAGGATTCCCATAGTATCAAACTAACTCTAATAAGACAGGGCCTAAAGAGTTCATGTAGGTTTATGAACAGTGTCATGAGCGTCGTGCTGTTGCGCTATCGAGGCATGCTGTCTAAACGCTCAAAGACCTCTAGTGCTAGTCAGGCTCTAGAGGCATGAATTATAAAGAATCATGCTAAGAGTCTTGCCAGATCGCAGATACTCTCTTCTCAGTAGCTGATAGTGACGCCCTAGTGAACCCTCACTATTAACAAGGATAACAGGTGAAACCATTCCACCTCATGATGTTAATAAAGAATCAATGCCCTAAAACACATCCTCTGCCGGAGAGAATGTTCTCGACCCAGGGGCGATCGCCAACGACGTCACTTCTAATCTCCTTTGGCTCAGCGGATTTGGCTCAGCTAGTTTGACTCAGCGGAGTGGCACAGCATCGCCCTACCGATCCATTGAGGTTGAAATGAGATGCAAATGAGCTGACTTAATGCTTGCTGCTTATTCTTGGCTACCAACCCTATCGTGCAAGATATGAAAAATTTCGTCAGGGATGGTGGCTTTCAGGGCGCGGCTCATCCGTTTCTTTTTGTGGGCAAGATTCAAGCACTCACCATTTTTACAGACGTAGACTGAGCGCCCCATGCCTGTATCTAGGCTAACGCTGCGAGTACCTGGGAGGCGGACAACCCGAAAGAATTCATCTCGATGAGCGACTCTGCGGCAAGAAACACAGCGGCGAAAGTTGACCTCCATGATTTGATTCACTAATTACTTTCGTCATCTTCGGTTTTGTTATCTGTCGCAAGGTCATCTGTCGCAAGGT
>CAYXJG010000076.1:4608-16185 GCA_964465285.1 uncultured bacterium
TTACTTTCGTCATCTTCGGTTTTGTTATCTGTCGCAAGGTCATCTGTCGCAAGGTTATCGTCTATATTATCTATCTCATCTTCAACGTCGTCATCTTCAGCATCAGATGTCTCTTCTCCCTCATCCTCGACTGTCGTAGGAGTTGGATGACTGTCGGCGTGGATGGCGTCATCCTGCTTAGCTTCGTTTGGAGGCGAATCTGGCATATCGGCAGAGTCGTCGGATTCTGTATCTGTTGCGTTATCTGTTGCGCTGGACAACCCATCCGTTTGGTCAGCGACTTCAGGGTCCTCTAGGGCGATCGCCTCTTCGGCGTCAGCTTCTTCGGCGTCAGCTTCGTCAGTTTCTAGGGCTGCAACTTCTAAGGCTGCAACCCCAGGAAAACTATCAGGCATTGCAGCGTCTTCGTCCTCTGCTGCTGCTGCTAGACGCGCTTCTTCTTCTGCCTGTTCAATGCGTCGCTGTTCGGCGATCGCAGCTAGCTTCCGATCTTCTTCTTCGTAGTCATATTTGCCAGAATCTTTGATATCGAGTTTCCAGCCTGTGAGTCTGGCTGCAAGGCGCACGTTTTGCCCCTCTTTACCAATGGCAAGGCTAAGCTGATCCTCAGGAACGAGGATATGGGCCTGTCTTTCTTCAGGATCAACAAGCCGAACTTCATTCACCCGAGCGGGACTAAGGGCATTCGCAATGTAGGTTGATGGATCGGGAGACCAGCGAATGACATCAATTTTTTCGCCCCGGAGTTCGTTTACAACGACTTGAATGCGGGAACCTCGCGACCCAATGCAGGCCCCTACGGGATCGACATCCCGCTCAAGGGTATCAACGGCGATCTTCGTGCGGGGGCCAACGGAACGCGAAGGAGGATTAGCTTCACGGGCAACGGCGACAATACGGACAATTTCTTCCTCAATTTCAGGAACTTCATTGGCAAAGAGATACACGACTAGTCCTGCATCGGCACGAGAAACGAGCATCTGGGGGCCACGGTGAGACCCCTCTGCCACCCGCTTCAAAAATACCCTAAAGGTGGCATTGACACGGTAGGTATCATTCGGTAATTGATCGCGCTTGAGCAGTTCTGCTTCGACTTCTGGTTGCCCATAGCCGCTAGAAACAGCCATGATAATGGATTGGCGCTCGAAGCGGGTCACTCGCGCTTGGAGAACCGTGCCTTCCAGATCTTTAAATTCTTCCTGGATCATTTTACGCTGCTGATCCCGGAGTTTCTGGGCAAGGACCTGCTTAGTCTGAATTGCGGCCATGCGTCCAAAGTCGCTCTGTTCTGGAGTGACGTCAAGAATCACGGTATCGCCCAGTTGCGCTTCGTCGGCAACTTCCTGCACTTCTTTCAGGGCAATTTGGTGATCAGCAACTGACACAGTCTCAACGATGGTCTTAGTTGCGAGGATGCGAAATCCTTCTTCTTCGGTATCAAGTTCAACTTCAAAGTTATCGAAATATTCCTCGTCGAAGACTTCGGTGTCGGGTTTGTAGGTGCGGCGATACCGTTCGTATCCCTTGAGAAGTGCTTCACGCAGGGCAGATTGAACAGCGTGTTTTGGCAAATTTCGTTCGCGGCTGATATTTTCAATCATGTCCTGGAGTCCAGGAAGGTTGACCATCGACATGGGTGGATCTCCTTTGGTGATATAGATTAACGCGTCTACGGTTGAGGGGATGAGGACAATTAGGCTGGGTCAGCAAACTGAACTCGACTGATGATGTTGCGGGGAATGGCGATCGCCCGTCCCTTGCAGTTCAGGTGAACGGCGTCATCATCGCGCTTGATGAGTTGCCCCGTGAGTGACAACGAGCCTTTGAATGGTTCGAGGGTAATGACGGTCACCGGAAAACCCTTGAAGGAAATGAACTCTCGGTCAGTCGAGAGGGTACGAGAGATGCCTGGACTTGAGATTTCGAGCACGTAGGAATCCAACAGCACCTTTGATTCGTCTAGAACAACCTCCAGGGCATGGCTCATAGCTTCACAATCATCAAGATTAATGTCCCGATCATGACGGCGGATATCAATTCTTAAGACTGGAGGATTTTGGTTGGTATGAAAGGCTGCATCAACCACATCCAGCCCCAGGGATTGGGCAACGGGGGTTGCCACCTCGATAATTTTTGGAATCAACGGATGGGTCATAGTAGTCAAGATTCTTGAGGGGTGAGGTGTCCCAAAGAGGACGCCCGTCCATCAGATTTCAGGCATAAAAAAAGCGGGTCTCGACCCACTTCCAGATTCCTAAGCTGGAATAGGCGATCGCGCTCGCGTCACGATCGTTCTACACACCTCATAATACCGTATTCATGAAGAATTAGCCTTTGGGTTTTGTGCGAATACTAATGGCGCTGGACTGTTCAGAAGCCTTCATTTGAGTTGTTTCGTACAGCCTATACGTTTTCTCCGATAGTTCCTCAATATCTTCTTCAGACAGGTTCTTCACGTAATTAATTTTTATTTCCTCCAGAATCATCACTAGCAGATACTCAATCTCTTCAACACTTTCTTCCTGGCGTAGCTCAGTCTGAAAGGTTTCAATGACCTTCTCTGTCAAATTTCGCGCGAGCTGTGCGCCTTGAGGATCTTCGAGAGACCCCTTGAGGACAGCATATACATTGTTCATCACCTCGGCGGTGACCCGCTGAGTCACCAGATCGGGGACGTTGCCAATGCCGGGAATAGCCTGAATGCCCCGATAGACAGTGGATTGATCAAATGCTCCCGTGATGGTGTGGGAAATAAGCGCCTGGAACTCTGGCTTGGCCTGGGGAATCACGCGATAGATCAGGGTTGAAATCAACCGTTGGGAGAGAACCTGGACTTCATCAACCCCATTGATGTCAATGTATTGTCGGGTGGCATTGGGCTGTAGCAAAGCACGGGTGACTTCTCCCTGCTTGAGGAGGGTTTGCATCTGGTCAATGACGCGGATGATGACAATTTCGGTAAGTTCAATGGCGATGCTCGCCAAAATGCCCCGAACGATGCGGGACTGGATGGGCATCAGATTCAATAATTTAGCCTGGGTTTGGCGAATGGTCAGGGGAATAATGCGGAGCCACTGCCAGAAGGGAAGCAGCAGCAGCAGGTCATACCACCGCCAGATCATGGCATCAAACCAGTTGGTGCCGCGATATTTGAGGCTGAGATAGAGGGTTCTGCCCAGGAACTCAGCACCAAAGAGGAGAGTGAACCAGATATCAATGCGCCAAAACTGGTTGATGGGATCGCCATTCAGTCCGATGCCACGAAAATAGTTCGTTTCCATCAGTGGCTCAATTTCGGTGCTGAAGAACTCAAGTTCCTGAGGCCAGCTGTTTTCGATTAAGTAATCGGAACTCCAGAAAATGCCGAAGGCTTCTTTCGCTGAATCGGTATCAATGCGGCTTCGCATGCGCTGCTTGATGCGCTCCAACGTACCCGTTTTGTTCGCAATCTGGAAGGGGTTTTCGTCAATCATGTTGACGCTTTGGGTGCGGAGGCTGGAGAGGAGCTGAGCTGTATCAGGCGATCGCAATCCTAATTCGCCCAGCTGCTCAAGCTGTGTTTCCAATTCCTCAACGGTTTCTAAATAGGCTTCGGTCGATCGCTCTGGTTCGATGCCCTTAAACTGCTCGCCATACCACGCAGTAAATCCAGGGAAATACCGGAGATAAAAATCTCGCATGGGGATATAGGTGATATCGAACAGCACCAGTACATAATTAATGGTGATGATAATAGCCATCAAGCGCTCAAACCAAAGGCTACGACGCTTGGGTTTAGATGGACGTTTGCGAGATGTTGCGACCATGATGGTGAAGCATAGCTAGATGAGACCAATTCTTCAGCAGTCTCTCATGGGGATTGAGGACTCGGCCAAGGAAGAGGGGGTTACGGTAGAATCGTTAATAATAGTTAACACGATTCAGTTAACTCAATCCACTAAGTAACCCAGCATAAATAGCCTCAAAACCTAAAAACCGGGGGAGCGCTCCGGAGCGCTCCCCCGGTTTTTTAAGTTGAGTTTATTGATACCGAATTGATACCGACCTACTTATAGCGGTGTGCAATTCGTTCAGCACACCCAAATGTGTTGAGTGGCGGCGCAGAGCGTCGCCACTCAACACACTGTACTCAATGCGCTTGCACAGCGCTTTATTAAAGTTCACCACTAGAAATTGTCGATTACAGCATATGGCGATCGCATCCCCTTCCGTAACTTACACAGGACATATCTGGCACTGGCGCGATCAGGCCATTTACTACGTCCATGCAGGGCAGTCTGATTCTCAATATCCGCCTCTGCTGCTGGTGCATGGCTTTGGGGCATCCACAGACCACTGGCGCAAGAATATTGATGAGCTTCAGCATAACTTTGATGTATGGGCCATTGACCTGCTAGGGTTTGGGCGATCGGCAAAGCCTGACTGGCAATACAGCGGGGAGCTGTGGCGCGAGCAGTTGCATGATTTTGTTTATGAGCATATCCAGCGCCCGACGGTTATTGCGGGAAATTCCTTGGGGGGCTACGCCTCGCTTTGTGTGGCAGCGACCTACCCGCATGAGGTTGCTGGAGTTGTGCTACTGAACAGTGCTGGGCCGTTTAGTGATGCGGTCTCTCAGCCAGATTCATCCTCTCTAAAGTCAATGTGGGGCAAGCTGGTTCGATCGGTTATGCTCCAGCCTCTACCTAGCTATCTGCTGTTTCAATATGTGCGTCGCCGCTCTACGATTCGCAAAACTTTAGAGAAAGTCTACCTGGATCAGAGTGCCGTTACCGATCAGTTAGTTGAAGATATCTACCGCCCTTCATGCGATCCAGGTGCGCCTCGGGTCTTTGCCTCAGTGTTTAAATCACCCCGAGGGGAAACCGTTGATGCCCTTCTGCAGTCTCTCCAATGCCCGCTGCTGCTGCTCTGGGGAGAGGGCGATCCGTGGATGAATACGCGGGAGCGGGGAGAAAAATTCCGCCACTATTATGACAACCTAGAGGAACACTATTTGCAAGCCGGACATTGTCCCCATGACGAAGTCCCTAGTCAGGTAGACGCGCTGCTGCAGGATTGGGTGGTGCGAAAGATCCGTCCTTCATCAATCGTGTAAGGGACTTGCAAGAAAATAAAGTACCCGGAAAAGAGCAGCGGGCTGCGCCCGCTGCTCTTTTCCGGGTACTTTTTTAGCCGCAGATCCGTAACAATCATCAATCGCTTAGCAATACGGGCGTTGGCTGGTTCCAGGGGGTTAGCCTAAAGCAGCAGCAAATGCGGCAGGACTTCACGGTGTGCCATGTTTAATTCTGAAGAAAATAACGGTGTACGGTGTAACTCGACACACCATGCTTCCGTGCCTGTGCGCTAGATTTAGGCTAGGTTAAGAACTTTTGCGTGCCAACTCCTTACGGAGAGGTTAACTTAACGGTTTTGATGACGCCTAGTGCAACACAGGATCTCTAAGGCGCATCTTAGATATTTTCCAGCCCAGGATGTTTTCCAGCCCGGGATATTTTTTGAATCAAATATTTCAGCAAACCATATTGCGAGGTTGCTATGGCAGCTCCAACTTCCCTCACACGGATCAGCGGATCGGGTGACTCTCATGCTTGGGAAAGCCTGAGACGCGCAATTTCTACAAGTTCTGGATTTCAGCGGTGGCGGCAGTCGGGCGATCGCGTACAGCGTCAGGATGCCGAATCCGACCAGCTCGTCGTCGAGTATCTGCGCGAAACCCTCGAAACCCTGGCTTACTAGCTTATCTGGCTCAGCTCTAATCAATAAAAAAGCGGTGGGGATTCCTACCGCTTTTTTATTGATTAGATGACACAAGTTTGAATCACGACTTGGCAACGTTCTCAAATTCACAATGAAAAATAGGGGTTTAGGGCGCGCGGAGCGCGTCCTAAACCCCTATTTTTTCGTGAAGCTTGCCAAGTCGTGTTTGAGTTATGGAACAGGAGTTCCTAATTCCTCGGCAGCAGGACGCTCCGTGCGTTCCTCAAAGATTTGATAGTAGGCGAACCCAGCCATGAGCGCCCCCAGGATTGGGGCAAGCCAAAACAGCCAAACTTGGCTAAACAGCTCAACCCCTGCAAAGATGGCAGGGCCAGTGCTGCGGGCGGGGTTGACCGAGGTGTTGGTTACAGGGATGCTGATCAGGTGAATCAGGGTTAGTGCCAAGCCAATGGCAGCGGGAGCAAAGCCTGCGGGAGCACGGCGATCGGTCGCTCCCAGGATTACTGTCAGGAAGGCAAAGGTCATCACCACTTCAGTGATAAACGCTGCGATCAAAGAGTATCCACCGGGGGAGTGTTCGCCAAACCCGTTAGTTGCCAAGGGATTAGATCCTGTCAGCGCGAAATCGGGCTGTCCGCTGGCAATGAGGAATACAATGCCAGCACCCACTATGGCTCCGATAACCTGCGCGATGATATAGGGCAGTAGTTCAAAACCGGGAAATCTTTTGCAGGCCCATAGACCAAAGGAGACGGCTGGATTGAGATGACACCCTGAAATGTGGCCGATGGCATAGGCCATGGTGAGGACGGTCAAGCCAAAGGCAAGGGAAACGCCCAGGAAACCAATGCCGAAGGGATTGGTTGCGTCAGCACTCGGAAAGTGAGCCGCAAGAACAGCACTCCCACAACCCCCCAACACGAGCCAGGCTGTTCCCATAAATTCAGCCACACAGCGTTTTATTAACGTCATGACGAAAACTCCTTCTACAGAGATTTTAAAGAGATGTTCTAGATGATACATAATTCTGCGGAGAAAAAGACTAAAAAATCATGAAGAGATTCGCAGAAAAGAAAAATCCCAACCGTTCCGGGCAGCGGGCAATACCCGGAACGGTTGAGATCTTTTTCACCGCAATTCCCGAAGAGAATGTTTGAGAAGTATTTGATAGCACGCTGGAACAATACTGATCCCCCTAAATCTCCCTTGAAAAGGGAGACTTTGAACGTGATTCCCCCTTTTCAAAGGGGGCAAGGGGGGATCAGAAGTAGCACTGAGGACTTCTCAAACATCCCCTAAGGAATTGAGTAAGTGATCACAATTAAATATAAAATCCATCAACTCTGCACCGCCTGCGCAGCGGGCAGCGCAGAGTTTTATCGCGATTAGCAAAGTTCTCAAATTCACAACGCAGAAATAGGGGGTTGGAGCACGCGGAGCGCGACCCAACCCCCTATTTCTGCGTGAAACTTGCCAAGTCGTGTTTTGCAGTTGGGTTTAATTATGCCGGGGTACTACAGCCAAATAATATAGGAGAGCTATGAAGGTCAGCAGAACGGTTCAGATTCCTCACTGCAGCCAGCCTGGGAAAGTCGGGTGACTTAGGGTGTAGCCTGCCGTTTTGATTTTCTGATTGGAGACCCGAGCAGTGTAGGAGCGTTCTGAGGGTGATGCCGGATTCCACTGGACAGGCGGCAGGTTGTGGGTTTGGCAAACCCAGTCGATGAGGTCTCGACGGGACGGGGGATCGTCCTGCACCAGGTTATAGAGTCCCCGGAGGCAATGGGTTCTGGCAAAGGCGATCGCCCCCACAATGTCGTCTAGGTGAGTCCAGTTGCTCGGTTCTGCTCCATCACCGGGGCGGGTCTTCCCGGCAGCGCGGCTAAAAATGCGGGACAGTTCTCGTCCAGGGCCATAGATGCCGCCCAGCCGAAGAATGCAGATGTGCTGCTGGTTGGTGTCGGCATCCAGCAACATGCGTTCGGCGTCTGCCATGATCTGGTGACGGGGGAAGAGGGGGGCGATCGCCGTCTCCTCATCGACCCACGCCCCGTTCTGATCCCCATACACTGCACAGCTTCCGGTGTAGATCACCTGCTGGACGGGCGTGTCTCGTAACACCGCTGCCATGCTTTTGGCGGTGTTCAAATAGGTCTGCTCGTAGGCGTCCCGGTTGGGTGCCCCAACGGTTAGGACGGCGGTATCCTGTCCCACTAGAGCGTTGCGGAGGGCATTCGCATCATCGGCACGGAGAACGGTAGCACGGTTGGCAATGGCTTCCAGTTCAGGAATTCGTTCCGGCGTGGTGGTGGTAGCAGTGACGGTAATGCCCTGACTCACCCAAGTCTTTGCCAGGGCAGTGCCGACATAGCCGCACCCGATGATAATAGCGTGATTGGTATTTGTGTAATCCATGCTTGTCGTTAACAATGATGGCTCATGGATCATTCTAGAAACGGAATGGGAACGCTGAACATAACTTCTTTGCTGTTATCTATAGCGATGTGCAGTTGTATACACAATTTGGCAAAGTTCTCAAATTCACAACGCAAAAATAGGGATTTAGGGCGCGCGGAGCGTGCCCTAAATCCCTATTTTTGCGTGAAATTTGCCAAGTCGTGTTGTATAGCGATGTGCAAGTACGTTCAGTACCGGAACCCTTGTGGGGGGGCGGTGTCCCCTACACAAGCGTGCTTAACCTCAGCGCACAGCGCTGTATTCAACGCCCTGTTCCACATCACCTGCTAACTGTCACGATTGTCTGCCATGAATTATGACGCGTCTACAAACGGGGGCGATCGCCCCCAGTTGGCCCAAGCTCTCCAGGCCAGAAGCCATCGTTTGCTGGCTATCCTTCAGCCAGAAACTCTTACAGTGGAGCGGGCAACGGATGCCTTCTGCGAATATTTAGGGACAGCTTCCCAGTCCTTATGTGATCGTCTGGGAAAGGCTGACTGGGCTGGTTTGCGGCGGCATTATCGTCATCATGTGCTGTATCGGCTACTGGCGCACCTTTCTCCTGACCCTATGCCAATCTGGCGGTTGTTGGATGAACCACTCATGGTGACAGTTAGTGCTCCTGATTCACCCGCCCCACGCTACATACAATTCTGGATGCGGTCGGATGACCTGGACTATGATGGCGTGCAGCTGTCAGGAGCAGTACTAGAGACCTTGGGGTTGGGTACGGTCAATGCCTCAGAATACGGGCGCTGGCTGAATGATAGAGAACGCTTAGCGTATCTGGAGGAGCGGATTGAGGGGCTGCATTTGCCCCTGTCGGGCTATCTCATGCTAGAAGGAGTGGATGTCACGGCCCATGAGCAGATTCGCCGGATTACTCAGCTTTTAGTGAATCAAAATTCTGTTCTACAACCAGAAAAATTTGAGCGGGTGAATCAGCATATGTGTCGCCTTTTTCGAGCAGAAACCACGGCAATCGTATGTTTTCAGCGGCGGAAGGCGCGGTTATTCATGGGGAATGTGAGGTTGGGGGCTGGAGCCGGGTGTGATGGTGATGACTTAACTGTGGCAGAGTATCCATTTGAGTCCCTCCAGGGGGGGCAGATGATGGCGGCGATCGCCCAGCAACAGGTGATGGCGCTCCCAGATTTGCGGGAGCAATGTGTAACAGAACTGGGCGATCGCCTGGTGCAACTGGGGGTGCGATCGGTGCTGCTCATTCCCCTCATGGCAGAGCAGGTGACCGCTGGACATTACACCAGTCATCCCATCGGTTTGGTGGGGGTGTTGAGCCAAACGCCTCATCAGTTTGATGCAGTGGATCGAGCATGGGCAGAACAGTTGATGCCCGCCTTTGCCTCCGCCATGACTACAGCGCTGCGCCAGATGCACCACCAGCGATTTATCAACAGCATTCATCCCTCTGTGGAGTGGCGGTTTATCCAGGAAGCGGAACGTCGTAGCCTGGGCATGTTGCCGGAGCCGATTATTTTCCGGGATGTGTTTCCTCTGTATGGCATCTCGGACATTCGAGGGTCATCCGACGAGCGCAATCGGGCAATTCAAGAGGATTTGCTGGAACAGCTTCGGCTGGGGTTAGCAGTGGTGGATGCGGTAAGAGACTGTCAGGCAGGGGCGTTTGTGTCTCAGATGCGCCTTGATCTGCTGGGCAAAATTGAAGAGCTGGAACAGGGGGTGACGGTCGGAGCAGAAGTGACCGTGAGCCACTATCTAAGCGATCGCCTGGAAACCCATTTCAGCTACTTCGCCACCTGTAGTCCTGAAGCGAACGCAGCGGTGGAAGCCTACCGAGATGCCTGCGACACCCATCAGGGCAGTGTGTACCGGGCACGGGCACAGTATGACTTTTTGCTAGGACAGATTACTACCCGCCTCCGCGCGACCTGGGAGCAGTGGCAAGAACAGATGCAACAGGTGATTCCCCATTACTGTGATGTGGAAGTCACCGATGGCATTGACCACATGATTTATGCAGGAGGGGCGATCGCCGCCAACTTCTCTCCCTTTCATCTACATAGCCTCCGGTATGAACAACTGCGGGCCGTGTGTGCCTGCGCCCGTACCGTTTATGGGATTCAAGACGAATGTGACTCTTCCCTGGGCGTGGCCCATCTGGTGCTGGTGCAGGACTCTACGGTAGATATCTTTCACGACGAAGACACCGAACGGCTGTTTGACGTGCGCGGCACCCGCGACACCCGCTACGAAATCGTGAAGAAGCGTATTGATAAAGCCATTGACACGGACGACCAGACCCGCATCACTCAGCCGGGAATGCTCACGGTGGTCTATTCCACAGAGCAGGAGGAGAAGGAATACCGGGAATACCTGCACTACCTACACCGGGAAGGCATCATTGATGCCGCCATTCAATCCGGCAATGTGGAACCTTTGCAGGGAGTCAGCGGCCTAAAGTTCATGCGCGCTGCTGTGCTAAAGCAGCAAGAGAACGATTGATGAGACAACAGCGCCAAAGCAAAATGACCAGTAGCAACTCTCGTCCTGGGTCGATACTTCGTCCTTCAAGCTATTGAAAATGAAGCTTCCAGCAATAAACGACCAAAGAAGGTAGACCAACATACTGCTCCTTAGCAGATTGCGGGGAACGAGAGCGCCGAAAAGAATGGCGATCGCCACACACCATCGCCCGACTTTGCAGTAAGCAGCGCGGTGATGCTCCTGCAACCGACCGTCCAGCACAATAAAGTGGAGTAGCAGCACGGCAGAGAATAGCGATTGCTCAATGAGCTTGGATTGAAAGGGATAGCCGTTGAGAACTTCGCTGAGCATGAAAGCGTAGGCGACAAAACAGGCAAGATGCAGAATTGTGATGGCAAGATGTAGCAGTTGAGGGGATCTATCCGCCTGATTGGATGCTGGCGGAGATTTGGACGAGGCTCGTTGAGCTGAAAATCGGGGCGATCGCACCAAGGCTTCCAGGCCATAGAAAACTAAAATCCCTAACAGAATGAAGCTATAGGAGCTGATTTCGAACGTCGTTAGCGTAATGAGTTGGTCTCGCTCGACTGTGATAAACGCTTGGGTTAACCTTGGCAAGATGTCCAGGGCAACATAGGCAGTAGAAACACCTCCGGCAAAGGAAAACCACTTCTGCCGAGGAATGAGGGTCAGTGCTTCCACATCAATGGAGAGAGCAGGCACCAACGCTAGAATGATGGTCAAGGCAAATCCGATATCCACATCCGATATCCACATCCGATATCCACATCCGATATCTACGGCAATACTATCCACGGCAATACCATCACGACTTGGCAAGCTTCACGCAAAGATAGGGGTTTGGGGCGCGCGAAGCGCGCCCCAAACCCCTATCTTTGCGTTGTGAATTTGAGAACTTTGCCAAGTCGC
>CAYXJG010000077.1:0-9873 GCA_964465285.1 uncultured bacterium
GCAATTAAGTTAACACTTCGCAATCTTCACGGCAGCACGTCTCATTTTAGAAAACCTCGCGCCCTATAGGCGCTCACTTGTATCGGTTTAGGGGGCAAAAAGCCTGCCTCAGGCGACCTTTTTGCCCCCTAAATTTCCATAATGAGAATTGCTGCCGTAGTAGGATTACGACTTGGCAAAGTTCTCAAATTCACAGCACAAAGATAGGGGTTTGGCGCGCGGGGAGCGCGTGCCAAACCCCTATCTTTGTGTGAAACTTGCCAAGTCGTGTAGGATCGCAGGAGGCACCTCTGTGTAGACACTTCCGCCATCTAAGCAACCTTCCGCCATCTAATCAGTAGCTTGACGCAATTAAAACCAGATGTAAAACCTTTGCGCCGCCAGTTGTGCGGGCGGCGCAGGAGCTTTACAGGTTCTACAATTAATTGTGCTCACTTACTTACTGAGGGATCTGCGGCTAAAAAAGATACCGGAAGAAAAGAGCAGCGGGCTGCACCCGCTGCTCTTTTTCGGGTACTTTATTTTCTTGCAAGTCCCCTATAAGGTTATTCGTGAATCGTCCCGTCAGGCATGATCGTGCCCCGCAAAATCGTACCTGTTAGCTTCACCATAATTCTTCCAGGAACACCAATGCGGGCACCGCTGAGGTCAGCACCGCTGAGGTCAGCACCGCTGAGGTCAGCACCAATTAGGTTTACTTGCCGCATATTGGCGTGGCTGAGGTTGGCTTGCAGCAAATTGGCGCGAAACAGGTTAGCGTGCTCTAGGTTGGCACGATTGAAGTTAACTTTGTGTAAAAAAGCATCACTCAAGTCGGCGTGGCTTAAATTAGCGGAGCTGAGATTCCGTCCTGAGTAGTCTTTCTCGCTCAGGTTGCGCCCACTCCAATCAACGCCGCTGAGGTCAGGCATGGGACGTGCGGGTGTCGGCTGAGGAGGAGTGCGGCTGCTGTAGGGTCGGGATGGGGCTTGCGCAGAAGAAAATCGATCGCCATGGATCGAAGATTTACGGGTATCCGCGTCATTTTGTCCGTTGCCGCTGCCATTTCCATCGGTAGGGGAAGATGCTTGTGAATGGGAGTACCGTCGGTACTGATAGGGCGATGTAGATGGGGGTGGCTGATTCGTCGTTGACCCGTTGCTGTTGCCGGGCTTGGTGCTTGCACGATGGCTAGAGGCTGCCGACCCATTTGAGCGAGAAGAATTGTCTGATTGTGGGGCTGATGACCGACTGGATGACGAAGAAGAAGGGTAGGGGTCATTAAACCCAGGACGAGGGGGCGGCTGATATCGATAGTATCGCTTGGCTTCCCCCTCTGCCCGCCGCGACGTTGTATTGAAGGGCGATCGCCCGGATGATGTTTTCTGTTCCCGAGCTGACCGGGAGGTGGACTGTTGGGAGGTGGACTGCTTCGTCGAGGAGGAGCGGGATGTGCTTCGGGTATTAGACGATCGACGAAATGAGCTAAAGCGATCCTGCCCATCGCGCCGGAGGGCACGCAGCCGCTCACGGGCATGGTTTAGCTGCTTTAGCTTTTCTTGAGCTTTTTGCTGAAGTCTGGTGTTGTCTTTGGGAATGCGATCGGGATGCCAAATAAACACCAAGTCCTTATACGCCTGGTTGATCTCCTCGATGGAGACCCCAGGTTCGATTTCGAGGATTTGATACCACTGTCTGAGATCGTCCATGCAGTCAACATATCGTTTAAATCATCTTACCGAGAACCCCTCGGCTCTGTTGGTGTTGTTAACTTAAAGAAAAAAACCCCATTTCCTAAGATGGAACGGGGTTAGAAGTCCAGTATCAGTATCCATTAGAGAAACATCTCAGCGCACCCATAGATCTGAAGTAATAACTTTTCTATCTATTGGCCCCATACTAACGTGATCTCATCTTGATGAGATCACATTTATGTGATTTTTGTAATGTTTGCCATCAGTTTCCGGATTTTTCTGGGCAGTTTTGCGGATACCGTCTCAATTCAGTGCACTAGCATCGTAAGGCAGAAGTCAGTTGGATTTTATCCTTGCTCCCTAGAGGGCATCAGGAGGACGACCTATTCTTGTAACGGCGTGAGTTGCAAGACTTGGTAACGTTCTCAAATCCACAACGCAAAAACAGGGGTGTGGGGCGCACGGAGCGCGCCCCACACCCCTGTTTTTGCGTGAAACTTGTTCAGTCGTGTGAGTGTCCTCATGGGGTAATACACTGGAGAGTGCGATCGCCCATAGGGTCTTTTCCGATGAAATCCATTACATTTCGCAATGCAAAAATACGCAATGCACTATTGGCTATTCTCACGGTAGTCATTGCGGGAGGCATCGGAGCAGGCATCTGGTTTAGCAAAGCCAGGCCTTCCTTGCTCCCGATTAGGAATGTTCAGGCTGTGCCCGAAACCGCCATGTTTATGCCAAGCCAGACTCCTTTTATGGCATCTCTTTTGGTTAATGCAGACCGCCTGAAACGGGGCAGCTTCGTGGCACTTTCATCTGAACAGCAGCGAGAGATACAGACCGAACTCAGCCAGGTTCAGCAGCACATTAAAGAAAATCTTGGCCTTGATTACGATAGCGATATTGCCCCTTGGGCAGGCGAAGAGTTAACCATTGGTTTCACCACTTGGGACGTGGATCGCGACTTTGAAAGTGGCATCACGCCTGGGTTTTTGGTGGCTGTAGCCGTGAGTGATGCAGACCGGGCAGCAACTTCCCTACAGCGGCTCTGGCAACGTCAGGGGAGAGATGTAGACCTGGTGCGAGAGCAGTATTCTGGGGTTGACATCACGTTTCCTGATGCGTTCTCTCTGTTTGGGGCCGCCGAAGGCAAGACCCCCGTTGTGGCCACAGCCCAGGTTGGAACCCACTATGTTTTATTTGCCAATAGCCCTAATGTATTGCGGAATGCGGTGAACACTCTCCAGGCACCGGATGGGAGTCTGGGCAAAAGTGCGCTGTATCAGGAAACCCTGAGTCGTCTGCCAGGGGAGCGCATCGGCCTGATCTGGCTTAATCTGCCCGAGTCGCGCTCTTGGCTGACATTACCGCAATTGGCGGCGGTAGAATCTCTGTCTCTAGACGATCGGACGGATGAAGTTGAACGATCCAGTTTGCGAACTCCTCGGACTGATGGCTCTCTGACTGCGGTAGATCGTCCCGTTCTGGGCTTTGACGGAGTTCAGATTGTGGCCGCAAATTTGGCGATCGCCCCTGGGAGCCTTGTGGCAGATACCGTCCTGACGCCTACCCCTAGCCATACATTTCCCGCCCACTCCCCTCACCCGGTCGAAACTCTAGACAGCCTGCAATACATCCCAGTAGACAGTGCCTTGGCCATCACCAGTCATGCTCTAGCGGATACCTGGAATAGCCTCACCCAATGGGTAGACCAGAGCAACCCCCTGGCCCAGCATCTTACCCAAGGGCTGACCGATCAGTTGAAAACTCGCCAAGTGAGTATTGCAGAGGATCTATTGCCCTGGGCTGTAGGGGACTACGCCATTGCCTATGGTGGTATGTCTACAACACCTTCAGGCTCCCGTCCTGACTGGATTCTAGTGGTGCCTGACTCAGAGGATGCCCAGGCGGGTATTCGTCAGTTGGATGCGATCGCCCAAAAGCAAGGCTTTAACCTGGATGCGCTCGATATCGGAGATCAGAGTACCACCATCTGGACACGGTTCAAGGCGGTGCTGCACCCTGACACCCCCAACAATCCAGTGACCCTTGAAACGGATGTGGATGGAATTCACGCCACCATTAATGGGTGGGATGTCATTTCGTCTTCAGTGGGTGCCATTGGCAAAGCACTGCTCTTTCAAGATACAAATTTGGGGAACAGTGCGGCATTTCAGCGGGCGATCGCCGCTTTAGAGCCTGAAAATGACGGCTATATATCGATAGATGGGGATCTTGCCCGCACTCTTCTGGCAGAGGATTTTCCAGCAATCAACGGCTATCTGGAGATTGCCTCCCCCCTCGTTCATTCCGTGCGATCGCTGGTGATAACGCGCTACGGGAGTCAACCCACGCTCCGGCGATTTGGTGCGGTTCTCCAGTTTAGAGCTGACGCACTGCGTCCGCCCCCAAAAATCGCTTAACCCGAACTCAGGTTATGGCGCTGTGCAAGCGCATTAAGTACAGTTTGTTGAGTGGCGGCGCAGAGCGCTGTCACTCAACACGACTTGGCAAAGTTCTCAAATTCACAATACAAAGATAGGGGTTTGGGGCGCGGGGAGCACGCGCCAAACCCCTATCTTTGCCTGAAACTTGCCAAGTCGTGTAAAAAAAATAAAGTATCAGGAGAGGGGCGGCGGGTTGCGCCCGCCGCTCTCTCCTAGTACTTTATCTAGCCACAGAATTTAGCCACAGATCCCTTAAAGCTCATTCTAGGGAGAGTTTCCTGACTTTGGGCGTTTACTTCCCTCTCAGGCCATGATGGCACAGTCAGCAAGTCTCTCTCACTCACAGTTCTCTCACTCACAGCTCTCTCACTCACAGTTCTCTCACTCACAGTTCTCTCACTCACAGTTCTCTCACTCACAGTTCTCTTACTCACAGTAATGATCTCAGGTCGATGAGGTCAGCTATCGGCCTGGACTGACCCCAACCCATTGGGCACTGACTGTCAAGGCTGCTGACCCCGTATCACTGCGCAAATCAGGGATTGAGACAATGCAGGTGCTACGGTTGTTTATCCATGCCCCAGCAATGGACAGGCCACCTACCCTCAGTTCGCACTCATAGGGATCCAGGAACAGGGTACTGGCGAGGACTTTGTCATCTTCGTCCTCATCCTCATCAAAAATGCGAATGGAAATTGGAATCAGCTCTCCCGGATTAAGCCATGCCCGTTCTGATGCCGCACTCATCAGCCAATCGGGATATACATCTTCATTAATGCGGGGAGTCGGCTCAACGGGAGTAACCACCTGTTCTCCCAGCATTGAGAGTTCTGCATAGAGATCCGGGCGCTGTCGCTGCGGCGGCAAATCGACGGTGGGGCTACCCCAGACCCGGTTAACGGCAACCTGTACGGTCAGCGGTGCAAACCCAAAGGCATTGACCGGAGCCATCCAGGGCGACGCCAATGCCAGAGTGCTACCTAGCAGACCACTCACGAGCCCTGTGCAACCCCATCCCTTTATCAAAAATGGCACTGTCTTCTGGGGCATTATGGCAGGGGTCGCCTTTGAAGCGAAACGATGCATCAAGCAGGAAGAGGTCATGTTCCGCACCAGTCCATTGAGCTTCAGCATAAGCGTCTAGAGCATATTCAGTGGATCTACGTCTATGGTAATACTGACGGTGCGGGGTACGTGCGATCGCACCTGATCAAGATTCAACTGTTTTACCAGTCGTCCGGCATCTCCAGGCTTTCCCTTGATCAGAACTTGCCAACGGTAGCGACGGGCAAGGCGCATCACTGACGCAGGAGCAGGGCCGAGAATCTGATAATCAGCGGTATCTGGCTCCGATGGCCGGAGACGATCGCCTACTGCCTCTGCTGCCTGCTTCACTGTGTCCCGATCGGGACTGCTAAGCCGGATGAGAATAAGCTGCCCATAGGGAGGATACTGGAGGGCCGCGCGATCGCCCAGTTCATGGGTTAGAAAAGCCCTGAAATCCTGGCGCTGCACTGCTTGGATGACAGGGTGCTCAGGTGTGTAGGTTTGGAGAATCACCCGTCCAGGTTCTTCCCCCCGCCCTGCCCGTCCTGCTACCTGGGTCAAAATTTGATAGGCTCGCTCTCCAGCCCGAAAATCAGGCAAATTCAGCAGGCCATCGGCGGACACAATGCCCACCAGGGTCACCTGGGGTACGTCCAGTCCCTTGGCAATCATCTGGGTTCCGACTAGCAGATCTGCATCCCCCTGGGCGAAGCGGGTAGTCAAGGCCCGGTGCGATCCCTTCGTGCGGGTTGTGTCCCGGTCGTAGCGGAGGCAGCGCAGGTCAGGAAACTGACGGTTGAGTTCCTGAATGATGCGCTGGGTGCCGCTGCCAAAATGCTTCAGGTAAGGGGAATCGCAGGTGGGGCACCGGGGCGGGTGCGGTCGCCCATAGCCGCAGTAGTGGCAGCGCAGGTAGGCATTCGCGTCTTCATGGGTGTGATGATACGTCAGCGACACATCACAGTGGGGGCAGGTCATGACCTCGCCGCAGCTCCGGCACGATACGAAGGTGCTGTGTCCCCGCCGATGCATAAACAGAATGCCCTGCTGTTCTGTTTCCCTCAGCCTCGCCAGTGCATCTCGCAAGGCTCCGCTGAGGATAGAACGATTTCCTTCGCGAAATTCTGTCCGCATATCAACAACCTGAATCGGTGGCAAAGGACGGTTATGAATGCGGTCGGGGAGCGTCAGCAGGTGAGAGGGCATGTCCCCAGTAGCGAGGCTTTCTTCAGGACTAGAGAAATGTCCCCCTGCTACGACGGCCTTTTCAGAAATGTCACTGGACGCTGACGGCTGCTGAACCTGATGCCAGGTGTCGAGGGACGGAGTTGCTGTACCCAGCAGGAGGGGACACTGTTCGAGTTGCGATCGCCACTCTGCGACGGTGCGGGCGTGGTAGCACGGGGCAGGCTGGTCTTGCTTAAAGCTGCTGTCGTGCTCCTCATCCAGAATAATGAGCCCCAGATTTGCCAGGGGAAGAAACACTGCCGACCGAGTACCAATTGCAATCTGCGGCGTGCCTGTGAGCATCTGTCGCCAAGTATCGTAGCGTTCCCCATCAGATAGTCCGCTGTGGTAAATCTGCACGCTGGCACCAAACCGGGCACGAAACCGATCGGTCAATTGGGGGGTGAGGCCAATTTCAGGCACCAGCACCAGCACGGACTGCCCCCGGGCGACGATGGGAGCGATCGCCTGGAGATACACCTCGGTTTTTCCAGACCCCGTGACCCCGTGAAGCAGCACTCGATGAGCACCCCTCAGGGATTGAACCGCATTAACTGCTGCTGACTGCTGGGATGTGAGAGTTTTGGGGCGATCGCGCTCTGGAGTATTGGACTGGTCACGGCGCAACATCTCACGGGGCTCTACCACTACGCAGCCTTTCTTTTCCAGGGCATAGACCACTGAAGAACTTACCTGTGTCAGTTGCAGCACCTCCTGAAGCCACAGATCCCCCCCCTGCCTGCGCAGTACATCCAGTACAGTCTGCTGCCGCTGACTTAGAGACACAGAATCGCAGGGGTCTGCCAGGGTCACGGCTAGCCGCTGCTTGGCCCGAACGGGCATTGGCGGTTCCAGATAGCTCTCAATCCATCCTCGCTGCACCAGATCCCGCAATCCCTGGCGAGCATAGCGTCCTTGCCGCTGGAGATAGGCCCAGGTGTAATCTGCTGGTTTCGATGATTTTTGAGCCGTTGAGTGAGGTGATGGGCGCTTGGATGATGACGACCTGGACTTCGATGGATGGGCTTTTGCCTGCATAAGTTCTAAAATGTGCCGTGCCCCTGGCTGTAAGAACTCTGCGGCATGGGGAGGAATAGCATCGGATATCAGGCGAATCCGCCGCTGCGATCGCCCTAACAGACCCGGTGGCAGCGCTCCTCGAATCACCTGTATCAGTGGAGTACAGTAATAGTCTGCAACCTTTTCCAAAAGTACCCAGTAATGGGGCGGGAAAAATCCCCGACTCACCACATCTTCAATGGGCTTGATGGTGTTTTGATTCAAGTCAGGGGAAGGCGTAGGGCAGAGGCGAATGGCGATCGCTCCGACCTGCTGATTGCCAAACCGCACACTTAAGATATCGCCGGGATTGACAGATTCTCCCGGTGGAATGGCATAGGTATAAAGCCCCTGGGCACCGGGGCAGTCTACCAGTGCGTCTACCCATCGTGCCCAGAGCCCATCCCCATCATGCTGCCCAGCCTGATAGGACAGCGGAGGCTCCGCGACTGTTTTGTGTTGACGAGGGCGAACCTCTAAACCTCCCCTATTTGGAACGGAGAAGGAAGTCGTAAACGGGCCATCTACGTAGGTGTCAGGATAGAGAACAGGCTTCATAGGCAACTGCAGAGACAACTGTATAAGCAACTGTAGAGACAATGGCAGCACAAGTGAGTGAAACGCATGTATTATTTTACACTATGACTACGACTCGGCAGCAATCTCCTCTGAATGAATACAACTGGATCGCCAGCCTATCCACCGAAGGATCCAAAGGATAATCGAATTTTTGGAAAGATCACACTACTGCTCTGTCATTTCTTGAAATTAGGGTAAATCCCGCCGGAATTTACTCTAATTTTTAATTTTGACGCTGCGCCACTGTCAAGCTGCACTATTGTCAAGCTGTACTACTGTCAAGCTGCATTACTGTCAAGCTGCATTACTGTCAAGCTGCACTACTGTCAAAAAGACAGGACTGAGGTACATTCTGCATCTCTAAGGAACAAGGATGAAATCATTTGCTCCAACATGCTTTGGCGTCGGCTCAGCAATACTGCACTATCCCAACCCACCTGCGTAGTATTCTCCCTTCTCCCGCGGCCATGAATTTAATTCATGCAAGCAATGAACGGACTCTTTTGAATCATTATCTTATTCTCGATAGACTTTTGTCAGATAAGTAAGGGGGCATCCCATTTTTGCTGGATGAGCAGGCTGCGTCTGCCTACCCAACAAAGCAAAATTAATCAATCTGCAAAAGTGAGATGCTCCCTAAGTAAGCGGCTAATTGGAGGGATGACCATGAGAACCTTAGGCCAACGATTAAGGTACGAAAAACTTGAATTAATTGCGTCTCCAGTGCGCAAGAAACAAGCAGGGCTGAAACCCCTATATGCCTGGGTAGCGCAGATAAAACGCAATATGACTCGATTCTTGGTAGGCACAGATGAACCGCAAATTTGGACAGGACAGACCAAACATGGACATACCGTTTGGTATGTTCGGGATGCTCGAAGCCACACTGTCAGCCAGTTTGCATCGGAGGAAGCCGTAAGAGCCTGGCTTGAAGAGCGGCACTGGCACTAAAAAAAGCGGGCAATGCCCGCTCTTTTGCCTGGGCTATGTACCTTGCCAGGTCATAAACTTGGTCTTGGATGACTAAAGTCGCCCCTATAAGCCCAGAAATATGGACAAACGCTGCTCTTTTCTTCCGGTATCTTTTTTTAGCCGCAGATCCCTAAGGAGGTTACAATCATTCAACGATCGAAACTAGTTCCACAGAGGAGATGACTTCTTCGTATAGCGCCTGTACCTCATCGTCCTGGAAGGTCTGGAACATTCCCGTGAACCCCCAGGTATAGACTCGCTCGTTGCCAAACACGAAGAGGTGCCAGCGATGGATATCATCCGGTGCCTTCTGGTTACGGCTTCCTCGCTGATTGTCCACTTCTCTAGCCCGTAGGGCAGGTACCATGCGATCGCCATAGGGCACTGACAGGGTTTGGACATCGGTGTAGAATCGATCGTCCTCATACTGCTGGCGATAGGTCTGCTGAAGCGTACCCGGATCGACGCCAGGAAGAGGGGCTGCATTGACGTAAATACCGACTGCCCCCTCATCCAGAATGGGGCCAATCCAGTCTGTGGTTTGCCCCTGATTATGAAGGGCAAATTCTTCTGGGATATTGACTCTAAAGCCGTTGTAGTCATCTAAGTATTCAGCGTAGTTGCCTGAAAATCCATCAAAACTTTCACTTGAAACAGGGCTTTCTGCTTCTTCCTCTATCTCATCATCACTACCGCTGCCTGGCAGCCGGATGCCACCAAACTGGGCAATCAGATCTGAAGAGTCAGCACTAATGATATGGGGCGATCGCACAGCTTGGGCTTGCACAGATGATGCAATGCTTAGGGGTAAAATCAGAGTGATAACCGCAGCAAGGTAGTTTTTCATATATGCCTCTTGACTATTGCCT
>CAYXJG010000077.1:9973-15933 GCA_964465285.1 uncultured bacterium
CCTTTTGACTATTGCCTTTTGACTATTGCCTTTTGACTATTGCCTTTTGACTATTGCCTTTTGACTATTAACTCGATTATTAATAATAGGCGAACCCTTTACGAATACGAAGCGTTCGCCATGTCAATTAAGTCATACGCGAGCTGAAGGCGGGATCCGCGCAATTACGGAATTAGGGTAACGAAGCCCTTAAGCCTCAAGACTTCGCAAAGTTGGCAGGATCTTGGTCTCGGCGATGATGAACGGGAATAGGGGGACCCTGGCGATCGCCCACTAGGGCTGCCGTATCCTCCAATGCTTGCCGCAGCCGCTTTGCTGCATAAATTGACATATCGCGGGGCACGTTGATGCGATCGCGCACATATCGTAATGCGGTATCCGACCCTGCTGGGGGTTGGCATATCTTACCTGTCATCATATAAGTCAGAGCACAACGGAGCGCCTCGTCAAACACCTGATCTTTGGAGGGGTTGACGCGAATGAGGTTGCTCCGATGCTTCAGAACCTGATGGAGGGCTTCAGAACGGGATGTTTCCGGCTCTGGATACTTAACATCGGGCAGTCCCAGCCAAGGGCCATTGTCCACCCGCTTTTGATTCTCGCGGGCCTGGGATTCGCCATTCTCATAGCAGCCGCCCATTTGGGGAGGCAGGTCATGGACATGGGTATGAAAGTCGCTCTGGGTACCCCGATAGGTCGGTCGGTTCTCCATAGCATCAAACCACGCCGCGAAGCGGGGATTTTCCTCCCGCATGGAATAGCCCTTGTAGTAGAACAGGCTTGCATTCATGCGCTCCACGTAGGGAGTGAAAATGACATCAACCGTACCAAACTCGTCTAGAAAATAGGGACCGGAGGTGCTGGCGAGGGCGTCTTCTACCTGGGCCATGACAGAGGTAAACTGTTCTTGACTGCGACGATCAGCCTGGGGCGATCGCGTTGGATAACACAGCCACATGCACCATGCCCGAAACAGGAGCCGCTCTAACCGGCGCAGGGGAATTACGCCTGGCGCTTGCATACTCTGAGTCAGCGGGCCAAACACCTGCTCTAGCGCCATCAAGATATCATCGCTTTCAGTAATGAACCGTCCGTCTAACTCCAGGGCGGGCAACATTCCCGACGGCACCTTTTTCTTGTACCACGCCTCCTTCTGGCCGTAGCAGAACATTGTCACCTTTTCGATGCGGTAGGGAATTTGTTTTTCTTCCAACCACAGCCAAATCTTCTGGCAGTAGGGGCACCAGGCATGGTTATCGCGGTAGAGGGTGACACGCACCTCAGATTCATCGCGGCCAAAGAGCCGCAAGCGAGACTGGGAGTTTGTAGGGCCATTGACCCGATCAATTTGGAAATCGGCCAGGGCGTCCAGTTCAGCCCAGATAAGTGGAGATGTTGTTGCCGATGTAGATGGTGGAGAGTGAGATGTAGATGGTGGAGAGTTAAAAGTCATTGCGTTGAGCTACCCCAGAAATGCGCTGGTCTGTTTACCCATGACTTTAGCATCGAATACCAGGCGGGCGAGAGCTTCAGCAGTGCCGTAGCATATGTAAGGGTAGTCAGTAACCCAACATGAATAATACAACTTGGCAAAGTTCTCAAATTCACAACGCAAAGTAGGGGTTTGAGGGGCGCAGAGAGCGCCCCAGATCCCTACTTTGCCTGAAACTTGCCAAGTCGTGATGAATAACCCAGCAATTCTCATTTTGGGAAACTTCGCGCCCGTAGGGCGCTCACTGGTACAGCTCACTGGTACAAATGTTGGAAGCAAAAAGGTCGCCTCAGGCGACCTTTTTGCTCCCGACATTTCCATAATGAGAATTGCTGTAAATAACCTCGAAACCTTGACAATTTAGGTAACGTAAACGAGGATTAATTTCAACATTTATTACGGTTTTTACTGAGGGCAATCTGGGAGTGTCTGGTTTATGCAAGCGCAGGTTAAGCAGTTGACAATGGCAGGGGCGATCGCCCTTTTCGCATCGGTGGGCGCGAGTGCCGTCAGCATCTCAAGCTCCAATTCAGCCTATGCCTATGCCCCCTTGGAACAGAACCGCACGGATGCCAATCAGCAGTTGGAACTCGGAAATCAGCAGTTCCGGAACGGCCAATATGATGCAGCGATCCGAACCTGGCGACATGCCCTCACACTTTTCCGTGGTGTTAATGACTACCGGGGCGAAACTGGAACTCTGACAAACCTGGGCATGGCCTATGTCACTGTTGGCGATTATGAAGCGGCGATCGCCACCCTAGAACCCGCTCTGGACAGAGTTCGCACCCTGGATCGGTCAGGAGTCACCGAAGCACGAATTTTGAACCAACTCAGTGCAGCCTATCGTGCCGTCGGGCAGCCTAACCGTGCTATGAACACGATGCAGCACCTGGCAAGCCTTCTTCAAGACCAGGGCAATCAGCAGGCTGCCTTTGATGTGCTGAATCAAATCGGAGCATTTCACCATCGGCAGGGAGACTACTGGGAAGCCGTGCGCGTGTTTCAAGATGCCTTGGCGATCGCCCCCTCCCTCGACAATCCCCTAGCGTCCATCAATGCCCTCATTAGCCTGGGCAATGCCCACGAAACCCTGAGCAACTATGACCGGGCAACCGATGCCTATCATCTTGCCCTAGAGCAATCGAAAACCGCTGACTATGCTCAGGCAGAGGCTGTGGCCCTTGGCAGTCTGGGCAACATTCATACCCTCCTGGGCAACTACGCTGAAGCTGAAGACCACTATACCCAGGCCCTTGCCCTCCAGACTGCCGTGGGAGACTGGCGCGGAATGATTGTATCCGGCAATAACCTGGGACGAGTGCACAACGCACTGGAGCAATACGAACGAGCAGTTGACCTGTTACAAGGTCCGCTGGAAGTGGCGCGAGAACGGGGGGATCGCCGGGGGGAAGCCGATGCCCTGAGTAACTTGGGCGTTGCCCTTCATGCCCTGGAGCGTTACGACGAAGCGGTTACTACTTTCCAGTCTGCCTTAGAGCTGTATCTGGCGATGGGCGATCGCCGGGGTGAGGCAGCGATGCTGAGCAACCTGGGCAGCCTGCATTACACCATGGGTCATCTGCCCCATGCAACCTCGCTCTTGCAAGAGTCTCTGGACATTGTGCAGGATTTGGGCGATCGCACCCTCGAAGGTAAGATTCTCAGCACCCTGGGTGACGTTGAAGCCAGCCAGAACGAAATAGATGGGGCGATCGCCTACTACGAGCAGGCCTTTGAGGTACGGGAATCTCTGCGAGAGTCCCTAGACGAGTTACCCATATCACAACAGCAAGCCTTCATCGAAACCGTTGAAGAGGACTACCTGATCCTGGCTAGGCTGCTTCGCCAGGAAGGGCGTATAGAAGAAGCTCAGCGAGTCTTGGACGCTTTAGAACTATAAGCCACAGGCTCAGCGTGATTGAGTTGGCCTCCCCTGAATTAATTCGTAAACGAGCGCGGGCAGTGTCATGGTTAATTAGCGGTTAATAACACGACTCGGCAAAGTTTTCAAATTCACAACGCAAAAATAGGGGTTCGGGGCGCGCGGCGCGCGCCCCGAACCCCTATTTTTGCCTGAAACTTGCCAAGTCGTGTAATAAACTGACGGCCACGGGTAATGCAGCGGTGGTTTGGCTTGCCTATGGTGCCAAGCTACTGATGAAGCTGCAAGTTCTACGTCCGATAAAGTTTAATATTTTGATAGGAATGGTTTCATTCGCTGGTAAATACGCTATATTACTAAAATCTATTGACTTTAATTCTCAATAGCTATTAACGATCTCATGCCAAGCTTCCACTCAAAAATCCTAATAAAGACTGTAAGGGATCTGCGGCAAAAAAGATACCAGAAGAAAAGAGCAGCGGGCGCAGCCCGCTGCTCTTTTCCGGGTACTTTATTTTCTTGCAAGTCCCTAAGCAACGAATTTGGGAGAAAATTCTTGAATAAATAATAAGAATTTATCGCAATTATTTTATTTATTCAGTCTCCTGATAATTCAGCACACTCCTAAATGGATCAGATAGTGGATAGTTACATACAGTAAGTAAAAGCTTGATCAGCGACATCAATTGCATGGGTTCAATTACGTACGTTTAGTGACCTTTTTAGAAGTAAGCACCATGGCAAAAATTGGATTATTTTACGGTTCAACGACAGGCAAGACCGCAGATGCAGCGGAGCAAATTCAAGCATCACTGGGTGGAGATTCAGTCGTTGATCTCCACGATATCAGTGAGAAAAGCGTGAGTGATCTGGCGGAGTATGATTGCATCATTGTTGGATGTCCGACCTGGAATATAGGAGACATTCAAGATGATTGGGACGCTGTCATTGACGATCTGGATGATGTTGATTTCAGCGGTAAGACAGTGGCTTACTTTGGTACTGGCGATCAGATTGGTTATGCAGATAATTTCCAGGATGCAATGGGCATTCTGGAGGAAAAAATCTCGGGCTTAGGTGGAAAAACGGTAGGATATTGGTCGGCTGATGGATATGAACACACGGACTCTAAGGCGATTCGGGATGGCAAATTCTGTGGTCTAGCCCTAGACGACGATAACGAATCGGATAAAACTGAAGAGCGAATTCAGACTTGGTGCGCTCAAATCAAGTCTGAAATGGGTATTTGATACGACTTGGCAAAGTTCTCAAATTCACAATGCAAGAATAAGGGTTTGGGGCGCGCTCAGCGCGCCCCAAACCCTTATTCTTGCGTGAAACTTGCCAAGTCGTATCTTTGAGGGTCATATTTGGTTTTGACTTGGAACCCCGGCTTCTGCAGAAGCTGGGGTTATGAGCTATGGCTCATCTTTCATTCAGCGCCATTGGTTTGCAATGGGTACTGTACTTCTTCATGCGATGGTTCTCAACTGAATATCAGATGGCTCAACTGTTATGAATGATCCCAGTTATGAATGATCCCAGTCGGGGCGGAATCCTTTGCGACTATTGAGAAAGCGATCGATCGCCATGGCGGCAATACACCCATCTCCTGCGGCTACGACCGCTTGTTTGAAGGGAGTGTTCCGGATGTCGCCAACGGCCCAAACCCCTTCTATATTTGTCGCCATGAACTCATTAACGTGTACGCCACCATCAGGATTGAGATGAATTTGGTTCCCTAGAAAATCTGTCATTGGCTTAGAGCCATTCTGGTAAACAAAGACACCGTCCACAGGTAAGGTTATGGATTCCTTTGCTTGTTTCGGCTTCACCTGAATGCTTGTCACACCCGTGTCATCCCCTTGAATGGCTAGTAAACGAGAACGACTCCAGTGCTTGACGTTTGCTAGAGTAAGTAAGTCCTGAACGTGGGCATCACCAGGATATGGATCCTTAAAGGTAATCAGATGGACGGTGGAGGCGAATTTTGTCAGCACCTGGGCTTCTTCGATTGCCTCTGGGTTTGCGCCGATAACCGCGACTTCCCGATCATGATAAAAGGCTCCGTCACAGGTGGCACAGTAACTGACTCCACGCCCCAGAAACTCGGCTTCACCTTTGAAGGACGCCGTCCGTCCCATTGCTCCCGTTGAAAGCACTAAGGCACGTCCTACAAAGGTTCCTTCGGGGGTGTAGACCTTCTTTTTGGGCTCCGTAATATCAATCCCAAATACCTGGCCTCGTCGATAGTCTGTACCAAAGGACACGGCTTGTTCCCGCATAGTGGCGAGCAACGCCTCACCGCTAATGTCACCGGGAACGCCAGGATAGTTAGCGATTTTGTGGGTGATAGCGAGGGCACCAGCGGCTGGATTTTTGTCCAGGATGACTGTTTTTAGGTTCGCCCGTGAGGTATATAGCGCACAGGTGCATCCCGCTGGCCCACCTCCCACAATTACCACATCGAACTCAAACTCTTCCACAACGGCAGTCTCCCATCAATCAAAGTAAGTAGTTGGACAGAATTGTTGATATAGCGCTGTGCAAGCGCATTAGGTACGGTTTGTTGAGTGGCGGCGC
>CAYXJG010000078.1:0-15803 GCA_964465285.1 uncultured bacterium
GGGGGACTTTGAACGTGATTCCCCCCTTTTCAAGGGGGGCAAAGGGGGATCTGAACTGATCCCCCTAAGTTCTCCTTGAAAAGGGGGACTTTGAACGTGATTCCCCCCTTTTCAAGGGGGGCAAGGGGGGATCTGAAGTAGCACTGAGGACTTCTCAAACATCCTCTAATTTGACATAGCCTTGACAGCATCTCACTGATAATCAGTTGCAATAGTTATCTCCGATGCGGATATGGCGCAATGTAAGAACTGAATCAGTCGGTGTTAATTTATTTGATATGAAGCCGTTTTATCATCCGAATGCTGAACAAATTACGCTCGCAGGTGTTTTGTATGCCCTGGGTGATCCTGCACGATTAGAAATTGTTGAACTTCTGGCGAAACGAGGCGAACAGCCCTGTAGCGCCTTTAGCTGCGACCTTGCAAAATCAACGATTTCCCATCACTTTAAGATTCTGCGAGAGGCTGGTGTGATCTATTCCCGAAAATCAGGCACTCAGCATCTCAATTCCCTGCGTAGAGATGACTTAGAAGCCCGATTCCCAAGACTACTGGATACAGTGTTGGAAAACTGTCGCTCTGAGCAGCAAACTCTATCTGTCTAATAGACTGATACGGGCTCCTGAGGATTGCAGTTCTTCAATAATCGGCTTAAGGCGATCGCCCCTTCTCGCCCAACAAAAAAGCTCAGCACCCAAAGGAGTATTGAGCCTAACTTACCTAAATTGAATCATCAAGAAACACGACTTGGCAAGTTTCAGGCAAAAGTAGGGGTTTGGGGCGCGCGGAGCGCGCCCCAAACCCCTACTTTTGCGTTGTGAATTTGAGAACTTTGCCAGGTCGTGAAGAAATCTAGCCGACTAGTTCCTTCACTTTCTTCATAATGCCATCGGGATCGATGCCCTGATAAGGATACTGTTCCCAGAGGCCACCGCAGCCTTCCTCATGGGTGCCCAAGTAAGCAAACTTGGGTGTGTAGCCCCGCTCCAGCAACCAGGAGCCAAAGCGGCTGCCCAGACCCGTGCGACGGTTAAAGGCTTCCGTCACCAAAACAAAGGGCGACTTACCGATTTTCGCCATGACTTCTTCATCCACCACATTAAGCGTCGATTTATTAATCAGGCCAACCTCAATGCCGTCTTGCTTCAGGCGTTCAACAGCATCCAGCGCCCGATAGACGGAATCCCCAAAGGTGACGATGTAGCCTGCGGACCCTTCCCGAATCACATCATCCTTACCTGGAGTAAAGGTGTAGTTACCCGCGAACATCTCGTTGCCGTTGGTGTCCAGAATCATGGGCACTTTGGAACGGGTAGAGAAAATAAAACGGAGTCCGGAGTCGTGGAAGACCTGCTTCACGACCGCCTTCATCTGGTTGGCATCGGCGGGGAAGTAGAGGCGGGTTTCGTAGCCATCATCCAGACCGTTGTCGGCAAACATATTGTTGATGCCAAAGTGACAGGTGTTGTCTGCCATATCGTCGATGCCTGCATGGGAGAAGTGGCACAGCAGGTTAGAGTAGTTCAGCCGCGCCATAGTGATTTCGGAAATGCTCATTTCCAGGAAGGCACTGAAGGTGCCGTAGATGCCTTGCTTGCCTTCCACCATGCCGAAGCCAGCTGCCGCCGAGAGGTTTCCCCGCTCCATGATGCCGCCGCTGACGAAAATTTCGGGGTAGGCGCTGCGAATTTTGCTAAGGCCGCAGGAGCCTTCCAGGTCGTTGTCCACCACAAGTACGTTTTCTTTGCGCTCGGTTTCGCTCAGGGTGCCGAGGACTTCAACCACTGCTTCCCCGAATACATTTCGGTTCGACCCGACGTTTTCGGTAGAGCCAAGGAACGTGTAGGGGTTCTTGGGCTTTTCGATGCCCTTGAGGATATCGACCGCAGCAGTGTTGCCTCGGCTTTCCAGATACTTGATCGCAGCGTCTACGGGAATCACGTCGTGGCCGTGGGTGCTGCCTTCAATGCCGTCGATGCCGACCGCCATTTTCCGCTTGCTGATGACGGCGATGGGGCCGGGGGTGTTCACAGCTTCACAGATGCGGGCATAGAGACCGTCGATGTCCTCACCGTCGCCTTCGAGAACTTTCAAGCCGTGGCCTTCAAGGGTTTGGCGGACGCTGAAGCCGGGGAGGTATTTGGAGGGGTGTCCGGCGATGGTGACATCGTTGTCGTCAATCAGCAGCTTCACATTGACATGCTGGGCGACCGCAAACCGGGCGGCTTCGGCGTCGTTGCCTTCCTGCTGGGAACCATCGGAGCCGAGGCAGAAGATGGCTTTGCCAGGGTTCGCCAGGGCCACGCCGTTGACGTAAGGCCACATATGCCCCAAACGGCCTGAACTGAACTCCACGCCGGGGGTCAGACCCAGTTCGGGGTGGCCAGGGAGTTTCTGGTGGGCTTCCCGATAGCGCATCAACTGCTCAGCAGGCATGTGCCCCCGCAAAACGGACATGAGATACTGAGTGGCAACCCGGTGGCCCGCTTCGTCAAAGAAGGTGGGGACAAAAGCATCAGGGTTGCCCCGGAAAAGGGCGTCCATGATCATCACTTCGGGGACGGTATCGTAGGGGCCGCCTGTGTGTCCACCCACGCCACGGGCTGCACCTGTGGCGGTGAAAAAGATGATGGCATCCCGGCAGAGCTGAATATTGAACTTCAGGGCTTCGCGCTGCTCGTCGGTGAGGGTTGGCACAGACGGATCGAGGGCGATCGCCTTGTAGGTACTCAGGTCGATTGGAAAGCTTGCTGTTGCGGTCATTCTGATGTCCTCGTAATGAATCTGTTTTCTAGAAATGGCGAATTTTTTAAGAGCTACACTGGAACTAAACCGTTAACACGAACCATAGCGTCAGCAACCCCACCACCACGAAAAAAATTGATCTTAGTTCTTAGCAGAACTTTACAGCTTAACGGTATGCCGTGCAAAGTCCTTAGGGATCTGCGGCTAAGAAAGATACCGGAGGAAAGGGGCGGCGGGCACAGCCCGCCGCCCCTTTCCTCCGGTACTTTATTTTCTTGCAAGTCCCTTAAGGTGAGGGATTTAATAAAATCTAACTTGGATGGAGAAGCGCGCGATCGCCGCCCTGCCTTCCCTAAATGGGGGTTTGCCCAATCCAGTTTCCAGCCTGGACAAGGGATAGAATTTAATGGTGACGGACTGGAGGCTTTTGCTGAGTTGGCTTAAACTTGAGAAAATTTGTGTTTAGAAAATTTGTGAAAGGGTTTTGAGAGGGTGTTTGAAAAGGAAAGATGATTAAAACCATCACTACGACCCCCAGCCCTTGCTTCGCACGCCCTCCGGTCTACTCCCAACCTAGGAGAAGGGGAACCGAACCCATTCAAAGTCCCTCTCCCAGCTTGGGAGAAGGATTTAGGGTGAGGGCGAGCTGAGTAGTTACGTTTTGAATTAGACTGTTGACTCGCATCAACCCTGAGACGCTAAGACATTCCACCCTGGCACGGTGGCTTGAGACACCCTATGACACTGCTCTCTATCACCTACGGCATATTTTTACTGAGTATCTTGGGCATCTACTGGACGCGGGAGGAACGATCGCTCCGCCTAGGGATTCTGCTTGTAGCCAGCATCGTCTTTTACAGTTCCCTACAAATCTACTATGTGCCGCTGCTGGTGCTGCTGGCGCTCATCACCTATTACATGGGACGGGCGATCGCCATGCCAACCGCTACCGACTCCCACACCCTCATCCACGCCCCCGGCAACCAGTGGCAGTTTGCCCAACAGGACTGGAATAAGCGGCGACTGCGGCTGCTGTGGGTTGGCATTGTGCTCAACGTGGCGGTGTTACTGCTGTTTAAATATGTGCCCTTCTTCCTCTCCACTACGGGAGATATTTTTCAGGTAGAGCAAGCGGGGGTCGGAGCCGACTGGGTGGCACAAAACCTGATCGCTCCCCTGGGGCTGAGCTACTTTGTGTTTGAGTGCATGTCCTATCTCATTGATGTATACCGGGGGGAACCCGCTAGTTCTAACCTGCTTCAGTTTTCCGCCTACAAGCTGTTTTTTCCGAAGCTGCTCTCTGGCCCCATTACCCGGTTTCACTATTTGGAAAGCCAGTTTCAAGCACTGCGATCGCCCCGCCTTGACCAGGTGATTGATGGGCTGTGGCTAATTGCCTGCGGTGCCGTGAAGAAGCTACTGCTGGCTGATCACCTGGCGACTTATGTCAACCTTAGTTTTGCCAACATCGAACGGGCAGGCAGTGGCGACCTCTGGCTTACCACCTTCGCCTACGGCCTTCAAATTTACCTGGACTTCAGCGGCTATGTAGACGTGGCGCGGGGCAGTGCTACCCTCCTGGGTTTTGACCTGCCCCAAAACTTTGATTTTCCCTACTTCACCACCAGCATCGCAGACTTCTGGCGGCGGTGGCACATGACCCTGGGTACCTGGCTACGCAACTACCTCTACTTTCCCCTGGGCGGCTCCCGCCGAGGACTAGCACGAACCTGCTTGAACCTGGTGATTGTGATGCTGGTGGCAGGCATCTGGCATAATCCTGGATGGGGCTTTATCATCTGGGGGGGGATTCATGGGGTCGCCCTGGCAAGTCATCGGATTGCAGATACCCTGTCGCGGCGATCGCCCCAGCTTCAGTCCTGGTGGTCGAGCATCCCCGGCACAGTCCTTGGGTGGGCTATCACCCAGTTTACGGTCATGTTTGCCTGGATTTTCTTCCGCCTCCCTGACCCCTTTGACTTTGGGCTCGTCCTTCGACGGCTCTTTGGACAGACCGCAGACGTCCAGTTTGCCCAGCGCATCTACCTAGAAACTCTGAACCTACAGCGCTGGGAGTTAGTTCTAATGGTGTGGGGCATCGTTGCAGTTATGGGCATCCTGTACGCCATCAGACGGGGCATGAAACTACAGCTCAACTGGCCTCTAAAGATGGGCCTGGTTCCTGTGCTGCTGTATCTCGCCTGGCTTCTGGCTCCGGCTGAGAGCCTGCCCTACATTTATTTTGATTTCTAGAGAGTGAGAGGGTGAGTATGTGAAAGAGTGAGGATGTGAAAGAGTGAGGATGTGAAAGAGTATCGTGCCTGCGGCATCTGAGAAACGTAAAGCGTTGCCGAAAGGCGTGAGAGCATCCCACCCTTTTTCCTTTTCTCTTCTTCCTTTTTCCTCTCTCCTCTTCCTCCTTCCACCCATTCCCGCCCTTCACCCACCACTCCACCGTGCCTACTACTTCCCGAGGCTGGTCGCTCAGCGACCGCGATCCCAATACCATTCGTGCCATGATGCCGCTGTATGAATGGGCGTATCACTCCTACTTTCGCGTCACCACGGACGGGTGGCATCACATCCCTGAGGATAAGCCCGTGCTGCTGGTCGGTTCCCATAATGGAGGAATCTCTGCGCCTGACACCCACATGTTCATTTACGACTGGGTGCAGCGGTTTGGGGCGGAACGTCCTGTCTATGGCCTGATGCACCCGAGGGCATGGGATCTCTCGCCACAGTTTGCAAAAGCAGCGGCACGCATGGGAGCGGTGCGTGCCCACCCCAAAGTGGCGATCGCCGCCCTCCGGGAGGGTGCCAGCATTCTCGTCTATCCGGGCGGAGCAAAAGACACGTTTCGACCCCATCGCTTGCGCGGTCGCATCCTCCTCAATCAGCAGAAAGGCTTTATTAAACTAGCGCTGCGGCAACAGGTGCCGATTATTCCCCTGGTGTCCTGGGGTGCCCACGAAACTCTCATCGTCATCGAAGACTGCTACAGACAGGCTCAGCTTTTGCATCGGTGGGGAATGCCCTGGCCGTTTGGTATCGACCCAGAAGTATTGCCTGTTTATCTAGGGTTGCCTTGGGGTGTGGCCGTTGGGGCACTGCCAAATATTCCCATGCCTGCCAAGATTCACACCCGAGTCTGTCCTCCCATCACCTTTGACCGCTATGGCAGAAAAGTGCTGGCAGATCGCGCCTATGTGGATGAGTGCTACGCTACCGTGGAGCGTCAGATGCAAGCGGCCCTGGATGACCTATCTAAACCCTAAGGCCCATCCGAATTCCCCCTTTTTACGTTGTGAATTTGAGAACTTTGACAATTTTGGATTTTGGATTTTGGATTTTGGATTGGCAAACCTATGAGTTGGCATAGGTTACAGGTTAGCTGTCTGTAGGTCTACTTTCAAGAATTGATATGACTTGTGCCTGTCGAACTGAAGCGATTAAAGTAGCGTTTATGGGACTCCTGCTCGAATTCATTGCAGGAGTTTACGGGTTTTATAACGAGCTGTGCCAAGCGACTTATGACCTGACAAGATACATTTATCCTTCAGCAAGGAGCACGGTGCAGGGGTATGAGTGAGCGCCAGAACAAGCAAAGTGACTACGGCCTGATAACGGTTTTGGGCGATCGCCAATCACGGGTTCTCACCTCCCTTCGGAAGGAAAGGCTGCATGATGTCTATATTGTCTACGGAAAGGCAGACAGCAATGATTTTGCTGCCATGCTGAGCGCTCGACTCCAGGCCGCAGGCTTTGATGTCTGGATGAGTGATGGAACGGAGGAGGATCGGGTTAACCAGGCTGACGTAGAGCTTGAAAAATCGGGCACTCTGCTCTTTGTCATTTCTCCCGATAGCGCCAATCGCTCATCAGCCATTCATGACCTTGATCTCGCTCTCCAACACCATAAGCGCATTATTCCCGTTCTTCATATCGAGCAGCTTAGACGATCCGCTTGGCAGGCTCTCCATCCCCAGGGGACAGATGCAGAATGGAACTCATTTCAAGGCCAGGGTCTGCACACCAGCTACAATGACCTGACCCACTCGATTCGCGATTTGACCTGGGTGATGGCACGGGCAGGTATTGATGATGAGGACGCTGCCATTGAGAAGGTGCTAGAACGGCTCAACCGTTGGAAAGGCTATGTGGATCAGCACACGGCTTACCTGACGAAAGCATTGGCATGGCATCGAGCACAGCGGCGATCGCCCCTCTTGCTGTCTGCCGACGAGTGTGATGCTGCCCGGAAGTGGCTGACGACCCAGCTGGGCGATCGCCCCCCCTGTAAACCAACGGATTTGCAGGCTGAATTCATCACCGAAAGTATCAAGCACGCAGAAGGAGGCATGACCCAGGTCTTCCTGTCCTATGCGGAAGACGACGGCGACGGGCAAGGTCAGATCCGGCAACGGTCGGTGCGGGAGCAGGTGCGCAATGCGCTCATCCGCAATGGCATGACGGTGTGGATTAACCAAACTGACATCACCACGGGAACTGACTTTCAAGAAGCTATTAACCAGGGCATTGAGCAAGCCGATAACTTTGTTTTGCTGATGTCGCCTCAGTCCCTCGCCTCGGCCTTCTGCCAGCAGGAGATTCGCCATGCCCAGCTCTACCATAAGCGCATTATCCCTCTTCTGATCGAAGAGGTTGAGCCAGGAGCGATTCCGTCAGAATTGCAGACTCTCCAGTTTATCGACTTCATACAGCCGGAGGATGCTTCTAGGGATGAAGCAGAGAGAGCGTTTCAAGCCAGCATTGATGTTTTTTTGCGGGTGCTGCAAAGCGATGCCGATTACTATGGCATGCACAAAATACTGCTGGTCAAAGCATTGGCCTGGGACACCCAGGAACGTCGCAAAGACTTGCTGCTGCGAGGAAACGCCTTCGTAGATGCAGAAAATTGGCTCGCGGTGAGCCAGCAGACCCATAAGCAGCCTCCCCCGACCCGGCTCCACCACTCGTTTATTGAGGCGAGCCAGGAAATTAACCGCTATTTCGATGCCTTCATTTCCTATGGGCGTATTGATAGCCTGCACTTTGCGATCGCCCTGGATGAGCACCTGTCCAAGCAAGGGTTCAACATCTGGCTTGACAAGACCGACATTCCCCTGGGGGTAGACTTCCAGGAGCAAATTAACGATGGCATCTCGAAGGCTCACAACTTTCTCTTCATCATCTCGCCCCACGCCATTAACTCAGTCTATTGCCGCAAGGAACTCGACCTTGCCCTTCAGCAGAACAAGCGAATCATTCCCCTGCTCCATGTGGAGAACATTAGCTACGATACCTGGAAGGTTCGTAATCCGGAGGGCACTGACGACGACTGGGAGCAATTTAAAGCCGAGGGGCGGCATTCCGTATTCCCAAATATGATCCCTGCTATTGCGAAGATCAACTGGGTCTATTTTCGTGAAGGCATTGACCCGTTTGCTCCCTCCCTGGCCGGGTTGGTGGACTTGTTCCGCCGCCATCAGACCTATGTGGAGCAGCACACCCTGTTCCTGATTGACGCCCTGGACTGGGAGGCTAACCAGCGGAAGACCGAATACCTGCTGGTGGGTGATGACCGCATCGAGGCGGAGCGATGGCTTAAAACCCGGTTCATCAACGAGCAGCCCCCCTGCCGTCCGACTCACCTGCACGCGGAGTTCATCTGCGAGAGTATCAAGAACGCCAATCACTTGATGACCCAGGTCTTCATTAGCCATTCCGAACAGGACAACCTGATGCGGGAGCGGGTGCGCCATTCCCTCATGCAAAGGGGCATTACGGTGTGGATTAACCGCACTGACATCACCACGGGCACCGACTTTCAGGAGGAGATTAACCAGGGCATTGAAGAAACCGATAACCTGGTGTGGCTGATGTCTCCGGCATCTCTCAACTCGGAATATTGCCGCCAGGAACTGGAATATGCCCTCTACCTGAATAAGCGCATCATTCCCCTGCTTATCAACGATATTGATATGGAGGACCTGCCCCTGGGGTTGCGATCGCTCCAGTTCATTAATGCCCGTGCCCATGAGCAGCGAGAGACCTATGACCAGGCGATCGCCAAGCTGCTGAAAGCCCTGGACGAAGATACCCGTTACCATACCCAGCATAAGCTTCTGCTGGTTCGCGCCCTGCGCTGGAAACAGCAAAAATACAATCCCAGCATTTTGCTGCGGGGGTTTGAACTGCGCCACTATCAGAGTTGGTTCCAGGTGGCTCAGAAACATCCACAGTTTCGCCCTATTCCCCTCCAGGAAGAATTCATTGCCGCCAGTGAGCAGCAGCCCCCCGACAAGACGCTGAATGTATTCATGTGCTATTCCCGCACCGATGCAGACTTTGCGCGAAAGCTCAACACTACCCTGCAAATCCAAGGCATGACCACTTGGTTTGACCAGGAGAACATTGAGTCGGGAGTGGATTTCCAACAGGAAATTTTCAAGGGCATTGAGAACTCAGAGAACTTTCTGTTCATCATTTCGCCCAGTTCTGTCACGTCGTCTTTCTGCAAGGATGAGGTAGAACACGCGGAGAAGCTGTACAAGCGCATTGTGCCTGTTCTCTATCGAGAAGTATCCAGTGCTCTGCTGCCCTTGGCACTCGCCAACCTCCAGTGGATTGACTTCCGGCGGCATGGCGGTGATTTTCTCAGCAACTTTGGGGAACTGCTGCGGACTCTGGCGAGCGATCCGGAGCATGTGCAGATGCACACCCGCCTGCTGGTGCGGTCGCGGGAATGGGAGGAGTCGGGGCAGGATGACAGTTTTCTCATGCGGGGAAAGGATCTGGAAAGGGCGATCGCCTGGCTTCATGATTCCACCGACCACAATCCCCGGCCCACTCAGCTCCAGCAAGACTTTATCCATGCCAGCGAAGCCCTTCCCCGGCGGCGAGTGAAGCCCCGGACGGTGGTGGTGTCTGGCATGGTGGCGACTGTTGTGGTGGCGATCGCCCGCTTCTTCGGCATGACTGAGGGGCTGGAACTGATGGCCTACGACCATTTGCTGCGGCTGCGCCGGAGTGAATCCCAGGATGACCGCATCACCATTGTCACCGTAGACTCTCGCAGTGCCCGCAGCCTGCGGGAACGGATGCTGGATGGAGACTATGAACCGGGCTACGGTACGATTCCCGATGGGGCGTTGGCAGACGCGCTGACCCACCTTCAAGAGCACGCCCCCCGGCTGATTGGCCTAGACTTTTATCGGGACTTCCCCGCCGACCCAGTGCTGGCAGAGCAGATGAAACAAATGGATAACCTAATTGCCGTTTGCAAACATGCGGCCACAGGAGATGCGGGTGAGGCCGTGTGGGAAGCAGACGGGGAGATTGTAGAAGGCTTCACCCCACCCCCCGAGCTCCCTAGAGAGCAAATTGGCTTCACCGACTTTGCCGACGACGGGGGGGGCTTTGTGCGCCGCCATCTGTTGATGCAGAGTCCTGACCCGGTCTACTGCGAAACCTGGGATTCCTTCAGTCTGCTAATGGCGAGGCAGTATCTCGATGCCGAGGGCTATTCCTACCAGAGTCCCCTGGCAGAAGATGACCAGGGGGCGTTCTACCACCTCAATGGCATGATGTTTGGCACAACCGCCGTTCCCATGCTGACGGGGAACGGCGGCGGATTTCAGGATACTAGCTATCGGCTCCAGGGTTACCAGACGATGTTGAATTATCGGGTTCACCAAGGCCGTGCCGATTTGTTTGCCCAATCTATTGCCCTTGAGGATGTGTTGGATAATGCCGTTGCACCTGAGCATATCCGCGATCGCATCGTTCTCATTGGCTACACCGACAGCGCTGACGTGAGTGCCGACTACTGGGATACCCCCTACGGCCTCATGCCCGGTGTATATGTGCAGGGGCAGATGGTCAGCCAGGTGTTGAGTGCAGTGCTAGACGGTCGGCCTCTTATCTGGTGGTGGCCGCTGTGGGGGGAATACCTGTGGACCGCAGCTTGGGCGATTGGGGGCGGCTTTATCGCATGGGGCTTTTACAGACTCAGATGGCGTATTACAGCAGGTATCATCACCGCTATCGCCGTGTATGGAACTTGCTATATTGTGTTGGCAAGCCAGGGAGGATGGCTGGCATTGGTGCCTGCGGCGATCGCCCTGATCCTGACAGGCGCGATCGTTACCCGTTTAAATCATCGCCTACGCGCACCTCGCTAGCCGACTGATTCCCCCCATTCAAACATTACGATTGTGGCGCTGCTGGTTTTAGGAACGAAGATTAAATAAAATCCCTTTTTATTAGGGCGGTGCGGTGATGCCGCGCCGCCCTAATAAAAATTTGGTTCACGTTATTTAATTCTCGGTCCTTAGGTATGAATGTGTGGGTGGGAGGCGCGCGGTTCGCGCCTCCCACCCACACATTCATACCCAGATTAAGCAACACCATGGCGGTAGCTTGGGGCAGGACACCCTCTGGCTAATGATTTCCCTTGGGGACTCCGCCTCCGGTCGCTTGTTTCTGGAGGCAGGGCCTCCCTTCCAACATGCCATGGCAGAGCCTGGGCCTGAGAAGTACACTCACCACTCACTCCTCTGAATTTATGCGATCGCCTGCTCAACTCCTCGGTATTCTGGCAATAAGCGCCACGCTCATCGCCACCACTGCCCTACCCCTGATCAATGCCCGCCCGGCAGCAGCCCAATCCCTCTGGGAACGGCTGTTTCAGCGTCGCCGTGATCCTAATCGGCAGGCATCAGGCCGCACGCGGGGGGGAGCGGTGCGAGATGAACTGTGCAGCGCTGAAGCGGCGGATAAGTCACTGGTGGCGATCGTTCCTCAGAGTAACCTGGGGGACACCGTTGACTCGCATCCGAGCTTCTTTTTTTACGTGCCCTTCAGCAGTAGCGAAAATACAGATCTGGTGGCTGAATTTATGCTTATCACTGACGATCGGCAGTATTGGCTGGAGGAGCCGCTGCTGGTGGCGCTCCCCCAGTCCCCCGGCATTGTTCGGCTAGATTTGCCGGAATCTTTGCCAGGGCTAGAAGTGGGCGATCGCTATAACTGGTATTTCTCCATCCTCTGCGAAAATTGGGAATTGTCGAGAAACCCATTCGTCAGCGGATGGGTCGAGCGGGTCGGTGTTGAGAATGCAGAGTCAGCCAACCCTAGAGACGCCGTAGACACCTGGCATGAAACCCTGCATTTTTTGACTCAGCAGCTACCTGGCGATCGCGATACTTGGGAAGCATTCCTCGGTACTTACGATCTAGAAGAGTTTTCCGGCCAACCGATTGAAGAAATGACTCCCCTTCAGCTCATTCGAGGGGAGTAGGGACACGACTTGGCAAGTTTCAGGAAAAAAATAGGGGTTTGCGGCGCGCGCCCCAAACCCCTATTTTTTCGCTGCGAGTTTAAAAACTTTGCCAAGTCGTATGTCACCTATCGGTTTGCCAATTCAAAATCCAAAATCCAAAATCCAAAATTGCTATGAAGCGGGTTTGAGCTTATCCCAAATTGACGTTAGGCACAGGCAAGGGGACTTTCAGCTTACGGATTACAGTTCCAGCACCGCCCTGGATCAGCGACAGTCTCTCCGTCAGGGTACAGGATTTCCTCGGTGTGGCGGCATTTTGGACACTGATAGAGGGCAACTCGGATCAACTCCGTTGGCAAACCACAGAGGGCACACGGTAAGCCGGGACGACGCTCTACCACATCAAACCCTGGACAGCCACAGGACGGGCAGCACTGACGAATCTTTGTCACCAAATCGCGTGCTGCATCGGCAATCACGCCCATACGGGTCGGGTTGTGCATCGCCCGCATATCCGTTTCGAGGTGAGCTGTTTGGGAGGGAGAGGTTTGCAGGGTGGCTGCGACGGCATCAATCAGATCTGGGTGGGTACAAATGCCTTTATAGATTGCCTGTGCATCACACCCCTCTGGGGCAGGCATGACCACTAGCCCATGGGAAGGAAATGCTGCCGACGTTGCAAACTCCAGTGCCTCTTCAACCGAATGCACGGTGGCATGGCTGTAGTTGGTGTCTGTCGAGAGCACTTGCCCGATGATCTCAACGCCCACATCTCGGTCGGCCAATAGCACAATTTCGCGATCGCAGGCGACAAAAGGTAAAACAGGGTGGGGGAAAAATGCTCCTTCACTGGCGATCGCCACTGTCGTATCAGTTTGCTCAAATACGGCCTGCACCTTGAGCCGAGCCGCCTCAATCTGGGTGCCTGTTCGGCTGATGTCGCGCGTAAACGTACCAAAGCGATCGCTGTTAAAGTCAGGAAGCACAGTGACCGTCATTCCTAGTTCCTGAAAAAACACAGGGGCGATCGCCCGTTCCTTCTGGTGCATCGTCGCTAAAACAGCCTGATGGCTGCTCAATCCGAACTTCAATGCCACGGTCTCTCCGTTATGACTGAATCTACTATGACTGAATCTACTATGACTGAATCTACTATGACTGAACACGACTTGGTAAAGTTCTCAAATTCACAACACAAAGATAGGGGTTTGGCGCGCGCGGAGCGCGCGCCAAACCCCTATCTTTGTGTGAAACTTGCCAAGTCGTGACTGAATCTACTGCTGGCCCCACAGGTCGTTCGCTCTGCTGACGTTGCCTAGTCGTTCGCCAGACAGACGTCACCTCTGGCGTGGCTGCCCCACACTGTATTTAATGCGCTTGCACAGCCCTATAGATCTTAAAGGATGAAATTCCCATGCCTAAGAACGAGGATGCAATAACGTGAACCCAACTTTGTTGGCGCGGTGCAGCATCGCCGCACCGCGCCAACAAAATTAGATTTTATTTAATTACACGACTTGGCAAGTTTTACGAAAAAATAGGGATTTGAGAACGTTGCCAAGTCGTGTTAATTAATCTTTGTTCCTAAGGGATTAGCCAGAAAATAAAATCCGAGAGAGAGGGGCGGCAGGCTCAGCCTGCCGCCCCTCTCTCTTGGATTTTGGGTATTTTATTTTCCCGCAAGTCCCTAAGCGAGTACATCAGCAGTGGCATCCTCCGACGGAGAAGTAGGCGACAGGCCATTTTCTTTGACCTCAGTCACAGCGATCCGAAGAGCCTCCGTCCGATCTACCAGTAGATGACTCGTTGGGATGCGCTTAAAGATGCCCATCCGCTCAAATCGACGCTTAATCTGCCCCGTGGCACCCACGAGGAACACTTGGCGGTTCTTCTCAAGGGCTTCATTGATGGCATTCTCAATGGCTAGGGATGAGGTCACGCCAACGTGGGGTACGTCACTCAGGTCAATGACAATCGCATCACAATGCTGCACTGCATTATGTTCCCGATTAATGGCCTTTGCAACCCCAAAAATCATTGGGCCACTAAGATGGAATAGAAGGACACGCCCGTCTGCCTGATCAAGCAGATGCTTTTCAGTATCATTCAGAGTGATGGCGTCGTCTGCGTCGGTGATAGCATTCACAGATTGAGCCTGAAGCTGGCTGAGTCGATCAATGGTCAGAATATTAGCGACGAAGACCCCAACTCCTACTGCCACAATCAGGTCAACCAGAACAGTGAGGGCAATGACGCCGTACATAATCAGGGCACCCTTCAGAGAAATTTGATGAGCACGCTTGAGGAAGCTCCAATCGATAATATCAATACCGACTTTCAGCGCAATACCAGCTAGCACCGCCATCGGAATAGCGGAAGTCAGCCGACCGGCCCATAAGATAATAACAAATAGGATAAACGCACGAGTCAGACCAGAGAGAGCGGTTCGACCACCGGCCTGAATATTCACCACAGTTCCCATCGTTGCACCCGCGCCAGCAATACCGCCAAACAGTCCAGACACTAAGTTGCCCAATCCCTGACCAATTAACTCCTTGTTGGAATTATGCTCGGTGCGTGTCAAGCTATCAGCGACCACCGAGGTCAGGAGAGCGTCAATACAGCCCAGCATCCCCAAAACAGCCGCATCTACAAGCATGACCTGAAGTTGGTCAGGGCTAAATGTCGGCACTTTCAAACTAGGCAATCCCATTGGAATCTCACCAATGCGGCGAATATTATCCAAGCCAGAAAAGAGCATCAGCGATGCAACAGTCCCAATCACCAGCGCCAAAAGCTGAGGGGGAACCCACTTCTTCAACTTTGAAGGGGTAAACAGTAGAATAGCAACGGTTAAAACAGCTAACCCTGTTTCTGCGGGGTTGATATTCGTCAACAGTTCTGGCAGGTTCTTCAAAGTCTCAATAACTCCCCCCCGAGGACTAGACTGTCCTAAAAATGGAGCAATTTGAAGGATAATCAGAATGATCCCAATGCCTGACATGAAGCCAGAAACAACCGTGTAAGGCATCAACGTTACATAGCGTCCCAGGCGCAGGGTACCTAGTATAATTTGGAATACTCCAGCCATCATGACGACCGTAAATGCCATTGCCAATCCGTTTTCAGGATTCGCCGCCGTCAAGTTTGCAATGACAGCCGTCATGACGACCGTCATGGGGCCAGTCGGTTCTGAAATGAGGGTCGGCGTTCCGCCAAACAGTGCAGCAAAAAAGCCAACGAGCACGGCACCCCAAAGCCCTGCTGCCGGACCCGCACCGGATGCAACACCAAAGGCAAGAGCCATCGGCAATGCAATAATGGCAGCCGTAACCCCTCCAAAGAGGTCGCCCTGTAGGTTCCTAAAATGTATTTGATTAGTAAGTTGCATAAAATGGACGAAAGCAGAAGGATCAACGCGTAACGATAGACTAAAATCTATGAGTTCCTTTTTTCATAGATTCTAATCTATGTGATGACCATATAGGAATCCTGTTTGATTCCTGAAAATATTTCTGAAGGTGGGGGCAGGCGCAGCCCGCCCCCACCTTCAGAAATTAAATAGGATCGCTGTATCATTCTTTATGAAAAAATTCCATAGGATTATCTTGATACATTTTGGAGCACAGCCATCAATCTGCTCTATAAATTTAATGATCGATAGGCAAAGGTTTTGAGGCCAGTTAGTGTTGATCTAACTGAAGGCTTTCTGAAGGCTTTAAGACACGACTTGGCAAAGTTCTCAAATTCACAACGAAGAAACAGGGGTTTGGGG
>CAYXJG010000079.1:0-6100 GCA_964465285.1 uncultured bacterium
GATCGCCTGGAAGGGGGCGCAGGCGACGACCTCCTCTTTGGGGGCGTGGATGATGACGTCTTTGTTCTGGCAAATGACAGCAGCATCGACACCTTCCAAGGTTTCCGCATCGCTGGCGATGACGAGATTGAGCTGATTGGCTTCGATGTCGCGGATCTCTCCGTGGTCGAAGTGTCAGCAGGTGCCGAAATCGTTGCTTCTGAGAGCACAGTTGCCATCGTGCTAGGCGTATCGGTCAGCACGGTTGAACTTGCCCTCGGCATCGAGCCAGCCGCATAAGCCGGCTCGCTGATGCGGTTTGTGATACATCTTGCTAATACATCAGGTGCGTTATGGTTCACCATGACGCAATTCAACACGACTGGCAAAGTTCACGAAGGACTAAAGATTTTAGGCGCACAGCGCACCCAAACCCCTATTCTTTCCTTGTGAATTTGAGAACTTTGCCAAGTCGTATATTCATCCCCCTGCCGCTGTAAGATGGAAGCCTACCGCAATCTAACGGGAGGCATCGTGGCGATCGCACCAGGCGTGACAGAGCAGTTCATCACCGTTGGTACCCTAGAGTGGCTATGCCGGGAAGCAGCCCCTGAGAGTCCTAACGGTCGTCCACCGGTTGTGTTTCTACATGGCCTTCCTGCCCAGAGCTATAGCTGGCGGCATGTGATGGCCGCCGTCGCAGACCAGGGGTATCGGGCGATCGCCCCCGATTGGATCGGCATGGGCTTTTCCTCAAAAGCAGACAAACGAGACTTTGCTTACACGCCAGATGCTTACATCAGCGCCTTAGAAGGTTTATTCAAGACGCTGGAACTCTCAGAGATATTTCTGGTAGTGCAGGGATTTCTGGGTTCCGTGGGTTTGCAGTATGCCTTTCGCCACCCTGACCAGATCAGCCGCCTTGCGGTGTTCAACGCCCCCATTTCCACCCGCGCCAAGCTGCCGTGGAAGATGAAACAGTTAGGATTGCCCCTTGTAGGCGAAATGCTCACCCAAGACCCTTTGCTCGTCGATCGCACCCTGGAAGGGGGTGGCCCCTATCAGGTGGATGATGAGGATCTGGATGTCTACCGGCGTCCGTTCCTGACAACTTCAGCATCTGGGCGATCGCTCTTTATTGCCGTAAGAAATTTACAGCTTCCGAACGCCCTGGAAGAAATCGAGGCTGGATTCAAAACGTGGAAGAAACCCACCTTGATCGCATGGGGAATGGCAGATCCTTGGCTGCCCGTTGAGCCTGCTGAGCAGCTTTCCAATTCCCTTCCTGACGCTGATTTAGTCAAACTTGAGCAGGTCGGTCACTTCCCTCAGGAAGACTGGCACGAAAAAGTGAGCGAGGCGCTCACGACCTTCCTCCGTCGCCAAGCCTTATAAGAATCGTCAATGGGGCTGCGGCTCGACTGCGTCTGACTCAGATCAGCAGTGTGTCCAGAATCAGCATGGATACCCCCCTTAGAGGCTCAGCCTTTCCACACCCACATTCTCGGCCATGACTACCCCCTGGACGACTCTCCACGATCGCCTCCACCAGACCCTCCGCCACCGGAGGCTGCTGGCAAAGGGACATTTCATTCTTATAGCAGTTTCAGGGGGGCAAGATTCCCTTTGTCTTGCAAAGCTAATGCTGGATTTACAGCCCAAATGGGACTGGCACTTGGCGATCGCCCACTGCAATCACCGCTGGGCTGTGGATTCTCCCTATCTCCCCGGCCATGTCAAATCCATCGCAGAAACATGGAACCTCCCTTTTCATCTGGCCATAGCCCCCAATGATGTTGCGGAGGATGACCGGGAAGCAACGGCTCGGCAATGGCGCTATGATGCCCTCACCAATCTCGCTCAAATCCACCACTTTACGCACATCATCACGGGACATACAGCGAGCGATCGCGCCGAAACCTTGCTTTACAACCTGTTTCGGGGCAGTGGTATGGACGGTCTCGCGGCCCTAACCTGGAGCCGTCCCCTTGTGCCTGGCATTACCCTGGTGCGCCCGTTGCTGGATGTGACCCGCACGGAAACAGGTGAGTTTTGCCGAAACTTACGCCTGCCCGTCTGGGACGACCCTGCCAATACCAATCTGCGCTATGCCCGCAACCGCATCCGCCAGGACATCCTTCCCTATCTAAAGCAACACTTCAATCCCAATCTCGAAGGGGTCTTAGCCACAACTGCCGAAGTCATGCAAGCCGATGTGGACTATCTGGAGACAGAAGCAACTCGCCTGTTCAACACCGCTGTCGAAACGACACAACCCATCCCCCCTGAATCCAAAATCCAAAATCCAAAATCCAAAATCTCCGATCGCCCTTCCCTACGCATCAACCGCCAAGTTCTCCACTCTGAACCCTTGAGTCTCCAGCGGCGCGTGATGCGACGATGCCTGTTGATACTCTTGCCCAAAGCTCCCACCTTTGAGCACATTGAAAAGCTAACCGTCCTTCTCACGGCACCCAATCGCAGCCAGACCGACCCGTTCCCTGGAGGGGCGATCGCCTGCGTCTATGGCGACTGGATTGAGATTAAATAGTTCCGTAAAGATGCGACTTGGCAAGTTTCACGCAAAAATAGCAGCCATTCTCATTTTGGAAAACTTCGCGCCCTATAGGCGCTCACTTATATCGGTTTAGGGGCAAAAATAGGGGTTTTGCGTTGTGAATTTGAGAACTTCGCCAAGCCGTGCTTGAGCCCAATTTTATAGCGCTGTGCAAGCGCATTAAGTACAGTGTGTTGAACCAATTGCACACCGCTATGTTTAATTTTCGTTCCTTAAAAAAATCGAAATAGAAGGGCGGTGGGAGCAGGCCGCTGCTCTTTGTAGTGAGGCTTTACTGAGACACGTCCCTTATCCTTGGGAAATGGCAAATTGAGGAGAGTCAGCAGACAACGACTGGACGACCTGCTGCATCTCGCTGATTGACTGGAGCTGGTAATCGCTAGTTTCCTGAAACTTGCCTGCTACCTGTTCAATCGCCTCCAGCTTTTCTCTAACGGCATTGACACCAGTCTGGAACATGTCCAACACGTGCTGAGCCTTGTTAATATTTCCCCACCGCTCAGCGATGGCCGCCCGCCAATCCTGAAACTCTTGTTCCTGCTGTTTGAGCTGGTTCAGCAAATCATTCTGCTCGTTAGCTTTCTGGTTCACGTCAGTCTCTTGATCCAATGCCTCGGCCTGGAGCTGTGAAATGTGCTGCTGCACAGCAGCGACCTCTTCGGACAACTGGCTCTCTAACTCAGTGATTTGGCTAATGACAGGCTCCAAATCCACATCACTGCCCTGACCGTCTTCAATGGGCAACCCTTCACGCCGTGCCAGAATCGCTTCGTGTTTCCGCAGGACAGCTTCGCGCTCATGGAGGTTGCGCCGCTGGCCTACCAGGGTTTCATAGAGCATGCGATAACTTTCCTGCTCATCTGACAGTTCGTTTTCTAGGGACAGCCGATCATATTCACTGGCTTCATTCATGCGAGATTTAATCTTTTCGATCTCCTGCTGCTGGAGGGTCAGTTCCTCTTCCTGGCTGCTGACAAACCGAGAGTTCTTTTCCCATTCCTGCCGCAGGCTCTGAACGGTTGCCTGCAGTTGAGTAATGGGCATCTCTTCCAAAGCCTTGACATCAACTTTGTCACTGACGGTCGCTACGCCAGCATCGTTGGTGATAGTTACCAATCGGTTCTTTAACTCTCCCTGCTGCTGGAGGCGCTGATTTAAGTTATCCAATACTTCTTGCTTCAGCGCAATCATGCTTTGCTTCGCGTCCAGGGCTGCCTTTGCGTCAACCCAAATCGCTTGAGCTTCATGCCAGGCGTTCCAGCGGTCATAAAGCTTCTGCTTTTGGCGGTCGAACTCATCTTGGGCCTGTTGGTTTTCGTTGCGCTCGTGCTCAAGAGACTGCCACTGCTCGTCCAGAGAAGCCTGCTGGCTGTTGATAAGTTCGAAGGCGGTGTTCAATTGTGCGCGAACATCATCCGTCGGGGCGATCGCCCCCGAAAGGCGGTTTACAATATCCTGAAGGTGGGCTGTTTGCTCGGCGCTGAGACCAGCGGCCCCTTGAATATCATCTTTTTGTTCTTCAAGTCGTCGCTGTTCACCGTTCAAATGCGCCCAAGCGCCTTCCAGTTCCTCACTTTTACGCTGAAATTCTGCCTGGAGCTGATTGACTTCTTCCCGAGCCGTTTCAATTTCACGGCGCTGCTGCTCTAATTTTTCAAAGTCTTCCTCCATTTGCTGAAGCTGCTCTTGCCGGGCTTCCATTTCCATTTCCCGACGGTTTAACTCCTGGCTTTGATAAGTGAGCGATTGCTTCCACTGCTCAATCTCTTCTTCCTGAGTTTTAAACTTATCCTGCAGTCGGGAAAAATTTTGAAGAATGCTAACAAGCTGTCGGCCTGCATCCGAGTAGCGCTGCACCTGGCGGCTGGCACTCAAATCGACAAGAACCAGCGCTCCGCTATTTTGAGGCACATCGTCTGGAGCACTCACTAATTCTTCACTAACAGCACTCCAGCTATGTTCAGAGCGCTGACAGGCCAGAAGCTTAAATTCTACTTTGCTTGTTCCCAGAATCTTTGCTTTCTTCTGTACTTCCGCTAAATACAGCACGCTGACATTCCTCTCTTGTGCCTATGGTAAACGACTTGGTTTGAATGACATAACCGCTAACTTCATTGTGGACAATGCTCAGGAAGAGCATATACAAACTCTACGAAGCGCCATTTTGTCAAACCTGACTCTACGGGATCTAAATTTGATGCCCAGAATGCCCGACCCCAGCTATTTGGCCTGTGTAATTTAGGATCGCTCTCAATAAGTCATTGGGCAAAATCATGGACGCATTTTCCCAGGGGCACTCCCTTGAGGAGGATGCCTCCAGGAAAATGACGTCCAATTAATTTTGCGTAGGTACTTATGTGTTGGAACCACATCTCTTATTTGGGCCAAAATAGCTAACCAGGAAAATGCCCATGACTGCTAGGACAAATATACAAACGTGAGACCAGTGTTGCCTATCGCCATGTTATCCGCAAGACCTCTGCTGCTTCCAACTCTTAATTTAACCTCATCTTTCCTTTTTTCGATTGAACTTATTGCAAAACCCAATACAGGCTTCGGAACCTGTACGAAAACCCAGCCACGGGTTTCTTATACCAAAAACTCTGGTGAGTCTTCTAATAAGCACTTTAAGCACTTAGCGTTCAACCGCTTATTATAAGGCTCATACAGGGGATTGCTCTAAAACAGTGTTGAACCTGCTGACTTGAATCACCTTAGTGCTCTAAGACTTCCCAAGGCTGCTAGTAGTTCGTCAGGCAAACATTGCTCAGTGACCTCGTTAGTGTGGCTCGCGACGCGCACCACCCCAGTGAGACCCTGTTGCTTTGATGGATTGCTAGGCTAATCGATGTGAGCAAACGATAAGTAAATCATGATTTCAGTATTCCCTAGAACTACCAGAACCTCACAATATTGCGAGAAATAGGCGTTTTTGTAACTAAGCGATCCTATTTGATTTCTGAAGGTGGGGGCGGGCTGCGCCCGCCCCCACCTTCAGAAATATTTTCAGGAATCAAATAGGATTTCTATGTGCCCCGCGGATTTCTAAAACGGATTTCTAAAACGGAGGCAATTATTCCCTGTGATGCTTTATGTAATATCAAGGAGAATTTCAGGGAAAACTCAGTTTTATATCGTTACAATGCAATGGGCATGGGGCTCGCCTAAAAATAGGGTTCCAAGAGGATCGCAGCGTGAAGCAGACTACTGCCCTTCTCTAAGGATTAAGGATTAGGGATTAATAAAATCCAGTTTTGGGTAGGGCGGTGCAGCACCGCCGCGCCGCTCTACCCAATTTGGTTCAAAGTATTTTATTCTTGCTCCTGAGAATCTTCTTTAAACCGCAGACTCCAGTGTGGGAATCCTGTGCAATTCCTGAAAAGGAGTTCTGAGTATCGAATCGGGCTGTACCTGACCCGGCATTCAGAACTCAAGCCGAATAACCCAAAGCATTGTCAGTCTGTATTTCTGGTCAGTCTGTATTTCTGGTCAGTCTGTATTTCTGGTCAGTCTGTATTTCTGGTCAGTCTGTATTTCTGGTCA